>CAZXBK010000080.1:0-19500 GCA_964638765.1 uncultured Synechococcus sp. | reverse complement strand
GAGTGGGTGACGTCACGGATATAGTTGAGTTGGCTTTTTCAAGATTTAATCTAGAAGCGGAGGATTGATAGGATTCTGTTTCTAGATTTAAAAATGTGTTTGACCTCAAGCTAATAGAATCTAAAGCTAAACTATTTTTTTGATGCTTGACTATTTCTAAATCCACTTCGTCGTTTTTGTCTGGCTGTAAGGCAGCGCCTCCTAGAGCAAAAAAGACATTTCTCTCTACTTTAGTATTGCTGACAAAAAACTCTGATTCTTTTGAGGATTCGACATCATCTAAAAGATTATTATCCATAGATGTAAGCCCAACTAAACCATCAAGTGAGCTCGTAGTTTCTGCAGTAACTTTCAATGTATGAAAACTAGTGTAGTTGATTAAAAAAACTAATAAAAAAACTTTTTTTTGCATTGGACAAAGTAGCAGGAAAAGCGAACAGTCGACTTTTATGAACACTCTAAAGTCTTTTTGTGTTTAGAGATCAAGCATTATTCACCATGGACTACCGACCAAAGTAAACGAAGACCAATAAAAAGGATGAGTTAATCTTTCTGCAATCTCATAACCTGAATTTCTAATATTTTCTTGTAGTCTTTGCAAACCCAAACGTTCAGATGAAGTTAATTGTGATTTTGCTTTAGTTACATCTTCCCGAAGCATATTTGTGATTTTAATGTCAAGTTCTTGTAAGTTTTGAAAATTTCTCTGATGGTCTAACAAAGCTCTTTGAGTTCGTTGAACTACTGCCGCTTTTGTTAATAACGAAGGGTCACGAAGATGCCTGTAAAACTCCATCATGTAAATTAAAGAACCTAAATCACTAACATACCAAAGGCTAGCTAGAGTAGACTTCACCTCAGCTTGTAGAGAAAGTCCAGCAAAGCCTAATTCAGCTTGATCATCTCCTAATGCTGTTTGGCACGCACTAAGTATTAATAAATCGATGGGAGGGTTACTCCAATTTAGAGTTTCTATTTGTAGTTTATTAAGCGGTAAGGCTGTATCCCAAAGTTGAATACTAGAATTACTAGGTTCTCCTGGACGAAAAGTAGCATGGGTAGCTAAATGAACTATTTGAAATGCATTATCGCGACGAGCTTCGCGGAGAGCTGCTAAAGTAAAATCTTGATTTTTAGAAAATTGTCTTGGACGCTCTTCATTTGCAGAACCATACCAAATGTCTTCAATAACTGATAGTTCTAAAGGAACAGCATTAAGAGGAGCATAAATATCAGACTCTTTAAATTCCGAAGCTCCCATCGCTAGAATACTGGCCTGTGAACGAGCTTCGGGCTTATCATAGCGAAGATCTATCGAGCCGAAGTTTGGAATGATACTGACTTTATACTTTTCTGCCAAAAACTTACCAGTTTCTCTATCATACAGAGCGGCCAAAGGAATTAATCTCAAACCACTCTCCATCGAGAAGAGGAGGGTGTCTACATTTTGACCTTGCTCTTTTAGACGGACTTCAGTTGGTCTAATGAGCCAATCATAAAGTTGTGCAGCATATTCAAGATAATTATTCGATTCGGGTCTCTGTATTTCTATATGTAAACTTCGGACAAGCTCTTCTAGTTCACTATCAGAAATATCTCCAGATGCAACATTACCAGAGCTGGAGAAAGAGCTGTCGTTGATTGTGACTGAGCCTTTTTGATCAGTGTTACTTTTTGACTCAACAGGGTTTTTGCTAAAAATATCTAATCCTTTGCTTTGAGCCGTTTCAATTCTTAGGGTTGCTTGACTACCTTCGGAAGATACATATACAACTGCAGTTCCCCCACCTGTGGCAGAAGCATTTGTCCTTACATCAAGTGTATGTAGTGCTGAGCGTATATTTTCTGCAGTAGCAAATCTACGAGGAAATTGACGGCCAAAGTGTTGTTCAAATTCACTCGTAAAATCATTTTCCAGACGATCAGTTTTTTCAAATTTTGGAGGAGTAGGAGGAGGAGTGAAACTAGCGACAGAAGGAGTTTCGTCTTCGGTGGGTGTCGTGAGTGGATTACTCGCAGTAGAAACAATTCTGTTGATTGCCGCAGGGTTACTGGTAAAACCAGAATTTACATTATTTGCCGTCAAATTTATTGGTCCACTACTGCTGCTACCGCTTGTAAAAATATTACTGACAGAAATACTACTTGAGCTTGAAGAGCTTGTTGTAATAAGCGAAACACTGCCCCCATTACCACTGCTGGTAGATGAAAATGCAGAAGTGTTAATACTGCCAGTTGTAGAAATGCTATTTAAAGCAGTAACTGAAATATTGCCACCATTCCCTGTCTCGATAGAAAAAGTCGATATTCCGCCATCAACAAAGACATCTCCTGTACTAGAAGACAAAGTAATATTTCCTCCTGAACCATCAGCAGAAGTGCTAATACTGTCAGTCGTCGAAATATCATCTAGAGCTGTAATTGAAATATTGCCGCCACTCCCTGTCTCATTAGAAAAAGTTGAGATTCTGCCATCAATGAAGATACCTCCCGTACTGGAGGACAAAGAAATATTTCCCCCTGAACCATCATCACTTGTACTAGTACGGATTTCACCGTTAACTGTGATGTTACGAAGAGCATTAAGCTCAATTGAACCACCGTCTCCAGAAAGAACGACTGGCTCCCCATTATTCACACTACTTGAACTTGCTGATGAAAATGTGGATGCAGTTATCTGTCCCGTTTGAAGGCTACCAGTCGTGGAATTAACTGTAATATTTCCTCCGAAACTATTGCCTTGTGTCTCAATCGTGTCAATGATGACATCACCAAAAGAAGAAACAGATATGTTACCGCCGGCACTCAAAGTGGATGATGCATCAAGCTCACCTACTCGCACATCACCGAGGCGAGTTCTGATATCTATCTGTCCTCCTGAATTAGCAGACCGACGAACAGTTAAATTCCCTGCGACAACGCTCCCTTTTGAATCAAGAATGATGATACTACTTTCGGGAGAGTTAGAAGAGCTAGTATTAATACTCCCAACAGTAATATTTCCTGAATCTGAAGTATTACCTGTGCCATTGAAGCTACTTGAGCCAACGCTTTGTGGAATATTTTCCGCATTTTCAAGCGCCGTAACACCTGCACGTAAAATAGCTGCACGATTGTTTATTAAAATAGGAATATCAGGATCAGCCCCAGTTAAACCACTTGTATCAGGACCATTGATAAAAATATTGCCTCCAGAGATATTTCCTGTAGCTTCTACTTTCAGTGAAACGCCAGAATAATTGCCGAAGGAAACATCGCCATTAGCACTAATAATTGGATCATAGAGACTGGAAAAATCACCTGGGTTTTCAGACAAGTCAAGAATTGAAAAATTCCGCCCACTGTTAAAGTGGGCATCTCCGGAGACCGCCTGCTTACTAACCAGTCGTAAATCACGGCCACTGGCAATGGTAGTTTCACCGTTTGAAAATGCCAAGATATCTATAAGTTGATTGCCCTGAATAACTAAGTCTCGACCTGCTGTAATCTTCAAAGGATTAATATTATTATCTCGCAGTTGAATATTTTGATTCGCGACAAGTTGTAGATCGCTATTTGCCTCAAAATTGCCGCTAATAGATGTCAGATTTTCTACAGCCGTAACACTAGAAATATTTGCATTGATATTTTGAACTAGAATATCTCCAGGTGATATCCCAATATGACTATTGTCAGCATCGTATTGAGCTAGCCCTAAAGATTGTAAGAGTGAATCTTCGGTAACTGTCGAACTAGCTAACAAGTCAGGCAGAGCCATGATAGAGAAGGCTACATCATTTACATCTGTAGTCTCCGGAGGCAGTTGCACTTCTAATTGAAGAAGGCTTCCTGACTGACCAATCCGAATAGCCCTTTTCCCAGGAACAGTTGCTATTCTTACCTCACCTTCCGGTGCAGATAAATTGCCGGGACTGATGACGGTTCCTCCAAGCAGTCCTAAGTTGCTGTTTGCATTAACTGATAGGTTCGCGAAATTTAAGATTGAGCCTGGTTCTGCCGCTGAGAAGACAAAACTAGTTGGCTCACCTAACAATGCTGAATATTGATTTTCTCCGAAGACACTAAAAATCCCGTTGCTGAACTGTAACTTATCAGCAGTTGTGGCGATAAAGTTTGCTGGTAAATTTAGCGTTGCATTTGGACCAAATATAATCCCTGAAGGATTCATAAAAAGGAGATTCGATGAACCTTGGCTAACCTGCAAAAGACCATTGATAACAGAAATGTCTCCACCATTAACGCGAACGAGAATATTCTGAATTTGCGGATTAGAGAGAAAGTTCGCAGCTTGTTCTTGTGTTAAACCAAATTGCTGAAAGCTATGAAATAGGTTTGCTTGATCCCCTGATAGCTGCCCGCCTGTGATGTCAAAGCGGTTTCCACTAATGTTGACCCTTGTTCCAACACCATCAGCAGCAGGAACAGGATTAGCTATTGATGACATCGGTTGCTGCCCCCAAAGGCCGCAAAAACACATCCAAAATAAAGCTACTTCTTTAGTATGCATAAAATTTAGTATCGCTCTTTCAGAACCCGATGCCATTAAGACGAGTTGTAGATTAAACTCGAATACTCTCAAATTTAAATGGAAGAGCACAATTTATAAAGTCACTAAGTTTTAAATTGTTATCATCCTTTGACGATACACTCGATAAAACACTAACTTCTAAGGACAAATATGCTGCTGGCAACATATAAACGTATTGCTTGATACAGGAATGTACCTAAACCACTGCATGTAAAGTGATTCTAGATTTGGAGTTTTTAGGAGCACTACCGACTGTATTTAGAACAGCACTTAGCTATATAAGTCTTGTTCAGAGTGATGTCCACATTCATAAGCGATGAGTTTACGTTTGAAGTAAGGTTTCCAAGTGGCTGACTTCCAAGATCTCTCAGAAGGCTATGTCCCTTGTGATAGAAAAAAAACAATGAATACTTCAAGTCTCAAAAATTTGTATTTTAAAACCAGAAGTTTTGAAGAAGTATGGTAGCGTCAAATGCAATATGCTCAAACCTTTCCAGAGATGATTTTGTGGCAACAGTTGATTCTAGAGATGCCTTGTCTGCCGATTTTGATAAAGCTGCTAAATTTAGTGTTAGTTGCATGCTTCTAATGAAACTTGTTCGACAGTATTCAGGCAATTTTACGATTCATGCGAATCTAGAATGATTTTTGGAAGTTTGTCGTCCTGTTGCATTGAAATTCAAGGGGTTTTCACAAGTATCAAAGATTATGGGCAATAATTGGTTTCGAAAAAAAAATCGGTGGTCTTATACTTGGCTGTTTGGACTTTTGCCTGTTCTCTCTATAGAACTTTTGGGATGGCTTACAGTCACTTCGAGACCAGCTTCAGCAATTGAGAGTTTCCAGACTTCCCAAGATATTTGTTCTGAACTCTATGGTGCGGAACCGAAAGTATTGTCTCAGGATCAAGTTGAAAAGTTGCTACACACTGTAGAGCGTGAGTTTAATAGTCAAGACTTTGTGTTGAGTACAGAATGTTTAGGTTTATTTGATGCTCTAGATAACTATTTCATCAATGAGTTGAATCTAATAAATACAACTGACGTATATGAAGCTCATTTTAGACTTGCTTTGGCATTAAAGCATATTCGCCAAGTGGCGGCTTTGGAGATATTTACGTTAGAAGAAAAATATCTGCCTCGCTTACAAGCATGGTTAGCTCAAATTAATCAGCTCTTGGATGAGCTTTCAATATCTCAAGTTCCTTTGATTCAGCAAGCACCTATTCAAGTTGCAGCGATTGAAACTATAGAAACAATTCTTGTTAAACTTGTTAGCTCTGGAGAGTTCAGTTTCGAGTTATCAGAGCAAATTGATGGATTGACTGCAAATAGTCTTGTTCAGCTTCAGAGTCTAATTACAGAGGATTTTGATACTCAGTCTACAGAAGTAGAAATAAATAGTAAGTCTCAATCTCAGCTGTCTATAGAATCCGTAAAAGTAAGGGCACTACAGAGTCTAGAAACAATTGGCTACACGCTTTTTTCTTTAAATAACACTGAGAGTTTCTCAGATTTGACAGCTCAACTACATAATGCAGTCCCCCTCTTACAATATCAACTTTTGGAGAGTATTGAAGATACTGCTCCAGCTGATTTTACGGGCTTGGCATTAGCTCGGAGAGTCGCTACAGTTCGAGCATTGGGTACTATGTCTGGTTTTGAGGAGGAAAACTGCAATAACTCTTGTGGACTTCTAACTCTCATAAAGATAATAGCAACACCATCAACTCATAAAAATAATCCAGCTAGTGTCGAATTACTCCAGGTTAGATCTGCTGCACTAGCTACTCTCGAAAGATTTGCAAGTATTAATTCAAGGCGATTCGAGAAAGAGATTTTACCAACGTTACTATCTATCGCAGGAACTACTGCTGATACTGATAACACCAGAGTTACAGAAAATATTGCTATTCGCACTCAGACAGCAGAAATTGTAAATAGGGTGACAAATCAGTTGGAAGTCCTTTCTCAAAGGGATTCTGAGTCACATGACAGCAGCTTTAAGCAAAATCTAGGATTAGGTGATGATGTCGCAGTTTTAGCCTTACTAACAGACGGCCTTAAAGAGAGAGATGAGACGGTACGACAGAATGCTCAATTAGTTTTCACACAACAATATCAAAGAAAAGATAACCTAAGACAGTTAGTTGAAACTATTCAAAAATCGCGCTCCGAAGGGAATCAAGTTTTATTAGAAACAGCAGTACGAACAGCCAGCACTGTAAATTATCAAAATATTAGTAATGATGATCGAGTCTTAGGACAATTAATCAAAGAGATAGTATTCACACTCTTAGAGGATTTGTCTGATTTTGACGAAACAAAAAGACTCAACATTAAAATAAATGCGGCTTTTACTTTGGAGAAAATAGCTCCATTTCATCCTAATTTACTCCACAAATCTTTTGATTCACACGGTAATAAGGATGAAGACTTAAACAAACTAACAGGATTAAATTCATTACTGAATGCTCTATCTAATCCCTCTGCAGAAGTGGTAGTGCGGGCTTCTTATGCACTGAGTCGGTATGGAATTACGCTCAACAGTCACACCAAAGTTTTTCAAACTCTTATTAGACTAGGAATACAGCCTGAAAAAATCACATCTGATGTACAGAATCTAAATACCCTAGGAAATTTGCAAGAGTGTCTTTTAGAAATGGTGGAGGGCTACAACTCTGTTTCCTCAGCTAATTCAACTAAGGATCAGACATGTGCCTTTAGGAATCAGACAGGTAAAGGGAGTGAAGAAGCATCTGTTGCAGCAGCCTTTATACTCGGGCAAATTGGTTTAGAAGATGTAGGCTCGGTAGAGCGTTTACTAGAAGTGTTGCGCCAAGAAGATTTACCTCCCGATCTTAGGACAAGCATTCTAACTTATGGGCTTAGTGAGATCGCTCCGGATAACGCAGTCGCAATAAATCGAATTATTGGTTTCTTAGAAGAAACGGAAAGAAATCAAAGTCTTCAGATTGAAATCATGGGTGTTATAGATAATATTGCACCGGAAAGTCCTGAAAGTATTAATAAAATCTCAGGTATTCTAGCTGATCAGACAAATAAATTTTCTTCTGAGACCAAAGTATTAGCAACTAGTGTCATTGAAACTGTTGCGTCAAAGGTGAATAACTTTGAGCTGGAAAATGCTCAAGAGATTGAACAATCACTTAAAAATGAAAGAAATAGACTTATTGAATACTATTCACTGTCGAATGATTCTTCAATTTTAGTTTGTAGTGGTGTAGCTTTTGCTTTGGCTCAGATTGGGATTCCTAGAGAAGATATCAATATAGTCACTACACTTAAACAAATTACTGATCAGAAAGAACGTAGAAGTCGTTGTAAGTTTGAAAATCTTGATAATATAAATCAGAAAGAAAGTATTGAATTTCAACAAAACTTAGTTCATATTGGCGCGATCTCAGCTTTAGGATCTCTCGAAGCCGGCCATCCTGATAGAGCAGCCGTTTTTCAACACTTACAAAAAGTAATTGCTAATGAGGATTTTTATGCTGCTGTTAATCCAATGGAGCGGCTTGAATTTAATCTTGCGGCATTGAGATCTTCTAGTGCTCTGGTAACTCCAAAAAAATCGTCCAAAACTTTTTGTGATTCGCCTTCTAAGAGCTCAATATCAGTAGTGGACCAAGAAAGTGCAATCAATAATCTGTTGACACCTTTTCGTTCTGATTTCCCGATTGGTAATAATAGTAACAATCAAATCTATCTTCAAAAAATTCGTTCTGAAGGGTTGCAAGAAATCGAAAACTTGATTTCATATTTGCAAAGCCATATCGATGAATGTTCATTAGTTAAGACTAACAATATTAAAGTACATGTAAGTACCGGTTTTGGAATATCTCATCACCAAGATTTCCTTGAGAGAATAATGGGCTATCTACTTCGAGAAGCATCAGATTTACATGCTAGAAACGATAGTGCATATATAGAAATGATTCAGCTGCTGTCGCTTATCAGAGCTGAATCATTAGCTCTCGTGAGTACAGACTCCATTAGAAATTATCTAGAGCTACTGGGTATTCGAGAAAATAGTTATACGGGACTATCAAATCTTTGTCTCAGTCAAATATCTTTTGATGATGTCGACCAGGGCTTTTGTTCAACTATAGCTTTGCTAGTGGGTATTCTCTGGGAAGATACTTCTGAGTGGAAAAATCATCGAAATTTAAATTTCAGGGACTCTTGGCTATTGGAGACTTCTGCAGACTTTCTTATAAAACTTGCAGAGCGCTATAAGACTCGTGAATCTTCAAATGGATATGTGGAAGCAAATATCGCAAATGCTCTCGGAGAAATTGGAAAAATTAGAGAAGTTGATATTTCATTGTTAAACATTCAACCCACTCTGGAGGCTATTACTAGTAGTAGTCATCCACAAGCTCAAAGTAACGCAATAAAAGCACTCGCAAATTTGAAATCTTCAACAGTACTGTCTGGACTGACAACAAAATTACATTCGTCGAATCCAGAAAAACGAAAAAACGCAGCTAATACTATTTTTCGGCTCAGTCAGGTGACTTCAGAAGAGCAGAAAAGTAATCTATTGACAAACTCTACAGGTAAAGAACTAGTCAGAAGATTAATCGATTTGAGTCAAAATGATGATAGTCAAGAAGTTCGCCAAGAAGCACTCTTTTCATTAGGTTATGTTTCACCTAATGATATTAATGTAGTAAACACATTGGGAAAAACAGTTTTTTCTAGTCAAGAAACTAATCTTCGCATTATTTCGATTTATGCTTTAGGGGAGATTGCTAGATTAAGTAAATCTGAAAATGTTAGTAATAATGCTGTTGCTTTTTTAGAAAGGGCAGCAACTATGAGCAATAATGAAGAGCTTCAGGTTAGTGCACTGTATGTGCTAGCAGATTTTTGGCCTAAGGTTGTATCAACCAGAGACTTTCGACAAGTAGATATTATTACTAAGTCTGTTTTAAAACTCACAAGCAGTAAAGACATTAAAAACCGCACAATTGCATTGTATACAATTAGCCAGCTTGTTAATTCAGGTCACATTTCGGCTCAGAATGACTGGAGCGATAATTTAATTTTAGTTTTACTATCGGAGATGAATAACGGCAATCCAATTATTCGTATTAGTTCTATTAAATCCTTAGGAGCTATGTCTAAAGTAGCTAGTAAAAATAATCACGATAAAGTTATTTCCCTTCTTGTATATATCTTAGCGGATGAGCAACAATATTTATCTGTTCGATTAGCTGCTTGCAAAGCATTAATAGGTGAGGCAGAAAATGGTTTGTGTGCAACCAACATAGAAAAATCGTCAAATACTGGACTAGTTAGTGCCTATAAACTTGAAAGTTTCGAGAAAACCATATCTGCACTCAATGCACTGAAGCTTCTTGCAGAATCTTTACGCTCACCAAGTTATCATTTAAAGTTACGAGGAAACTATCAATTCTCTGAAAGATATAGATCTTCATCTGAAGTGTTAGAAAGTTTTTCAGATGCTTCATCCTTTCTAAATTTGTTGGGGTTCTTGCGCGATGAAACTGAGGACGTTTTGGATGAAGTTATAGATATTCATAGAGATGCTAAGAGAGATGATTCACAAACTACACAATCAACTAACCCGCTTGATACCATCGTGGAAATGATAAAAAGGTCAAATGTTGGAGATTCTTTAAGTTCGGTGACATCTATTAAAACTTCAAACGAGCAACGGAACAACTGAAGAGATGGGCAAAAATTACAATCGATGGGACTTTTCACAAGATCCAAGAAAGTTCGAAGAAATTAGCAGTAAGAATGGTTTTGTGGGAGCGGATCTACGTGGAGCAAAATTTGATGGACTGTCTATAAATAAAACCAATTTTTCTAGTTCTCTTTTGCACGGAGCTAGCTTCAGAAAAACAATATTATGTGAAGCGACCTTTGACAAATGCAAAACTGGTTTGACTACAGTTAGAAGAGTCATCCTAATTGTAGAATCTTTACTACTATCTTTTGTCGCAGGGTTAAATGCTGTCTACGCAATAGATTTTCTTAATCTGATTACTGAACGAGGCGATTCTCCAATCACTTGGATAGTTTTCGTCACATTATTTGTAGGCATTACTTCCTGTATTTTCGTCGTCGTCTATTTTGATGGGGGGGTAGTATTTTTTTTCCGGTATATATTAGCTTTGGTAGTCTTAAGTTCTACGCTTACTGCGCTAACTGAAAGTGCAGAGCTTGCAGCTTATTCATCTTTAAGTAAAGCTTACATTGTAGTAAGTCTAGTTAGCATTTGGATGACAGCTCAAGCCTCATTTATATTAACAGAATTTGGAAGAATTAGTGGCAATATAATATCCACCAATAAACTATCGCACTGCATACCGTTAATATTGTTTTCCGCAATAGGTGCTGGGTGGGGAACTTGTTTAGCTGATAAAAGTGAATTCTCTACCTTGTCTTTTCTGGGAGGATTTATTCTCTGTTTAACAGGCTTTTTTTTAGGTGAAGAAACTAGCAAGAAATACTCTTCAGAAAGATTTTCTTTACTAAGACAGTTTTTTGCGAAGGTCATTCAATCTTCCACTACTAGCTTTAAAGATGCGGAGTTCGAGAATTTATCTTTCAGAGACAGCTATATTGCTAACTGCGACTTGTCTCCTAAAAAGATTCGCGACGACTTAGAGCTTTTAGGAAGTGATTTAGATGATATTGACAAAGATAATTTGTACGGTAGGTCACATGTTTTTACTAATGATAGAGCCGGCGATTTTAATAAAACAGCTGATTCCCAACCTAACCTTACCATTATTCATAATCAAGGTATTTTGAGTGTGTCACAAAAGCAAGTAAATAATGCTGAGCATAGCAGATATACTGACTTTACTGTAGAAGGAAACATTAATGAAAGCGGCGTCGCTATTGGCGACAGTAATGATTTAAAAAATAGTTCCTCTAATTAATAGAAATGGTGTTTGAAATAAACTTGTAAAACATTGATTTTTGTAGGTAATTCAGGTTCTATTTAAGACCCCCAAAAGTCAACATCTTGTTTTCGAGGGTCTCATTGTATGTGTTTGCCTGCAAAAAAACACAAGCTTAAACCGCTAAACCTACTAATGGAAGTAATTTATGCCCATTCTCCCCTAACCATCCAGCTACTGCTTCTACACGAGGCTTGAGCTTCTCAATTGCTCCACCAAAATTATCTAGCTTGTTGGCATAATTGATACCTATCTCTAAAGCATCACTGACAACATCTTTGTCCGGTGATAGCTTTTTCGCTTCATCATCAATTGTTTGCGTTGCAGCATCAATAAAGACATTATTCTCGTCTTGGTTAAGCTCACTAAGCAAAGCCTTAATAGTCTGTAGTTCAGCCTGAATATTAACCGTTTCTGGCTCTGGTAAAGAAGCTTTCTGGTAATTGACACTGATTTTGTTATTATTACCGACAGTAAAAGCTGATCCTGTCATGTTGCCAACAGAAGTGCTCCCAGACTGCTGTTTCTTACTAGATTCACTCATGTTTTTTCTGTCTAATATCTACTCTCAAATTTTAATTTAAAGATAGCTGATATTACTTGATTTAGGATGTTTTTATATTTGCGAATTTAAAACTTAAGCACTAGTGAATTGGCGATAGAGGGTATTTTTTAGGAGAAACACACGTCTCAAAATGGAAGATCGTGGACGAATAATGTCAAAGATTTCGATACATACAGATAGCTCAAGTCTTAAGAATGCCCATACCAACCAATTCACTGAAACTATGCATTCGCTAAACCGCCGGAATTTTAATCTTGGCGATCGCCTGCTCGACTTGCTGTCTGAGGGTGATGTTGCAGGGGTCTGCGAGAAGCGCTTTACGAAAATAGGTGCGTGCTTGGTGGTCTTTACCCTTACGCAGCAGTAATGTTCCCCAAGAAAAATAAATAATACCTTGCCATTGCCGTACCTCTACATCATTAGGCAAACGGTTGGCTAAACCGTCCGTCAAGGCGATCGCCCGGGCAAACTTTTCTTTGCTTAGGCAGGTTTGGAGGGATTGATAAGTTTGCCACTTGAGACGATGTTCTAATGCCGTTAATTCGTGGGGAGCACTAGCCCGAGGGATTTCAACTGGTTCCTCTTCTCCCAAAGCTGTGCTGGGAAAGAGCCGCATCAGCTCCCGGTAAGCGCGGTTAATCTGAATAAACTTTTCCTGAGCTTGGCGATCGCCCGCATTGACATCTGGATGAAACCGTCGCGCTAACTGTCGGTAGGATGACTTAATTGTTGAGAGTTCAGCATCAACCCGTAACCCTAGGATTTCATAGCAATGGAGGAGATTCATAAAACACGTACAAACGGCTCTGACCTTAAGAATACAGCAAAAAAAATCTTCCCAACGTAAACCCATCATGATTCATCATCGTCGCCTTCTCTATCGGGAGACATAAGTTGATGAAGAAATTTTATTTGGTTGCGGAAATGGCTGAAGTGCCAGCGTAAGGACGATGTAAGTGTTTAAATATCCATCTATATTTTGATCATGTCATCTTCCTCAATTTCATTAACCCCTATCACAACTATCCTGAGTGAAGTCCGCGAATCGAATTGCCTGACAACAGTGAACCGTTACAGCTTAATTGCGGCAATGTTCGACCAAACCCTACCTGTAGAAGAACGCCAAGTGATTACGGACATCATCCTCAATGTCATCCAGGGTCAAATTAAAGTGGTAAAAGCAGAACAAGCTTAGAATTCGACTCAAATACGATTTGTTGTGGAAGTTTGGGTTGCAGTTGCTATTAATTTGAGCAAGCCCAAAATAGAGTGTCAGCAAAATCAAGGCAAAAACCAGTTATATTCGTTGCTGTAGATCGCTGCTGCCAGTAAATCGTTGATTAATATTTCCGTTAAGCTTTTCGCCATTTACCAAGAAACATATCAGCAAGACCAGCTCAATGTGCAGCTCGAAGAACAGGCAACTGTCAAAACTCTAGCTGACTACATTTTTAGTGAACATCCAGAATTAGAAGAGTGGCGCGACGTCACCCGCTACGGCGTCAATATGGCCTTTGTGGATGAAAATACAGTGCTTCAGGATGGTGATGAAATTGTATTGATTCCACCAGTCAGTGGTGGCTAAAAGCCGTAGGAAAAGTCTCGAAAAAGAGAGTGAAAGAGGCCTGTTGTGTCACTGCTTTTTTTGTGCGCAATTGATTATTTCGATGATTTGGAAGAGCTGTAGTGGGTTGTCAGGTTAATAACCCATCGTGAGTTGACGCAAAATTTGATTGAAGTCTTGGAGACTAAAGTCTTTGGTTAGGTAGGCATCTGCAAGTTGATGTTTTTCTAAAATGTCTCGGTATTTCACCAGAACAATCGGAGTGTTGTGGGTAAGGGGATGTTTTTTGAGGGCGTGGCAAATTTTTGTCGCCTGAATTGGTGATTCTTTAATGGCGATGACGATCAGAAGAATATCTGACTGTTGGATCAGCTCGAAAATTTGCTGGAGATTGCGGGGAAAATTTGGCGCAATCAGCGGGTGATGGCGAAGAAACTTGGTTAGTTTGTGTTTTTGTCTCGGTTGGTTGGTAATGATACAGGCACTAGCTGACATGGGACGGCAGGTTAGTCGCTTTATTCCACTACTCGATCTTTGGGAGGGCAATCCGGAAAATGTCCGGCTGTTTTTTCTGTGATTAGGCGATAACTTTGGCGCGATGCAGGAGGCGATCGCCCTGCATATATCCCACATTCTGAATCGTGACGGTATCGCCGGGTTTAATATCAAAACCACCTTTTACAAGTTGGTGCAATTGGGGGTCATATTCGACAGGCTCACCGACGGCACCGATAGCGTTAACATCCCAACTTTCGAGCAATTGCTCAAAGGGTTTTGCTAGGGCAACGAGGGTTTTGGCGGGAAAATCGGGATTTTCCTTGGCGGCATTCGCAGCGGCAGACCATTGTAATAGCCACGATTCGAGCTGTTCGAGGGCTTCTTGTTGCCATTGTTGCTGGAGGGTCGTTTTCTGTTGCTCAAAGGTTTGTTCGAGACGACTGTATTCGGCTTTGAGGGCAGTGATTTCGGGGCTTTCTAATTCTTCTATTTGCTCTTCGATTTCGGCTTGTAGTTCAGGTGTTGGCTTGGGTGTCGGAGAGACTGGCGATCGCCCAATATTTGCATCAAAGCTAAGGGGACGAACCGCAATGGGCAAAAACTTCCCTAAAAAATCATCAACACTAATTTCAAAATATTGAGCTAATTTCACTACGTCAGCAATCGGTAGCGCGTGCACCAAACCTTGAGCTAGACGATAAATTTGTCGTTCAGTTACCCCCGTTGCTGCGGCGAGTTCCGACTTGGACAACAGGCTTTTTTCTGCCATCAAACGTTGCAACTGCTCACCACTTAAATTGTCCATTGCCTGCGCTATTCCTTACTCTAAATACTAAAATCTTTGACCTTAGTCCACCACAAAAATTGACGGGTCAGTTTTTTAGCATTTTCCCCTGTGCCATAGACAAAACCGCTATTTTGTTTGCGAAACGTTAAAAAGTATCACAGGCTACGAAAAATAGAATCTACAAAGAAAACCGGATGTGCCTATTTTGGGGCTGAAAAATCTTGATATGCTGATTCTGATTTAGTGCAGCGACGACGACGTTAAAGAAAGGTATGAACTTAAAACGCATCTGGGCGATCGCCACCAACTGTTTTCGTGAGGTCATTCGCGACCGAATTTTATATTTCTTAGGTTTCTATGCCCTAACCTTCGGCATTGCGGTGAGAATTTTGCCGGATATTTCTGCAACCGCAGGCGACAAAATTGTGGTGGATTTCGGTCTGGGAATGATCGGCATCCTCAGCGTTTTAGTGGCGATTTTTGTCGGTACAGGACTGGTTAATAAAGAAATCGAAAAACGAACCATTTTGGTCTTGATCCCTAAACCAATTAGCCGTGCGGAATTGATTATCGGTAAACATATTGGGTTGTCGGCGGTAATTGGGGTGATGTTGGCGGCGATGGTCGTCATCTACTTTGGTTTTCTCACTTGGGTTGACCGACCATTTTTTGCTGTGCCTATCTTGGTTTCCATTGCCTATTTATTTCTTGAGCTGATGTTGATTGTGGCGGTGGCGATCGCCTTCGGTGTGTTTACGAGTTCGCTTTTGGCGACGCTATTGTCCTTTGGGGTTTATCTCGTCGGCCATTTCAGCACAGACCTCGTGAAGCTAGGAGAATTGAGCGAAAATCCCAGTGTGCAATGGATTACAGAAAATTTGTATACGATTCTGCCGGATTTGGCGCGCCTCAATTTTCGCAATGATGTGGTGTACGGCGTGATTCCCGATGGCAATACATTATTGCTCAGTGCGATTTACGGCATTGTCTATGTGGTGCTCTTGCAGGCGATCGCCATTTACGTTTTAAGTCGTCGGCAATTTTAGAAATTGCGGTATTTTCGTCTCGGGATAGTTGCACTGATGGTACTGGGAAAGTCACAATACCTTTGGTTGGGCAGGAGCAAAATGTAATGACGACAAAACTGGAAAACTTGATTCGTATGGCAGAGGATGAGCTGACGGAATATAGCTCTGATGCCCGCAAAATTGAAAAATTACGCCGTAAATTTGCGTTAGGCCTTAACCTTCGGCAAATTGAAACCCTCAAAGCTGAGCTGATCGAACAAATGCCGAAAGGTTTTTTGGCGAACCTCATTGAAGATAATCGTCAGTCGGTAGCGCTGCCGTTTTGGGGTATTGCAGGTTTAGGTTTGTTGTTTGGTATTTCTTTGCGACAGCCCCTCGATTTTATTGCGCCAGCATTGGCAATTCCTGCGGCTATTCAAGTGCAACGGTGGGGTTGGCAACTAGAAGCTAAGCGTCTTGTGCTCAAAACTTTTGAGGAGCTAGAAGATCGCATGAGAAATCCTGAAAAAATCAAGTAATTTAAGTCTTTCTTTCAAGGGAGATTAACTTACCTGAAGCCCCGTGACCTATCGAAACCCCTTCCGGTCTTCGACTGCCTTCCCCAAGGAAGGATTTTAGTTCAGAGATTTTATACGCAGCAAAGACAAAGGCGATCGCCGACGAGCATGGCTTTAAATTTCAACAACCTCAACAGCCTATGGGCATCGGTAATAGTAGAAACCCTTGCGCGGTTGGGGTTGAAAAGTGCCATTATTTGCCCCGGTTCCCGCTCGACACCTCTCACCGTTGCCCTCGCCCGACACCCGGATATTGAAGCGATTCCGATTCTTGATGAGCGTTCGGCAGGCTTTTGGGCATTGGGTTTGGCGAAAGCTTCTGGTCTCCCGACAGTGTTGGTTTGTACGTCGGGGACAGCGGGGGCAAATTTTTATCCGGCGGTGATTGAAGCTCGCTACAGTTATGTACCGCTAATGATTTTGACTGGCGATCGCCCTCCAGAATTGCGGCAATGTGCCTCCGGTCAAACCATTAATCAGATCAATCTTTTCGGCGAGTTTGCACAATTTTTTAGTGAAATGGCAACGCCTGTGGCGAGTCTTGCCATGTTCCAATATGCCCGCCAAACAATGGTGCAAGCATGGCGAAGTGCATTATTTCCCCAGCGCGGTGTTGTCCATCTCAACTGTCCTTTTCGTGACCCATTGCCGCCCAATATTTTGGATGATTCTGTTAATTTTTTACGCGATAAGATTTACCCGGTTACCTTTTTTCAAAACATTACTGTCCCAATACCATCGCAGCTTGTACCGTCGCACTTACCAATTGATCAATGGCAAGGCAAAAAAGGCATTATTATCGCGGGAGTCGATCAGCCCGATAATCCAGAAAGTTACACACAGGCGATCGGCATTCTTTCAAAGACATTAGGTTATCCAGTATTGGCAGAAGCCCTTTCACCACTCAGAAATTTTGCCGATTTTGAACTGATTACAACCTACGACTTCATTCTGAGAAATGCCGAGAAAGCCCAAGCATTATTACCGGAAGTTGTCATTCAAATTGGGTCATTGCCAACGAGTAAAACCTTAAGAGCTTGGCTACAAAAACATCAAATACCAACTTGGGTTATTTCGCCTAATCCGGATAATCTCGATCCGTTACACCGTCCCACCCAAATCCTTTCAACATCTATCGAACGAGTTTCACAGATACTTTTAAATAGTGAAAAGACTCAAACAGACTATGCTCAAAAATGGCAGTTTTATCAGCAGCAAACTGCTATGGCGATCGCCGAAGCGTTCCGCGATGAACCAAATTTTGTTGAAGCGAAAGTAGCACGTTTACTCTCCCAATATCTGCCAAAACAAAGTTCGATCTTTTTTGCGAATAGTATGACGGTACGCTATGCCGAATTCTTTTGGCAGCAAAATGAAAGACAGATTCAGCCCTATTTCAATCGCGGTGCAAATGGTATTGATGGCACACTTTCAACGGCTATCGCCTTAGCCCATAGCAATGACAAACCCTGTGTTTTGCTCACTGGCGACTTAGCGCTATTGCACGACACGAATGGCTTTTTGACTATCTCTCAATGTCGTGGCTCTCTAACGATCATTGTGGTGAATAACAATGGTGGCGGCATTTTCAATATGTTGCAGATCGCCACAGTCGATGATGTCTTTGAAGATTATTTTGTTACACCACAAACCCCAAGTCTCGAAAAGATAGCGGCAACCTATAGGGTTACTTATAAAGTGATAACCGATGAAACTGACTTTGTTTCAGTTGTTTCAAACTTGCCAAAACAAGGTATTCAGCTAATTGAAATTCCTGGCGATCGCCAACGAGATACCCAGTGGCTTAAATCACTCTTTCAATCATTTCAAACAGCAGAAAGTTAAAGTTGATTCTCTTTAATTAAATGTTTGATTTTATCTGTTTCATCTGCCGTTAAAACAGGTTCATTGCCAATACTTTGGCGGTACATTTTAAGATACTCACCCGCTGGATTGTACCAACTGAAATCCGTTTGCATTGCGCGCTGTTGTAGCTTGCGCCATTCATCTTTATATCGGAAACTTTCCCACGCCCGCACCATGCAAGTGTACATATCAAGGGGTTCATAGCGATCAAAGGCAAAACCTGTACCACTTTGCTTAATCGGATCATGGAAAGAGACAGTATCCACTAATCCACCAGTACGGCGCACAATGGGAATCGAACCGTAACGCATAGCCATCATTTGACTGATTCCACAAGGCTCAAAACGGGATGGCATCAGATAAACATCCGAGCCTGCATAAATGCGACGCGACAAACCGTCGTTATATAAAAGTTGCACTGACATACGGCCTTTGTAGCGATAGGCCATTTGCCATAGTTGCGTTTCATAGTGGCGATCGCCGGTTCCTAAAACAATTAGTTGGGCATCGGTATAGGACATAAATTGCTCTAGGATTTGCATCAAGAGATCAATGCCTTTTTGCTCCACAAGGCGTGTTACCATCGCCATCAAAAAAGCTTGTTTATTGACCTCTAGACCAGTCTCTTCCTGCATCGCAACTTTATTCGCGACGCGATCATCTAATGTTTCGCTGGAAAAGGTTTGTTTGATATAGGTGTCGGTGCTTGGGTTGTAGCGTTCGGCATCAAGACCATTGACAATACCGCGACTTTTGCCGCTAATCCAAGACAGTAGCCCTTCTAGTTTTTCACCATATTGCTTAGTTTTGATCTGTTCCGCGTAGGTCGGTGAAACAGTATTTACCTGATTGGCAAACATCAACGCCGATGCCATCGTATTGTCGCCATCCATATACCAAGGACACCAAGTTGTTTGTTCTAGAAAGCCGCGTCCAGGGCCTTGATAGGCGAGGTTGTGAATTGTGAAAATGGAGCTAATGTCGGGAGATTGGTGCATCCAAACAGGGATCATACCCGTATGCCAGTCGTGACAATGGACAATTTGGGGCTTCCAGTGGTTCCAAATAAACTCTGCGGCACCGTTGGAGAAAAAGGTAAATCGCCAATATTCATCCATGCCACCATAAATATCGCGATTATCA
>CAZXBK010000079.1:0-19634 GCA_964638765.1 uncultured Synechococcus sp. | reverse complement strand
GTAACCGCACTATTAATGAGCTAAAACAGCAAAGCATTAGCCCAATCCCGCCCCAAGTTACCCAGCAGATTGATAATATTCAAATGCAGGTAAACAAAAAGAAAAGCGAAATTCTAGAGAAAAAGAATCAAGCGCTGCAACAGCTCCAACAGGTACAAACCCTAGAGCTTGAGCAAGAGTTTTTCCAAGGTCAAATGGAAAGCTTTTTCGAGATTAAAAAAGGCGACAATTTAGTGAAAAAGCTAAATGTTGAAATCATTGTCCGTGACGGTGTTGTCGAAGAAATTCGCGGCGCGATGTAATTTTTGATTGCGTCTGCAATTTAATAAATCACGAACTAAAATCTCCCTGATACTATGATGTGTCGGGGATTTTTATTGCGAGAAAACTGAAAGATGAAAATAGGCATTGTCGGTTTAGGTTTAATCGGTGGGTCGTTGGCGATCGCCTTTAAAAAAGTAGGATTAGAAGTCATCGGTGTTTCCAGAAAAGAGACAACCTGCCAAACAGCTTTAGACCGTCAAATTGTTGACCAAGCGAGTACCGATATCAGTATTTTAAAAACTGCTGATGTTGTTTTTCTCTGCACACCCATTGGCTATGTTGTCGACACAGCAAAAGCAGTTATTCCTCACCTAAAATCCGATGCAATTCTCACCGACGTCGCTTCTGTCAAAGGCTGTATTGTCAATGAAATTTCACCACTCTGGCAAAACTTTATCGGTGGACACCCTATGGCTGGCACAGCAGAACAAGGACTCCAAGCCGCCTTTAATGCCGTAGATTTATTTGTCGATGCTCCCTACGTTTTGACCCCAACCGAAACAACGCCACCAAGCGCGATTCAAACTCTCCAAAAACTCATCAAAATCCTTAATTGCCGCTATTATTCTTGTTCTCCAGAAGTTCACGACCAATCCGTTGCTTGGATTTCCCACTTGCCTGTTTATGTCAGCGCTAGTCTAATTGCCGCTTGCATGGGCGAAGAGAATCCAGACATTCTGCAAATGTCTCAAGCTCTGGCAAGTTCAGGTTTTCGAGATACCAGCCGTGTCGGTGGTGGCAACCCAGAATTAGGGTTAATGATGGCTCAATACAATAAACAGGCATTGCGGCGATCGCTGCTTACTTACCGTGCCCAACTAGAGGACATCATCCAAGATATCGACAATAACCAATGGACAAAAATTGAGACGCTCTTGCAAAAAAATCAACAGCAACGAGACAATTTTCTCAAGCCTTAATACAGTGGAATTATCAGAAACCTGAACTTAACTAATTCTTCAAGCTGCTTTCACAAAAGAGAAGGCAGAAAAATTTAGTGAGGTAGACTGATTTAAATTAACTGGGGTACTAGGATTCGAACCTAGGAATGGCGGTACCAAAAACCGCTGCCTTACCGCTTGGCGATACCCCAAAGCGTTAAACATATTTGTTTAAGCCTTAACTAATATATCCAGACAAAATTAGATTGTCAAGGTGTGTCCGAAAAAAGTTTTAGAGAATTGCTTGAGTCTCCCGTTACGACCAACTCAATTGTCAAAAGTTCAAAAATCCAGTACACCTTTACAGTTACTTTTAATAAACTTTTTTATAAAGCTATGTCAGATCTGCGCGAACAGCTAAAGACAGGTTTCGGGGATAGTGAATGGCAGGATCTTGCTCCCCATGCAGCCCGTGATGCAATTATCGTCGTTCATCCTTCCCTTGATTTGTTAATGGTAGGTGAGGCGATCGCCACAGATAATACGGCGCTAGTCAGCAAATGGATGGAAGGCACTTTAGTACGTAAACCGACAACTGACGAATTAACAATTTGGAGTCAGGCGGCAGATCGAAAATTTCCAACCCTGATTGTTCAGCCCTTCGTTCTCGTGAGCGGCGAGGCAGCAGAAAGTTAGAGCCGCATTCTATCTTCATCTGAGCCATAAAATTTTCTGAACACCATGCGCTACACTGATCGAACAGATCCGCTAATGATTGCGTCGATCAGTACGTCGTCATCTATGATCTGAAACGGCGTCACCGTCTAATTTACTTCGGATTCATCCTCTGGAGTGACGAACAATATATCGTAACCGTGCACTTTTGCCCGTCAGCATGAATGATCCTGTGAGCGTAATGCCCAACCCTAGCCCATCTGAATTATCGACATCGGCGCAACCTTATCAGCTGCGTAATTTGCCGGATATTTTGCCGGAAGGTAAAGCGTTTCCCCGTCGTGCCCAGCAACAAATTGATTTATTGCTACTTGCCCTCGAAGCTCTCGAATTGGGTGGTTCAGAATTGATGCTTGCGTCAGCAAAGCGTCTTGAGCTAAACGGCATTATTACGAACCGGGTCGCCCTCTGGCGGTTGCGCTGTAGTAATCCTTGGCGACGTTCCCATACTCACCGTGACCTAACGCCAACCCAAGCGAAGGCTCTAGTGCTCATTGTCGGCGATCGCGCGAAACAATTGACAGCTTTATTACGCCAGCTCCTTTTAGCAGAACAGCAGGTACGGGGTCGACAACTCCCCTTTGATAATCATTTCCGTTTATCCGAGTACCTAGAACGCTTCCGTGCCCACTTTAAAAGCCGTATGAACTCGCGTCGGGTACGGGTAATGCTTTACAACCAATCAAAGCAAGATCTTAATGAACTAGCCCTAGATCTTCTCAAGAAATTACTTTTTTGCACCGGAACCGTCGGCACACAGAGACTTTGGGTCAGCCTATTCGATGGAGAAGTGAGCTAAATAAACGATGAATATTCTTAGACAATACAGTCTCCCCAACTGCACTCTAATTCTTGAAGGTTTCGACGACGGCACGGGGGATACGCTACAAACTCTCGCTGTCCTATCGAATGTGGAATGTCGCTTTGTTACCTCTCGGCAAGTACTCAACGGCGGTAAAGTTTTCTTTGATCACCTTGTGCGGGCGGTTAGTGAATATGCCCAAGGTCTTCTCAGTGGCATGCAGCATCCCCTCGATCCAGACAGTACTGCTGGGAACGGTCAATTAACCATTGAAACCATTGAACCCAGTCAGGTACACCGTGTTGTTTGGCAGCAGGATAGTACAGACGCGTCGGATAAGGCGAATAGTGAGGTACATCTCACAACAGCTGAACTCTTTGATCTGACTGAGGCGATCGACCAGTTTTTAGCCGATAGCCTAACGTTACCGAATTTCGGTCTATCGTTACAGCCCCTCAGTCGCCGCTACAGTATTCCTGAGCAATCTTTAGCTGAGCGTGTTACCCCACCGCTAATCGGCGTAAGTGGCTTTGCGCTCACTGCATTTGCTCTCTTCTTTGCACCTGTTCCTGAAACGACTCGCCCTGTAGAGGACGCAGCGACTGACAGCAGCACCGAAAATATCGAACAAACTACAGAAAATTCAGCAGATGGCTCTACGCCACCGGGAGTAACAGAAGAGGCAACCCCCAATGCGACGATTCCGCCAGAGGCAGCCGTCTCCGATGAGGAAATCGATGAATTATTAACGTCTGTCCCGGAAGTTGAGGACGGTTTAAGTTTGGCAATGATGCAGACTTATCTCTACCAAACCCTCAACGAGGCATGGACTGATCGCCCTGAAGATCAAACAGCGGCTTATCGTCTCTCCCTGGCGACGGACGGAGCAATTGTCGGTTATCAACCAATTGAGAATACACCTGAGGATTTAGTTAATTCGACCCCTTTACCTGAGTTGACTTATTCTTCTGTGGATGAGGCGATCGCCAGCTCCGAAGAAGTCGGTCAATTTAAAGTGGTCTTCAATGACAAAGTTCTAGAAGTAAGCCCGTGGAATGGCTATGGAGACGAGATTACCTTTGACACCAGCTCGGTACGGGGTGATGCACTACGAGAATTAGTCGCAGGTGTACGCCGTGACATTACGGGTGCCCTTGACGGCCGCTCTGTGGCCACTGACGACACCCTACGCTACAGCGTTGGTGTAACCGATGACGGCTCGATCGCCTTCTATGTTTCTCAGAATGGTGCAGCAGAAACAGCGGTTAACGAAACCCCCTTACCGCAACTAATCCAGCCAGAAGCTGCAGGCATTGTGCCGGGACAAAGTATTATTCCCCAAGAGCCGCTTACACAAGTAAATGTTGTCTTCCGACCTAGCGGTGTGGTGGAAGTCAGTCCTTGGGCAGGGTATCGTTAGAAATAATTGACTAGCTCGGAAGTCATGACCTACAGCACCCAAGATCTCATCCAGATTCTCGACCAAGAACTTAAAGCCGCATGGCGGGGCGATCGCCTATTGTTGTCATCAGAGGATCGCGTAGGTGTACCCATCGTCAGTATGGCTTTAGATGCAGAGCAGGTGGGCAAAGTATTTGCCTGTAAAGACTTCACCCAGCAAATCCATAAATACCAAATCGAACACGGCGTTTCGGGAATTATTTGGCGAGAGCTGATTTTTGGCGAATATTGCCTAAAACTCCCAGAAATTCACCAGCAGCTTATTGCCATTGACTCAGATAAAAGTGTTTTGCAAAACGCGAAAGAAGACGTGCTTCAGTTTTGGTGGCAAATTACAGCAGGACTAAAGTTCTGGGAACTCCAAAATCACGAAACCCATCCCCTTGAAACCGATAAAATTCGCCTCGCGGCTCAGCTTGCTGAGTGGGCAGAAATCGATATTGGTCGCGATGAGGTCTACCTAGCCCTTTGCTGGGGCAACCCAAAAGAATGTCATTACCGTTGGGCGTATCCAGACTCTGGCTGCGATCGCATTATTGCCGCATCCGGCGAACCGCAACAGCTTAATATCTTCTAGCTACAGCTCAACCTAAACCGTTAGAGCAACATTATTACCAAGGGGCAAGAAGATGGTGAAGACGTCATCTCCGGAGGGACGTTGGCGAATGCGTAGCTTACCACCGAGGGCGTGAAATAGATTTTTCGTCACATCAACATTCAGGCTCAGACTGCCAGTTTCTGGCTGAAAAATTAGTAACTGCCCAATCGCCTTTTCAAGACATTTTTGTCCAATTCCTTGGGACTGTACCTCTAGCTTTAACTGACTACCAGCCGTAGAAACATTGATCTGTACCTCAGACCCAGAAGGTAAACGGCGAGTAAAAGTCTCGATCAAACCAGACAAAACTTGGTCAAGCATTGCCGGGTCACTAACGACATGGGGCAAGGTTTGGGGCAAAATCACCTGCAAATCGACGTTACGGCGCTGGGCTTGCTTCTGCCAGAGGGGAATACCGTTGTGAAAGATTTGTTCGAGAGATGTCGGAATCAGTTGCACCTCACGACAGTGGGAAGGCGTTTCTAACTCGGCGGCACGAAAAATCAGCTCCATACGACGGATTTGCTCATTGCATTCCTGTTCGATGGTTTCAATACGCTTGACAATATCTTTAGTTAATTGCTTTTTCTTTTTCAGCAACAACTTGGTCATCGTCCGAATTGTGGTGAGGGGCGTCCGGATTTCGTGGGTCAGCGCCTGCAATAATTCCAACTCTGGCTGAGTATCGCGGGAAACAGAAGCTTTTTCTTGAACGGGTTGAGTCTTCGGTGCAGTAGTAACTAAATTTACATCCGGCAGCGATCGCAAAGTTAACTGACTGAAACGGGAAACTAAGCGATAATCCGGTGCAAGGGGCGAAAATTGTTGCCACAACTGCTGAATTGTTTGGAACTGAAACGGCTGGGTTAGAGCCATCCGCCAGCGCAACATCTGCCACAATTCATTCAGCACTGCCGGATCGAAGGAAAATTGGAAGCCCCCTTCATCGGCGGAAACCATCACAAAACTGAACTTTGGTGTCAGAACCAAGCAAAATCGTTCTTGATGTAGCGGATCGTTAGAAAAGATTGGAAATTCTAAAAAATTACGGGCTGAAGCATTAGGACAATCGTCTACAATCCCCGTCAGCTGCAACGTACTAATGGCAACTTCTTGAATGCTCTTGGGCGCGAAAACGACTTGTTGGTAATGTTCAGAAATTTGGCGATCGCAGAACATTGGGCTAGGACTAGAGAGCACCATTCCAGCAGAATGCTTTTGTGGATCTTGCTCCTGCAATAGTTTCTCTAGGGCGGCGATCGCCCCACGCCACTGCCGACGACGCTGCTTTACTGAGATGGGTTGCTTATCAACCTCATCATTAGCATCTCGAAGTACAGAACTAATTGTCTTACTAATTTCTAACTGATCTAGCTCAAAATTTGCATTCATAAATTTTTTTTCTCGACCAAGCTAGATTGATAATAAGAGCATTCCGCAAAAAAAAGAATCTGTAGAACCGAACCTAAATAGGTGTGGGTTCACTCGATAATTTAAAAAATCCCTGATTTCCTCCCACAAGACCATTGCCAACGATCAAAATGCTGAGCTTTATTGACATCACCTATTTTCACCCACAAATTGTGTCCCTTTTTGATGGCAATCTAAATTTTTATAGTTTGTACCGTTGGGCAATGCTTGGCATTACCTTGTTCAATGTCTTTAATGTCGTTGTCTCAATTTTAAAATACAAAAAATATTTTGATCGACTACCATTTTTTCTCCAACGTTACTTAAAGGACAAAACAAAAAAAATATTGGGGAGTAAAATAACGGAAAGCCGTCAAGAAATACAGACCAATCTTTCTTTGCTAGGTGTTTTGATTATTTTAAATATCGTTTTATTCTTTATTTAAAGAAGCATATTTCTCAGTGGTAACGGGAAGTAATCTGTCAAACAAAATATTAATAATCGTCGTCGGCGACACAGATCCCTTTGCATTTAATGCCATTAGTCGCTGTACGTTTACAGTGGGGACAGAGAATTTTTTCTTGATCTTCAGATTGCTGGGATTGTGCTTGTTTTTCCTGTTCTTTAGTCATTAATCAATGGGTTTAAAAGCTTTTATTTCTTGTTTAATCCTAGGCATATTTAAAAATCTTCTGCAATGGCGACAACCGAACAGCACGACAAAATGGCGATCGCCAATCACTGGATTTCGGTAGAAATTTCCTAGGATTTTGCCTGCTGATGCATCGGAATACGAATGACTAGCTCAGTTCCCTGTCCTAGCTCTGAAACGCAATCCAAGGTGCCACCATGCTTTTCAACAATGATTTGATAACAAATTGACATACCCATGCCAGTGCCTTTGCCCACAGGCTTTGTTGTAAAAAAGGGATTAAAGATTTTCTCCTGAACATCGGATGGCATACCACAACCATTGTCGCGAATCACAATTTCAATCCACTGCTCATCTGTCACTGAGGTAGAAATATTGATATGACTCGCTTCTAAAGGCTTATTTTGTGCAAGGGATTGTCGATGGTTGTCCCTTAATGCATCAACAGCATTACTAAGAATGTTCATAAAAACTTGATTGAGCAAGCCGCCGTAACATTCGACTAAAGGTAATTCGCCGTAATTTTTAATAAGTTCAATCTGAGGATAATCAGATTTGGCGACTAGTCGGTGTTGCAAAATAAGAAGAGTACTATCTAGTCCTTCGTGGATATCAACAACTTTACAATCGGATTCATCCATCCGCGAAAAGTTACGCAGAGACAACACAATTTGTTGAATACGTTTTGTCCCTAAATTAATCGAAGAAATGATTTTTGGGAGATCTTCTTGAATAAAGTCAAGTTCAATTTCTTCTTCATACTCAGCAATATCTAGAGGCGGACTGGGATAATATTTTTGATAGAGATTGACATTAGTAAGTAGATCGTAAAAATAACTTTGTAGGTACTTTAAATTACCGGAAATAAAATTTACTGGATTATTAATCTCATGGGCAATCCCTGCAACAAGATGTCCCAGACTAGACATTTTTTCGTTTTGAATCATTGTTGCTTGGGTTTCTTGTAATTTACGGAGTGTGTCTTCTAGTTTGCTGGTTTGGGAACGGAGCGCCATTTCGGAAACGGCTAACTGGGCATGACTCACTTCCAGTTCTGATTTGGCTGTTCTTAGATGAATTTCCGCTTGCTGACGGCGACGAACATAGGCATTGGTCAGTAGTAAAACCATCAGCCAGGCGATCGCCAACACACAAAAACTAACCAAACTAAACAAACTAGAGCGCGAGAGGGAGATTCTGTAGGCGGCGATATGGTTTTGAATTTCTGTTTCAATTGCCTTCGTCGTGTGGCGCATCCCTTCGGCGTAGATTTGCTTTTGGGTTTCGTAGCGCTCACTAAATAAAAGATCTAGTGCTTCTGGAGCTTGTCCCTGGCGAACCAGTTCAAAGGCCGCCGTTTCCATTGCCACTAATTTGCCATTGGCCGCATCAGTTTGTTCAGCATGTTGCTCATAGGCTTGGGGGGCAAGGGCGATCGCCTGTGTGATCGCTTCGCCGAGATCTGGCTCTAGACTGTTGTAACGGGTTTCCCAACGCAAATCCCCTGTGGCTGCCGCCATACGCGACGACATCGTTAATACTTCATCTAGGTAAACAATCTGGCCACTCAGCCGCTGCAATTCAAAATCTTGGGTAATCCCGTATTTAAAGTCTCTTGATATTTGCCAGCCATTCCAACTGCCTAGGGCAACGAGCAACAAACTAAAAATCACAATTGCGCTCAAAATAAACATTAATGCCGGGTGGGTCAGGCGTCTAAGGCTTAGTTTTGGCAATTTCATAAACTGTCTTAGTGGCGAAAGCATTTAACGGTAGACGAACAACAACAATGACAATTGGCTTTCCGTAAGACGAAAATTCATCACAAATCGTGGACAACACAAAGGCGAGATAAATTATGGCATCGGCCAAGTTTTTCCATACACACGCTTTAATTTCAGCGATGCATCAATCTCTGCATTAGATATCGGCCACAATCAGGATAGTACTTGGACAAATCTGAAGCATTACTTAATTTTTATATCGCGCCAAATTATCAGGCGATCGCCTCAACCAATAGTTCATTCAATCCTCAAATACAACCAAAAATTAAGACTTTTCCAAAAGCAAATTTTCGCTGACTACCATAGGACTAAAAGACTTCCTGAGCACCAGTAGAGGAGCTGCTATGAGCAACAGAACCGAAGGCGGAGCAATTATTAAATCCCACGTTATTTGGGCAATGGGCGGCGGCCTCATACCTATTCCTTTGGTGGATTTTGCGGCGGTAACGGCAATTCAGTTGGAAATGATCCAGCAGCTTGCCCAGCTCTACGGCGTTAACTACACGCGGAGTACTGGCAAAACCTTCGTCTCTGCCCTCACAGGCACGACCCTAGCCCGTCTTGGCGCGAGTTTTATTAAGGCTATTCCGGGAGTGGGTTCGGTCATTGGCGGCGCATCCATGTCCATCACCTCCGGCGCTTCGACCTACGCAGTGGGACAGGTGGTGATTAATCATTTTGAGACAGGCGGTTCCCTCTCGGATTTTGTTGAAGAAAAAGTCAAATCGGCCTACGATAGCGCCTTCGAAAAAGGCAAAGGCTACGTTTCAGACCTCGAAAAAGAAGAGGGAGATAAAGCCGCCGACATTTACCAAACCCTCGAAAAATTAGGGCAACTGAAGGAGCAAGGCGTTCTGACAGAAGAAGAATTTCAAACAAAAAAAGCAGAATTACTTTCCCGCATTTAATTCACCAAGTTAATCGACAAAAACTAATGTCCAATGACGCTCAGAGCTTTGTTCAACTTTGGCGGAACTTAAACCTGCTTGCGCGGCGATCGCCTGAATTTCTTCTACGGTAAAAGCAGCAAACAGCGAATCTCGAAATAGCTTTAGTTGGTGCTCATCAAAATCTGCATCGTCAACCCCGGCAATAATTTCATCAATTTTGGCAGTGCTTGTTGGACGAAACAAATCCCTTAAAATGATTGCCCCGCCGGGTTTCAACAACCGTCGCATTTCTTTGAAACAGGGCAGCGGATCTGGTAAATGGTGAATGAGGCTGTTGGACATAATCACCTCAAAGCAGCGATCGCCAAAAGAAAGCTGTTTCGAATCGGCTAACTGTAACTGAATTTGTGCAGTTAACTTGGCGGCTTCAATATTTTTTTGACCTACGGCCAACATCGACGGCGCTAAATCGGTGGCGATAATTTGCCATTGCGGCCGTTGCTGAGCCACAAAAATTGGAATACGGGCTGTACCTGTCCCCAAATCTAAAACCTTTACCGTTGTATGGGGACAGGTCGCGACAACAAGATTAGCAAAGTCCTGATTCACATCGGAAAAATCCATCGCATCATAGGCGATCGCCTCTGCGGGATCATCCATTACTTCCGGTTCTAAAATACGTGCGATCGCCATTTAGTTTCCCTCAAACACAAAAAAATCCTGTAAGTTTTGTACACTACCCATGACTCTTTTGCCGAATTACTTCTGTGACTCTACGCCGCTTTTCTCTTTCCTGCTGTTCAGTCCTTAGCCTATTGACCTTCGCCGCCTGCCAAAGGATTGACCCTGTGGTCTACGAATGCCAAACACTACTCGAAACCATTAATGATGTGGTGATCGAAGCCCAGACCATTACCCAACCCGAACAAGTCATTGAGGGTGAAGAACCAAATCTCGATATTTGGCTCCAGGCCGCCGATGTTCTTAGTCAAGGCTCCGAGGCGATCGCCAATCTAGACCTCGAAAGCTCTATCTTACAAAACTACCAAACCCAAGTCAGTGACATCTACAGCGAGCAAGCCCAAGCAACCTACAGCATGGTTGAAGCTTGGCAAAAGAAAGACCTAGAGACAGCAATGGCAGCCCAAGCCCAAGCCCAAGCCGCCGGACAGCTTGAACAAACCACAGGCGAATCTCTCAATAATTACTGTCAAGACAAAGAAAAAGAACTGCAATCAGCGTCCTAAGCCATCTGAGAAATATAGGGGGCGATCGCCTTGTCCTCTTCCTTTAACTGCAACCAAATAAAAAAGCTTTCCACGTATCGTGAAAAGCCGAACAATACACTAAAAACTGATTTATTTCGGTGAAGACTGATTGTGCAAACTGCCTTGGCTAGCACCTTCTTGGGGTAATCCCAGAGGACGCACTATTTGATATTTCCTCGCCGCCTCTTTCTCTTTCACGGTAGTGTAATCGAGCCAGTGAATACAATCTACCGGACAAGTATCAATAGCCTCTTGGACGATATCTTCCGCATCGCCATCTTGGCGAAATACCCTTGCCCGACCATGCTCTTCCTCTATGTAGAAAGTATTGGGAGCAGTATGGGCGCAATGTTTACAACCGATGCAAGTCGTCTCATCTACATAGACACCTTTTTGGCGTAGGACTCCACCAAGCTCCGGCTCAAAACCAGACCGTTCATCGTTACTTCTGAGAAATCCCCCCAACTCCGGCTCTTGACCAGAACGTTGAGGGGAAGGATCAAAGGTCATAACCTAGCTCCAGCGTTGAACCACAAGACGAATGGAACCATCTTCATTTTTCTGTTGCTCGCTAACTTGGAATCCCTGCTTGTTAGTTTCATCAAGGATTGTGTGGAGGGCATAGCCTTGGGTTAGACGGCTTAGGAAACCATCAACAGTGAGAGGCTGTTTCCAATACTGGAGGTCTGCAACGAGTTCATACTCACTACCATTCCAGCTAAAGCCGATGTCGTAGTCGTTGTCTTGCTCAATAACCACTTCAGCGGTCTGGGTTTGCCCTTGATAACCGCGAACAGGTGTAGGACCCTCTTTCCAGTCAATATCCATGCCCTTGAGAGCCGCTTTCAGGGAAGAAAGATTACGGATTTTAGTTTTGATGTTGCTGAAGTGAGACATAGGCTTTTTACGGGTTAATTTGAGTAAAGGGATGTTTTTTATTATTTCGAATAAAAAATCACCAACTACTTTGCACTGGGTTGGTTGTTTCAGCGGACTGTTCAACCGGTTGAGCGTAGTAGTCGGACGTTTTTTCGCTGGACATCACGATGCCCAATTCTTTTTCAATTGCAGCAGTAACCTCTTGACACGAAGCGCCGACGATACCCGTGACTTTCTCTTTAACTCGACCGTCGGGGTAGATGATGAATTCTAATGTCTCCATGTTCATGGACTGGTTTCCTCATCCGCAGGGTGAAAAGGTATAGGGGATTAACGATAAATAGTTCGGTAATTCTCCATTTACACCTATGCAATTGCATTTGTAGCAGTTTAACAAATCTAGATAATTTGAGGGTAGTCTACTCAACCAAATCGTAAAATTTCTTGCTTTATTTAAGAAAAAGTTTGGATATGGATGAAAAATTTTCGGCGCTTGGACGGAATTATGGTGCATTGCCGTCAAAACTTAGAATACCAACATCTAGAAATTAATAATGTGAAAAACTTGAGTAGTGGCGATCGCCTGTGACGTCTTGATACTTAACGCTCTGTAATCCCCCGCAAGTATAAAAAAAGTTACACTGTCACAAAAAGGATTTTCTTTTCTGCGTCGCCATCCATGAACGATTTTCAAACAACTTTTTGCCCAGTTCCCGATGAGCAACAACCTTTAAATGAATATAGTCAATTAAAGGAGTCTTGGTTTTTCAGTTGGGGTACAAGCGAAATGCTGACCTACATTCGCAAGATTGCTTGGATCTGGCTGTGGGCAACGGTGATTGTGACGCCTATTGCTTGGGCGAGTTTCCCTCTAGACCGCTATCCGGTCAAACTTGTACTGAGTGCTAGCCTTGGCGGCATGTTTTTACTCAGTCTAGTATTAGTACGTTTATACTTGGGATGGCGTTATATTCGCGATCGCCTCCACACGGAAAATCTTTCCTATGAAGAGTCGGGTTGGTATGACGGACAAATTTGGCGGAAACCAGCTTCGGTACTACAACGGGATCGTCTAATTGTGTCCTACGAGATTGCGCCGATTCTCCAGCGGATTTTGCAAACAAGTCTGATTGTTCTGGCGATCGCCGCAGCTTGTTTAACGGCTTTGTTTGTACTTTAAGTGCATTACATCCAGACCCAACGCTTCTACACCTTTTAAGTTCACCTCACATCTCAAAACATTATGTCCAGAGGCAATCGTATAAAATCTCCCAAACTTGAAATTAGCCTGCTACGGGAAGGGCTAAAGGAATCGACTCATCTTGCCGAAGCAGTGGTTTGTGATACGAAGGGTCGCGTGCTCTCGGTTGCTGGGGATGGTGAAAGTTCTGCATTCGTGCGCTCAGCTCTTAAACCTTTTCAGGCTCTAGCGGTGGTTGGCACTGGCAGTGTTGAACATTACAAGCTCACGGACAAAGATCTAGCGGTCATTTGTAGTTCTCACCAAGGAACGAAAGAACATGCTCGTCAGGTTTTTCGCATTCTGTGGCAAGCGGACCTAGAATCCCAAGTTTTGCAATGTCCTGTGCCCCACGACAAAGACAGTGCCCTCGAACACAACTGCTCTGGTAAGCACGCGGGAATGCTCCTCACCTGCCAACATTGCAACTGGAGTTTGAGCAGCTACATGGAGAAAAATCACCCAGTTCAGGAACTGATTCTGAGTAAAATCGCAGAACTCCTTAAAATGCCCCCCCAAGAGTTTATTGCTGCCAAAGATGACTGTGGTGTGCCCACTTATCTCATGCAGCTCCGCCAAATGGCAACGCTCTATGCCCACCTCGCATCTGGCGATCGCCTTGATGTGGAGCGAGTGGTACGGGCAATGACCTATCACCCCACAATGGTGTCTGGCAAAGGGGGCTTTGATACTGAGCTAATGCGTCTATCCGAAGGCGAAATCGTGAGTAAATCTGGAGCTGAGGGTATCCAATGTATTGGTCGTGTGGGTGAAGGTTTAGGTCTCGCGATTAAGGTTCAAGATGGCGCAAGACGAGCTAAATATGCTGTTGCGCTTTATTTACTTACTCGCCTCGGTTGGATTTCGCCTGCGGTTTCCGACACACTTTCAGAACAATTTTTATCCCTGAGTCCCTACAAGCGTCTCGATGTTGTGGGTGAAATGGCTTTAGTCTAAGCCGAAAAGACAAGGGCGGTTCGCGAACCGCCCCTACAGGTTTCAGGGATATTAGCTTGGGAGTTTAAGCAACGGATAACTGTTTGGGCAGAGCTAGATGTGAATAGTCGGCTAACTCCAATCCTCGTTGGAAAATTTCGTCGATTGCTACCATTTGACCGTCTTCCGTGAGGAATTTGTGGTCTGGCGTTGCACGGATAATCACGCCATTTTCTAGTTCGTATTCAAACATTAGGCGATCGCCGCGTTGATGCCACTGTTCAATTGGTTGGGTGTAAACTAAGCCATTTTGATCAACGCTGTAAACATGGCACATGAGTTCGCGATCAACAATTTCTTGAATCGGCAAAACCCCATATTCGACGGTAACTAGGGGCGTGTCCCCGGCAAGGCAATACTCCGCAAATTTCACCATCTGATCAAAGAGATCTTTAGAAACTTCTTGGGGCACACCATTTTTGGCAGCACCGTCGATGAATTTCACTTCGTGCTTTTTCATTTCAGCGATTTTCTTTTTACCCATCGCCCGCCGCAGCAAATCCGCTTCACCAAGGGAATAGCCCGCCAAATCCTGCGCCATTTTCATGATTTGCTCTTGGTAAACCAGCACGCCGTAGGTTTCATTTAAGATCGGCTGCAGCAATTCGTGCTGATAACGGATTTCTTCGCGACCATGTTTACGGTCAATAAAAATCGGAATCAAACCCGCATCCAGTGGCCCCGGACGGTAGAGCGCCAAAATTGACGAAATATCCTCAATGCCCGATGGTTTGAGATCCTGCACAATCTTTTTCATGCCGTCCGACTCAAGCTGAAAAATCCCAGCCAGCTGACCTTCTTCAAATAAGCCGTGGGTATTTTTAATATCCGGCGGTAACTTTTTCGCTGTACCCTTCGCCAAAATTTCTAAAGCGCGTCGCTCATCTAGAGGCAGCTGATCAAGATCTAATTCCACCTGACGGTGTTCTTTTACGAGGTCAGCAGTTTTCTTAATGGTGGTAAGGTTGCGTAGTCCCAAAAAGTCCATTTTTAGGAGACCCATCGCCTCTACATCTTCCATGTAGTACTGGGTGATGACTGCGCCTTCATTGTTGCGTTGTAGGGGAACAGCTTCATCGAGGGGGTCAGAGGAAATTACGACACCCGCCGCATGGACACCAAAGGTTTTATTGGTACCTTCAATCCGAATCGCCATGTCTAGCCAACGTCGTACACCCGGATCGGTATCGTAGCGCCGCTTAAATTCTGGCTCTGGGGTGTCATCGGAAATCATCACCTTCAGTTTTGTCGGTTTACCCCGAGCCACAGGAATCATTTTCGCCATCTCATCGGACTCGGCGTAAGGAATATCTAGCACCCGTGCCACATCCTTAAGCACAGCTTTTGAAGTCATTTTGTTAAAGGTAATAATCTGCGCCACACGCTCTTTGCCGTATTTTTCGGTGACATACTCGATCATTTCCTGTCGCCGCTCAATGCAAAAGTCTGTATCCACGTCAGGCATTGACTTTCGTTCAGGATTGAGAAAACGCTCAAAAAGCAACGTATGGTGAATGGGGTCAATATTAGTAATTCCAAGGGCGTAGGCTACAAGAGAACCCGCCGCAGAACCACGTCCAGGACCAACGGGAATATCATGGTCGCGGGCATATTTGATGTAATCCCACACCACAAGAAAATAAGTGGAGAACCCCATCCGTTGCATCATTTTCAGCTCGTATTCGAGACGCTCTTTGTAGGTGGGATCAACTTCGCCACGAGTCTTACATTTCAGTCGCTCCTTTAGTCCTTCCCAAGTCACCTCTTCGAGGTAGCTATCGGCAGTATGCCCACTAGGAATCGGGTAATCGGGAATGCGTGGCTCTCCCAAAATTTTGTAGGGCTGGACTTTTTCAGCAACGTCAAGGGTATTGGCGATCGCCTCTTCGATTACCTCGGGTTCAAGATGATCCTGGAAGAGCATGCGCATCTCTTCGGCAGATTTAATGTATTCCGTACCGCTGTAGCGGAGACGTTTATCTTCAGTAATGAGTTTGGCCGTTTGGATGCAAAGCAAAGCATCGTGGGCTTCGACGTCGTAACAGGAAATGTAGTGAGAGTCGTTCGTCGCAATAATTTTGATATCGAGCTTACGGGCAATTTTGACTAGGGCAACATTAACGATACGGTCTTCTGGGGAGCCGTGGTCTTGGATTTCGAGATAGTAGTCATCGCCGAGCAGGTCTTTATACCATTTCGCCACGTCATAGGCGCGTTGGTAATCACCTTTTAGAATGCACTGGGGCACTTCGCCACCGAGACAGGCACTGGTCATGATTAGACCTTCATGGTGCTTTTCGATGAGTTCTTTATTGATACAGGGACGTGCGAAAATGCCGCTACCTTGATAGCCCTCAAGGTGAGAAATTGTGGTGAGTTTAACGAGATTTTTATAGCCTTGGGTGTTCTTGGCGAGAACGACTTGGTGATACTTTTTGTGGCGCTTGATTTTACCGTTAGGGTTTAACTTGTCGTTGAGGTCGGCATTAATGACGTACATCTCATTGCCGATAATCGGCTTAATTCCTTTACCACGACAGGTTTTGAGGAGTTCAATCGCACCATACATCACGCCATGATCTGTTAGGGCGATCGCCGGCATATTTAGCTCTTGGGCACGTTTGACGAGGGGCTTAATCTGGGATGCGCCATCGAGCAAAGAGTAATCGCTGTGGATATGCAGACCGACAAAGGACATAAAAGCTAACCGACTCTAGATGTAGTGGGTGATTTCTATTTTAGGATAGGGCTAGGCGATCGCCGCGCGGAATATTGATTTAGAAAAATACGGTTTATGCAGCTAAGTTATGTCGTTCTCTATGTCAGCGATCTTCAGAAATCTTTTGAGTTCTACAACGGACTAGAGTTCGATTTGACCGCCGAGCAACACGGCAATAGCCCATTACATTATTCCTTTTCGATAAATGAGTTGATTATTGAACTTTACCCAGCGTCAACTAATCGAGTTTCTCGATGTCGCTTAGGAATTGCGTTGAGCCACAGTTCACTGCTCTGGCCATCATTAGAGACACAGCAAAACAAAATCATTAAAGATCCAGATAGTAATATTCTGAATTTCCAAGCAAATTCTGGGTAATGATTCACGGCGATCGCCGCACAAAATATTTTTTAGGAATCCTGATTAGCCAGCTTTTTTTCTAATTCTTCTAGCTGCTCACGGCGAGTTTCAATTTCTAGTTGACGGCGGGTAAGATCTTGACTTTGGGACGTAATTTCTTGTCGCCATGTCTCAATTTTTGCCTGTTCTTTGCGAATAAAATCGGGCGTAATAGCATCTTGGGCAAAGTGACGCTTTACAACTTCCAGCAGCCAATCAGTCGCGTTCTGAATACTGAGTAATGAATTATCCTCGCCCAGTTTGACAATGACAAGCATCCCAGCCGCAAAAGATTTGTGATCCAACAAAATTTCAAGGCGATCGCCAAGCGTCCAGCTACCGTCCTGTTCCTCATGGGCAAGGACGAGTAACTGTTGATGGCCAGTTAGGGGATTGATTTGAACCTGGGCGAGATGACGCATCACAAAAGGGAAACTGTTACTGTAGGCGCTGTAGTCGTTCCCGCAAGATAACTTGTTGGGCTTCAGCTTCAGCGAGAGAATCTTTCGCCCCCTGAATAACCGTTTCGGGAGCTTTATTGACAAACCCCGGATTATTCAAGCGACCGCTTAAAGAAGCTATTTCTTTCTCTACTTTACTTAAATTCTTCTCTAGTTTTGCACAAAGAGCCGGAACATCGACTAAACCTTCTAAAGGAATTAATACTTGTATTGTTCCCACAACTCCGGCGATCGCCTGCTTTAGGTCAGAATTTAAAGTTTCAGTGAGGGTTAAAGTTTCAACTTTTGCCGATTTATAGATGTAAGCTTCGCCCTTTTCTAGAGTGGCTAATTCATTAGCAGATTCACTTTGCAAAATGACGTTAACCGTTGCACTGGGCTTGATCCCAGCTTCTGCCCGGAGATTGCGAATAACACGAATAGTGTCGATTAACAGGGTAAATTTGGATTCGAGGGATTCTTCAACAAGCTTGTCATTTTCTGCCGGATAGGGCTGAACAGCCAAAAATGTCTTGCCTTCACTTTGAGTCAAAGTTTGCCAAATTTCTTCGGTAATGTGCGGCATAAAAGGATGGAGCAGCTTGAGGATATCTTCCAAAACCCACGCCAAAACCTGTTGAGCTACTTTGCGCGAAGGGGCGTCTTTTTCTTCTTTGGCATAAAGACGGGGTTTAGCCAGCTCGATATACCAATCACAGAAATCACCCCAGATAAATTCATAGAGAGATTTGGCGACTTCCCCTAGGCCATAAACTTCAAGGTTTTTACGACTACTGGCAATCACTTGGTGCAAACGGGATAGAATCCAGCGATCGCTCAACTCTAGATCGGCTTCGGCGGGACGACCTAAATCAGCAGGGGTTTTTCCCTCAAGGTTCATCATCACGAAGCGGGACGCGTTCCAAATCTTATTGGCAAAATTTCGGGACGCTTCAACGGATTGGGATTCGTCGGTTTTGCGATCGTATTGAAGGCTAATGTCTTGGCCAGCTCCAGCAACTTCGCGAATTAAGGTGTAACGTAATGCATCGGTTCCGTAGCGATCACACATCAATAGCGGGTCAATACCGTTATTAGACGACTTCGACATTTTTTTGCCGTTTTCGTCTCTAACTAAGCCGTGGATATAAACATCCTTAAAGGGAATTTTGCCAGTGAAATGGCTAGACATCATGGTCATCCGGGCAACCCAGAAAAAGATAATGTCAAAACCCGTAACCAGAACACTATTGGGAAAATATTTCTCGAAATCAGCCGCATTTTCGTCAGGCCAACCCAACGTGGAGAACGGCCATAATCCAGAGGAGAACCAAGTATCTAATACATCAGGATCTTGCTCTAACCGGCAATCTTCTCCATATTCGGCGATCGCCTTCTGTTTAGCTTCAGCTTCATCATGGGCCACAACAAAGGGAGTATTATCTTGGATTTCGCCATTGGTTTCGCTAACGACGTACCAAGCGGGAATCTGATGTCCCCACCACAACTGACGGGAAATACACCAGTCATTAAGCTTTACGAGCCAATCCCGATAAACTTTCCGCCAACGCTCAGGCACATAATTAGGCTGATTATCTTCATCCAAAAACGCCAGGGTTTTGCTGGAAAGCGGATCGATTTTGACAAACCATTGTGTAGAAAGGAGCGGCTCAACGGGAACTTTACCGCGATCGCTATGGGGAACCGCATGGCGATAATCCTCCGTTTTAAGCAGCACGCCATCTTCCTTAAGCTTGGCCACTAAATTCTTACGGGCTTCAAAGCGATCCTGACCCGCAAACTCTCCCGCGTTTTCATTGAGAGTGCCATCGCGATTCATGATATTGATGAACGGCAAATTATGGCGTTTACCCATTTCAAAGTCATTGGGGTCGTGGGCAGGGGTAACTTTAACGCAACCTGTTCCAAACTCAAGGTCAACTAACTCATCCGCAAAAATAGGAATCTCACGACCAACGATGGGCAAGGTCAGAGTTTTACCGATGAGGTGTTGATAGCGTTCATCATTGGGATTCACCGCAACGCCAGTATCACCAAGCATGGTTTCTGGCCGGGTAGTCGCAACGATCAGGAAGCGGGATTTATCCTCGGCAAGTGGGTATTTGAAATGCCAGAGATTGCCGTTGATATCCTT
>CAZXBK010000078.1:0-19642 GCA_964638765.1 uncultured Synechococcus sp. | reverse complement strand
ATAAAAGAGTGTAGCAATAAACTCGAGAAAATGAACAAAGAAATAGACCTGGAGCTAGATTTTAATTTCCCCATTCTCTACGACGAAACCCAAGAGACAGCAAAAACCTATCAGGCGGCTTGTACCCCTGACTTTTTTCTGTTCGATAAAAATCTCAAACTCGTTTACCGCGGCCAACTCGATGATTCACGCCCCGGCAATGACGAGCCGGTAACCGGCAAAGATCTGCGGGCGGCGATCGCCAAAGTTTTAGCAGGCGAAACGATCAGTTCCGATCAAAAACCGAGTATTGGTTGCAATATCAAGTGGAAGCCTGGCAACGAACCTAGCTATTTTGGCTAGACCACCGGATAGGATTTCACCGCAAACCAAAGCATCAAAACAAAAGCGAGCACAAGCAGCTTGGCAACAATGTAGAGCGTGCCGCTGTGAAATAGATAGGAGCTAAGCATAATGTCTCCTAAGGCCGCCGAATCGGCGATCGCCTCAAAATTTTTAGTGGATAAAGGGCAGTTCTGAGGAGCTGCTCTCTGCTTATATTTTCTCTCTGAAAACTTTTTCTATCCGTCCAGTTCAGACTTTTGTTGAAAAACGTTGTAGACCTTAAAGTACCGACTTTATCTCGACTTATTTTTTAAATTCTTCTTGTTAATTCTCTACAAAGCCTGATCATTTCAAAAAAATCATTAAGATGCACCAACCAATCCTATAACTATTGAGTCCCTTAAATAAGAACTCTCTCTAAGCACTTCTAAGAGAATGAGCCCGCAGCAATCGCCAGGTCAAAGCATCACAACACCCCGTTTTCTCTAAGCGTAGAAAGCCTTGAGCTTTGCGTATAGATTTAGAGGTTTCAGGACTAAGGTAACCGTCAATTGGCCCATCGTAAAAACCAAGTTTAATCAAGATTTCCTGCAATTTTTGCACAGAAAAACCAAAATCCCCGAGTTCAAGTTCGCCAGATTCCCGCAATTTAATAGAACGTTCCGGCAGCCTTATAGACATTTCAGAAAGAGCAGTCATGGTAGATCTCCTCATTTAGTAAAGAAGTTGTTGTCGCAAGTTTTATATTCTCTTTAGTATCTTCCATAACCCCGGTTATCTCTGTGATCCCGAGGTCAGAAATTGTGTGAGTCCGAAGTTAGATTCTTAGTGAATTAAATCAGGCGATCGCCCTGTAGGTATTACCCCAATGGACAATCTCGATCTACACAAAGAGTGACTTTGGTCACACTACTAGAAAATAATACTGGGATATATAGCGTTTTTTATTAGTATACGTCAGTACAAATGCGGAAAAAGTTCCTCAAACAGCAAAACTTTATTTAAGAAAATATTAAGACGCATCGGTTTATTACTTGTCTGTTGATGAAGGGCGTACACAAATAGGCGTTTTTGACTGAAGAATCAACAATAAAAAAGCTTATTTAAGTATCCATATCAAAATATTTTCAGAAAAGCTTTTTAAGTACTTTTGGAGACTAATTTTCACGTTTTTGAAACCAGTAATCCTTCTAGGAGAAAATCCTGTCCGAGTTGCTGAAATTGAACTTGTTCTATGGCAATGGCTTCATCCATCAGAGTTAAGCCGAGATCTCCCACTGGTGTCGGCGCACTTTTTCCGCCAATAATTTTTGGGGCGATAAAAGCCATTACTCGCTGGACGGCCCCCTCGGCGATCGCCTGAGCGGCTAATGTACCGCCACATTCCCAGAGCACTTTCAGACAGCCCCGTTCGTAGAGATATTGCATGACAGTTTTGGGAGAAACCACATCAAGGTGAACGATCTCGACTCCCTGATCACGCAGAAATTTTTGATTATCTGGATTGGCCTCAGCCTTTGTTAAAACAACGGTTGGGGCGATCGCCACATCCCAGAGATGGCGGGTAGTAGGAAAGTCTAATTTTTGGCTCACCACAACACGCAGCGGATTATGGCTCGTTGAACCATGGGTCGTCAGATGAGGATTATCGAGACGAACAGTATTACCACCCACAATTACCGCATCGCAAACTGATCGCAAAGTATGGACACGATTACGAGTTTCTTGGTGGGTAATCCAGGCGCTATGACCCGTTGTTGTAGCAATTTTGCCGTCTAAGGTCATGGCATATTTCAGGATGCCGAAGGGCTGTTTTTGTAAAATCCGATGGATAAAACCTTCGTTGAGTTGCCGACAGGCCGCTTCTTCTACCCCTGTAATCACTTCAATTCCTGCATCTCGAATAGTTTGTAAGCCACCACCAGACACTCGCGGATCGGGGTCAACCATGCCCACCACAACTTTCGCTAAACCGGCCTTGACCACGGCCAAACTACAGGGCGGTGTCCGACCATAATGATTGCAAGGTTCTAAACTCACATAAATTGTTGCGCCCCTTGCCGCGTCGCCAGCCTCTCTCAGGGCAAAAACTTCGGCATGGGGTTGACCAGCACCGGGATGAAAACCTTCGCCAATAATTTCACCATCTTTAACCACCACAGCGCCCACCATGGGATTGGGAGCCGTTTGGCCTGCTGCTTTTTGCGCTAGGGCGATACACCGCCGCATCATCTTGCGGTCAAAGTCGGTTCCAACTTCAGCAGGTTTCGAGGTCATGGTCATTACGTCAAATTTCCACTCCCCATTGTAAAAGGATGTTTGAACCCCTAAGGCAATCTATTTCAATTCACAACATCACGACCAATTTGACCAATTCACTTGATAGCCAGAATCAATTTGCGCGCCCCGTCGGATCATGTCGTCTTTAAGGGCGATCGCCCAAGTTTTAAATTCACGAATAAATTGATCTTCTTGATCGTCTGACAAATCGAGCGGCGAATCACACACAACATCGGCAACTTCATCAAGAGCAAACATCATCACATCCCACAACAGCATCGCCTCAAAGCTCGGAAATTTTTGCTGCAAATGGTGCTCAAAGTCGTATTCCGGATCATATTTACAAACGCTGTGTTCACCGTGATTTGTTTGATGAGTGTCTAGGCAATACACAATGCCCGTTGCCCCAAAACTCCGGCAAATAAATTGATAGGCTGGCATCTGTCCGTAATAAAGATACGTCCCCTGCAACTCTGTATCGACTAAAAGATCCTGCGATCGCCGTTGTATGTTGCCATCAAAACTGGCAAAAAGAATATCCTCCAAGCCTCTCAAAATTTCAGTCGTTGAAAAAATACGACTATCAATTAAATTCATGCCATTCCACTGTTGCAAAAATTGACGATGGGATGGAGATAGGGGTAGACCTAAACGTTTTTCGACAAGCTCAAATTCAGCCGTTGTTGCGCCCTGTTCAGCAAGACGGAAGTAATCGTCACAGTCAGGATTAATCTCATTACAGCGTTGATTGAACTCCTCAAGCCATTCGTACATCACACCGTCTCACCATTGATTTTCACTGTGCTTGAACCTGACTCATTAAGTCTGAAAACGCCAGCAATGTGCCGCTTTGCAAAAAAGCCTTGAATTTTATTCATACTCTCAGCAGAATCTCAGCGATCGCCCTTAAGATGAACAACACGTTTCAAACCACACTAGTGACAAAGAATTTAGCCGTAGACATATGCTAGAGCAGAGCACCACTCCCACCTACGATATCGAAAATGAAGTCCTGAGCCGTTACCAAGCAGGCGCCCAAGAACATGAACCAAGCCTTTGTTGTCCAACCGAGTACAAAGATGTTCAGTACCTTGATGTCATTCCCGACGAAATTTTAACTAAGGACTATGGTTGTGGCGATCCGACTCGTTACGCCCAGGCTGGTGATGTCGTTGTTGATTTAGGTTCCGGTGCTGGCAAAAATTGCTACATGGTCGCCCAGAAAGTTGGTGCGGAAGGAAAAGTAATTGGTGTTGATTTTAATGACGTAATGCTCGGCCTTGCCCGGAAATATCAACAGGACATCGGCGACAAAATTGGTTTTCTCAATACTGAATTTGTCAAGGGTAAAATCCAAGATTTAAAATTACCCCTTGCTCTTTTACAACAATGGTTAGCAGACAATCCCATCACCTCAGTTGAACAAATTGCTAACTACGAAGCAGAAGCAGAACGTTTACGTACAGAATCTCCTTTAATTGCTGACGATAGCGTTGATTTAGTAATTTCAAACTGTGTTTTGAATCTAGTGAAACCCAGTGATAAAAAACAGCTTTTTCAAGAGATTTATCGCGTCCTAAGAAAAGGCGGTCGAGCTGTTATCTCAGATATCGTTTGTGACGAAATCCCCACCGCGAAAATCATGAATGATCCAGAGTTGTGGAGTGGCTGTATTTCTGGGGCATTCTTAGAGTCTGAATTCTTAGAAATGTTTGCAGACGCTGGTTTTCATGGCATTGAGATTCTCAGCTTTGAGAAAGAACCTTGGCAAACTATTGATGGCATTGAATTTCGATCCATGACAGTTCGAGCTTACAAAGGCAAAGAAGGGGTTTGCCTCGAACGTAACCAAGCCGTTATTTATAAAGGCCCTTGGAAAGAGATTAAAGATGATGATGGGCACACGTATTTCCGTGGGGAAAGAATGGCAGTTTGTGACAAGACTTTTAATCTTTTGACCAATGAAAATAGTCCCTATGCTGGTCAATTTATCCCTGTCTTACCCTACGAAGGAATTGCATTAGAAGATGCTGGAACTTTTGATTGTCGCGTTGATGCACGCCGTCATCCAAAAGAGAGCAAAGGGCAGGATTATAACGTGACTCAATTAACAGATGGTACAGCTTCTTGCTCAACAGATAGCTGTTGCTAATCCCGGCTAATCCGAAATAATCAAGGGTCTAGATTTATGACCCTTTTTTTTGAATATTTATTTTTGAAATTTAAGGAAATTAGGCGATCGCCATGGTTCAGACTCCCACAAAAACGACGATTACCCCTTTCGAGAAGAAAATTTCCCAGCCCCTTACCAAAACGCCGATCACGACTCTACAAATTAATCTCGGCAAGAAATGCAACCTCGCCTGTACTCACTGCCACGTCGAAGCTGGCCCGAAGCGTACGGAAGAGTTATCCCCAGAAGTTTGCGACCAATTGCTCGAACTTATCCGCCGATTCCCCCAGATCAAAACCATTGATTTAACTGGTGGTGCACCGGAGATGAACTACGGTTTTCGGGAACTTATCGCTACGGCGATCGCCTACGGCAAAGAAGTTATTGTCCGCTCCAATCTCACAATCTTTTTTGTGGAAGGCTACGAAGATTTAGCAGAATATTTTGCGGCAAACAAAGTTCGAGTTGTGGCGTCTTTGCCTTGTTATCTAGAAGATAATGTCGATAAACAACGAGGTGCTGGAGTTTATCAAGATTCCATTGCTGCCATTCAAAAGCTCAATGCTTTAGGCTATGGCACAAATCCAGACTTAAACCTTGATTTGGTTTATAATCCGCCCGTTCCTCGTAATAAAAATTTCTCTCTAACACCTGACCAAGTGGGCTTAGAAGAAGACTATAAAACCTATCTAGAAAAGCATTTTCAGATTAAATTCAATCATCTCTTCACAATTACTAATTTACCCATTGGTCGAGTTAAGAATTATCTAGAAAGTCAGCATCTATACATTCCTTATCTTCAGTTTTTAGAGCGTCACCATAACGAATCAACAGTTGTAAATTTAATGTGTCGTAATCAGCTTTCCATCGATTATCTAGGCAATATCTTTGACTGTGATTTTAACCAAATGGAAAATTTACCAGCTCGCATGAAATCCGGCGATCGCCTTACTGTCTCAAAGCTTCTCCAAGCAAATACCCTCGACTTGATTAACTTAGTTGCGACGAAACCTTATTGCTACGGCTGTACCGCAGGAAGCGGTTCTAGTTGCGGTGGAGCACTTGTCTAAAGTTTGACTTATAAATTTAATCTACTCAACTAATTGAAATTCAATCATGACCATAGAAAAACGATTGCCGCTATCCCTATTTTTCCTGCGTATCAGCGTTTTTCTCGTAATGCTGATGTGGACACTCGACAAATTTATACGGCCAGATCACGGTGCAGCCGTATTCGAAAAATTTTACTTTATCAGCGGCTTGGGTAATATTCCTATTTACATAATTGGAGCAGTTCAATTACTCATTATTTTGGCATTTGTCACTGGCTTTCTAAAAAAAGTCAGTTACTTACTAGTGCTATTTATGCATGCAATTTCAACTTTTTCTGCTTTCAAAATATATCTGATGCCCTATGGTAGCGGAGCTAATCTACTATTTTTTGCAGCTTGGCCAATGCTCGCGGCTTGCTTCGCACTTTACTATCTAAAGGACTTTGATACTCAGTGGGTAATTGACTCTTAATTTCACAAAATAAAAAGCCCCTGAATCCAACAGAGGCTTTCCACTTATCTAACACTTAATTTAGGTAATCTAAATCCAGTACCTTCTTAGAACTTGAATGTTGTACGAAGAGCGCCGATAACGATGTCATCGTTGCTGTCATTTTGGTTAGGAGAAGTCAACCAAATAATACCGGGTGTGATGGAGATGTTTTTAGTCAATTGATACTTGTAAAAGCCTTCAATGTGGAAAGGTGTATCGTCACTATCACCGAGTGCATCAGCACCAGCGACATTCAGCTCTGTAGCGTAAGGTTCAGCACCAACGATAATTGCACCCATGTTCCCTTTCTTACCTAGGTCAGGAAAGACTGCTGCAACTGCATAGTTCCAGATCTCAGCATCACCACCATCAGTAACAAAGTCAAGATCGGAGTATCCACCCCAAGCACGCAAGCTGAACTTAGGACTAATATCAAATTGACCTTGAAGACCAAAGCTATTGCTTTCGATACCGCCAGTAACGCCACCTAGTCCGTTAGCAAAGTTTGTACCAGTGCCACCGAATGCGAATGTACCTGCAGATGTATCGTAGCCGCGCACATAAGACACACCAAACTTGAACTTATCAGTGGGCTTAACGACTAGCTGGGCTAGCGCAGAATAAGTACCATCAAAAAGACCATTCTCAGCCGCAGGATTGCTGCCATTTTTTGCTAGATAACCAGCAGAAAATTGGAAAGTGTCGTTAAAGTTATGCTTTAGACCAATACCTGTTGTTGCTGGGCTAATACCGAGACGATAAATAGGATTACGCTCACCAAAGCGGGAAAGGGCACCATTAACTCCACCACCTGCTTCTAAACCTTTGTTGAAGCTATCTGCGTAGAAGTGGTGTGCACCGAGACGAGCCATTGTAGTAACGGTTGTCTTGCTTCCAAGGGGGAATACATAGTGCAAACGACCAATCACGACATCATTGGTCTCGCTACCTGTATCGAAAGCAAAACGACCTTCATTTGTACCAATCTCGCCAGCAAAAGAGCCACCCATGTTACTGGATGTTAAACGGGTAAACAGTTTATCCTTGCCAGTGAAGCTGGTAACCAACTGTAGACGAACTCTATTTTGAAATACAGTCTGGATATCTAAGTCGCCACCATCTGTATTTTCGTCACCGAAAGCATCAGCGATAAGAAAAGCAGTTTCACCGACTAGTTTGGTGGTTGTAGAAAATTGGTTATCTTCAAGGAATTCAACGCGACCTTCAAGATCATCAACGCGAGCACCAAGGGTTGCGAGTTCTGCTTCAAATTCTTGTACAAGTGCGCGCAAACGAGTAATGTCTGCTGCATCTACATCGGAACCACCGGTAACGAGGCGCTCAATTGCCTGCATACAAGAATTTAGACCTGCAGCAAATTCATAACGGCTGAGGGGACGATTGCCACGGAATGTACCATCGGGATAACCAACGATACAGTTGTATTTTTCAACAAGATTGCGAAGCGCATCAAATGCCCAGTCAGAAGGAGCGACGTCGCGTAGTTGGAAAACACTGTTAACTTGAGACATGGAGTCTTCAGTGCTTTGTCCAACGTTGTTGATGTCAAAGTCAGCGGCGATCGCCTGACCAGCAGGAGCGACAACAGCAGTTGCAGCCAATGCTAGAGATGCGTTTTTAATAAAAGTCATGGATTTCAATTTTCCTCACACTTAAAGTTTGCCTTTAGAGTCAAACGCCTACAGTCGGCATTTTGGGCAAAATTTATAACTGACAATATTGCCACTCATCTGTTTTTTTTTGGTAATCAACGATACAAAACTTTTAGTGGGATGCATATTTAACACCCACTTTCTAGCTTTTTACATCGTGCAACAATCAAGGGAGAAAGCATCAAGGCACAATTTCAAAGCGTAATTCGGTAACCTAGTAGGGGACTTGCACTGAGCATTCGTAAACTATGAGAACTTTTTCCCCACAGCCAATATTCAGCTCGCTACGTTGGATTTTCCTTCAGTTCATCTTGCTGTTTACGATATGCATAGTTGTTTTAGGGTTTTCTTTGCCGGCGATCGCCCAAGATAGCAAGCTTAATTACACGTATTCAGAGCTGCCAAATAAAGACTTCTCCTACCAACAACTTCAAGCTGCAAGTTTTGCTCGTGCGGATGTAAGAAGTAGTAATTTCCACGGTAGTGACCTAAGCCGGGCCATTCTCACTGAGGGCAATTTCATGAATGCAGATCTGACAGAAGCAAACTTGACGGAAGCCTTCATGGATCAGGTGAATATGTCTGGTGCAGATCTCACAAATGCCATTTTTACTGATGCCGTTGCTCCGGGTACAAACTTCGCCGATGCAGATATTACAGGAGCCGATTTCTCCGGTGCCCTTTTAGACCGCTTCCAACTATCGCAACTATGTAAGCGGGCTTCTGGGACAAATGCTATTACAGGTATAGACACTAGATATAGCTTGAATTGCAGAGATTAAGTTAACCGATGTTTTTGATTTTGGAGTCGGAGAAATCTACACCCAAAAGTCAAGACTGATAGTCTTCTTAGGTTTCTTCACTAAACCTGACAAACAAAAGTCATCAAGGTCGTATCGTTATTTCAAAAAAAATTCTAATATGCGCCACCAGCTGCGCATTCATTCTCACCGCGGCACTCACCGCCATCAGCAGGATCGAACGAAACTTCCGAACAAAGAAGAGAGTTGCCAGCAACATTAATATTAACCCGTTCGGATAGCTCAGCAGCAGCCGCGTTACCAGAAATTAGTAAGCCGACAAAAGCAATATTGACGAAAATAAACTTAGAAGCTGTACCCATGATTACGTGATCGGTGGCATTGGGAGGTCGCATATTAATAGATATCTTAAACGAAGAATTCAGTACAATTACGTATTTTCTGAATTTTTAATAATTAAATTCCAGTTAAGTCACTGCGCCAAAGTGTTCTTTGTTCACTAATGCCGACGGCGCAATTCCGCGATTGAGTCGATGCAAATAGGCTATACATCAAGGTTTAATGGCAAGATAAGATACAAAAGCTACAGGATATTTGCTTAAGTTTTAGTAAAAAATACGCCTGCTATGCAGTCAAGGAATCATGACATTTAACAGCCTTTTTTACAAGTTAAAGTTGTTTTTCTAAGTTTTGCTCTGCTATGCGAATCAAATTTGGTGTCATACAGTATTGATTGCGGCCACTTGCCTTAGCCTTATACATGGCAGTGTCAGCTAGCTTAATGAGTTCAGTCACACTGGTATGATCTTCGGGATATACACTGATGCCGACACTAACTGTCACGCTGATGTCGTGATCTTCTAGTTTGTAGGGAGCAGAGACAGTTTTCAGGATTTTCTGTGCAACGATTAAACTGTCCAAAGGCTTTTTGATACCTGGCAAAATAACGGTAAATTCATCGCCGCCCAGCCTACTGACGACATCGCTATTTCTCAGGCAGTTTTGGATACGTTGTGCGACAGCTTTGAGGAGCTTATCACCAATATCGTGTCCCAGGTTGTCATTAACTGATTTAAAGCCGTCTAAGTCTAGAAACAAAAGACTTACCAGTCGCTCGTTGGCTTCAGCCCAGTCTAATAATTTTTGGAGAGTTTCATAGAAAAGTTTGCGATTGGGTAAGTCGGTTAGTGGATCATGATTGGCTTGATGGCGTAATTTTTCTTCGGATGCTTGTAGTTCGTGGTTGGATCGGGTGAGTTCTTCGGCAGTTCGACGTAGCTCGGCTTCGATTTTTTTTCGCTCGGTAATATCCCGAATTACACCGACGAGGAAAACATTACCGGCACTATCTTGATGTCGTGTTCGCTTAGTAGCTAACAAAAATTTTTCACCATCAGTATTAGTGAGGGCTTCTTCATTTTCTTTAGATGTTTTTGTTTGTAGAACATTTACGTCCTGCTGGCGGAAATGCTTAGCTTCTGGGGCGCTAAATAAATCATGGTCTGATTTGCCGATGATGGCTGAAGCTGGACGATTGATAAGCTGACAAAAAGCGTCGTTAACAACGTTAAATACATAGTTGCTGTCTTTAACAAAAACAGGGTCTGGAATATTACTGATGATGAGCTGAAAAAATTCTTTTGAGCGGCTGAGTTCTTTTTCTTGGTGGGCAAGGTACATCGTCACGACAGTAGCGGATCCGATGAGGCTCAGAAGGCAGGGGAAAATCGGAAAAACTAGGCCAGAACTAAAAAATAAAACATAGCTCCCTCCCAACAAACCAGTAATTGAAGCGATTAAAGCCGTACCACCTCGAATCGGCGATCGCCACCGCCACACAACACCGGAACCAAGGGTTGCTGCGATAACGATAAATAATGAATCTTCCCAAAAGGAGAAAAAAGATAATAGTGGTCGATTATCAAGGGTGGCACTTAAGATTTCACTAGTAAAATTCGCGTGAATTTCCACGCCGCCAATACGATCAAGGTTGTCACCAAAGCGATTTCTGAAGGGACTCAGAAATAAATCTTTTGTGCTTTCTGAAATGTCCCCAATAATTACGACGCGATCACGAAAAAAATCCGGCGGAATTTCGTCATTCAGCACCTCTGATAAGCTAACTTTCGATAACTTATCAGGATTACGTAAATTGGCCACTATCTGATAATTACTAGCGTTTGGGTTTAGCCATCCATAGAGACTATGGGAATCCCTCAGATCATAAAAAATCGTAGACCCAAGCTTTAAATACTTAGGGTTTTGGGCTGGATAGCCTTCTGGGGAAATCCTCTCTATCCTTTGTAAGTATTGCCACGCTAGCTGGATGGCAAAGCTGCGTTTGGTGTTGCCATCGACTGTCCAGTACAGGCTATTGCGACGCACTACACCGTCAGCATCTAGGGGAAAGTTATTAAACCCGACACCGTTTTTCAGGTCCCCATTTTCATCCTCCTTCCACATTGCAGGTAAAGCTGGAATGCGGAAATCGGGTTCAGGATGAAGAACTTCAATGCCGACAAAATATGGCAAATCCCGAATGGTTTCTTCGAGCTCTACTTGACCGCGACCGACAGAGCGATCGCGCACAATATCCAAGCCAATAGCGGCAGGCTCTTGAGCATCAATTTTTTGGATTAGTTCAGCTAGAGTCTCATCTTCTAGAGGCCATTTGTATGTATTGATATCTCTTTGATTGATAGCGACAATACTGACTCGCTCGTCTACAGGTTCTGAGGGACGAAAATTGAGTAATGCATCTAACGCTGCCAACTCAAAAATTTGTAGTAGAGAGAAAAACCGAAGACCAATAACGACAGCACTGACTGAACCTGCTGTAACGAAAACGCGGGCATTTCGCTTTGCCCAGCGCTTGGATCGAATCCACAGCCTTCGGTTCAGTTTTGCCATAGTTGTGTCGTTAAAGAATGATTATTTGCTTTCTACAGTTTTAACTGCTGAAACTCCGCAAGTTATTGCAAGATTTACTTAACGAGATAAAGCATATTTAAAGTCTTGTGGTCCTTCATAGCCAGAAGCTGCGGCTAATTGTTCCAAAGTTTGTGTGCCGGAATAGCGTTGACCATTGACTTCCCAAGTGGGGAAACCCTCTAAACCTGCGGCTGCACAGACTTGGGGTTGGGGATTTTTGCCGCCTTCCGCACACTCAATATAGTCAATTTTCCCGAAAGCTTCTGGGCCAAAAAGTTGTTTTTGCTCGTAACAGTGGGGACACCAATAGGCTCCAAATTTTTTAGCACCGATTGATGCGAGATGTTCTGCTAAGGCAATTTCGGATTCTCCAGAAGTTGTCGTTACTTCCCAACCATCAGGCGGCTGGGGCGATCGCGGTGGCGCAGTGGTAATGACTTGTCTGCCAGCTTCGTTATAAACGGGAATGCTGCCTTGAATATCACGCTCAATACTATTGAAAATGCCTAGGGTACTGATGATGGTGATGATGGCAACAACAAAGGCAATCAGAAAAACCTCACCCCAGTCTTCCCATAACCGTCCCGCCAGCACAAGAATCAAGAAGGCGACAGAAAATGTGGCGGAGGCGATGCAGTATAAACAAAGACCGCCAATCTTCGCAAAAAGAATGTACATCAGGTAGCCACTGAAAATACTCATGGCTACAGCGCCGACTAATAAGAATAGCCACGTCCACTCTTCTAGTTTGGTGCGGAGTTTTTTGTTTTCGTCGATACTAATACCTAACGGCGCTAGGGCCAAGCCAGACATTCCCAAGTAGGCGATCGCCCCGAAGAGAGAGAGAGGCAAACCAAAAACAGTGGCGTAGGGGCTGGAAAGTACATCGCTACAACTTGCCGCAGCCTCAGTACCACAGGCCACAGACTGCCCCAGAAGTCGGGTGAGGGTGAGATAGGTGGTTAGACAGAAACCAATAACGGCGATCGCCCCAATTATCGGGCGAGACCATTGATGAATCCAAGGCTGGGAACGTCTGCGTACCATAGCGCGTAAAAAAAAACTCTAGACAAACTCTCTACATATTAGTCGCCAAAGGTGTTCAGTGACAGGTTACGCCCTTGGATATGGTAAGTAACCGTAACCTTTTAGCAAAATTTCAGGAGACTCTCAGAAAATAGACGACTACTTCTAGGCGAATTGTTTCTGGCGCATCTGACGGATCTTGATGCCCTGCTCAGCAGATTCCATAAATTGAGAGACGCGTAGGGGGTCAATCGGTTGGGAAATTTTACCGTGACGTTTCAGTGAACTCGCCACAATCGCCCCGTCAGCGACCTGCAAGAGATTACCGATATTTTCCCAAGTTGCACCACTACCAATCAAAATTGGTGTATCACCAGCATTAGCGCGGGCATCTTTAATATCATCCATTTTCGGTGCGTGACCCGTCGCCCAACCAGACAAAATTACAGCATCAGCTAAACCCCGCTCTACGGTGTCATGGATAGCGGCAGTTAAATTTGGAGTACTAATAGGGTGCGCATGTTTCACAAGAACATCAGCCAAAATCGCGACCTCTGCATCTAATTCGCGGCGATATTTTAGAAGTTCATGGGCATTGCCTTCGATCAGACCTTGATCCGTTGCCATTACGCCCGTGAGCACATTAACCCGAATAAATTTTGCGCCAGTACAGGCGGCGATCGCCATCGCACTTTTTGCGTCGTTGCGCAGCACATTAAGACCAAGGGGAACTGTCACTAATCCTGATAAACGATCCATGATTAAAGTCATGGCGCTAATTGTTGCCGGATCTACCTGACTTTTTGTAAACGGCGCATCAAAAAAATTCTCGACAATAATGCCGTCAATACCACCAGCTGCGAGAGCCGTCGCTTCTTGCTCAGCGCGATCCATCACTTGTCGTAGGTCGCCTCCCCAACGCGCCGAGGTGGGTAAAGGCAGTAAATGAACAACGCCGAGGATAGGATTTTCGGTTTGGAAAAGGTGTTTGAGATCCACTAATTTTCTTTACGTTTGCTTGTTTACAGTCATCCCTTCAGGAATGATGCCTCATCACCTTTATAGGCTCGGAACAGGGCGTAAATTAGTATATCAGGGCAAGACTCGCTTCATTTTAGATTTCAGAAAACGACCTTAACCAAAGCTTTTTTCAGTTATTTTTTTGTTTCACATAACTTCTCACACAACAAAGCTCACCCCCCTATTGAGGAGCAAGCTTTTCTCAAATATTTCAGTGGCTTTTAGAAGTTAAAGCAGTTGCCTTAACCACCACAGCTACAGCTACTTTCTGCACAACAGCCACCTTCAGGATGCCCATTAGCACAGGTAGTGCTGCAATAATTTTTGCCATCTTTTTTAATCGCAGTCCCCAAATCTACCATGCAGGTGCAGTTGGGACAGTCACATTTTATTTGCGTTGCAGTTGCCATGAGGATTTACCCTTCCTATTCAAAACAAGTGAAAGCCTGAACGAATATTCATACTTGACTGAAGTTTAACACATGAATAGCTGTTCAGGTATCTACATGAGAAAAAGTTTTATGACAAGATGGTGAGACAATGACTCAACGTTACGAAAGAGTTTGGTGAGCTGAATGTCAGAGGCGGAAATGGAAACCAGTAAGGTGTGCTGTGAAGAGCATTCGGTATTTCCTTTTGAGCAGGTTTTAAGTCAAGAACAAGCGCAGCGGATGGCAGAATTTTTTGGCGTGCTGAGTGATTCAAATCGGTGGCGTATTTTGTCAGCTTTGGCATTGCAGTCAATGCGGGTACGGGATTTAGCAGCAAAAGTAGCGATGTCGGAATCGGCAGTGTCCCACCAGCTCAGGATTTTGCGGACGATGCGCTTAGTGCGCTACGAAAAGCAGGGGCGTAATGTTTTGTACAGCCTCAAAGATAGTCATATTTTTAATCTTTACCGTGAAGCTTTGGAACACATTAATGAGCCGCCGGATGATTAGAGACAAAAATTGAGTACTGGAAATCTTTAATTTTTTTGCTGGTGAAATGGGAAGGCGATCGCCGTTTCCGTGTGTTGGAAATAAAATCCTGTCGAATCGCTGCAATTTAAGGATTGACCATTGCCATGTCACAATAATGAAATTGCAAAAAATCACCGTAAGCAGAGTTACTACGCCCATTAGCCCATGAATATTCGAGACGGTTTTGTCGGAACAGTCGGAAATACCCCCCTCATTCGCCTCAACAGCTTTAGCGAAGAAACAGGCTGTGAAATTTTAGGAAAAGCAGAATTTCTTAACCCCGGCGGTTCCGTTAAAGATCGTGCAGCTCTTTTTATTATCAAAGACGCAGAAGAGCGGGGACTCCTCAAACCCGGCGGCACTGTTGTCGAAGGTACAGCGGGCAATACAGGCATTGGCTTAGTCCATATTTGTAATGCCAAGGGCTATAAGTGCGTCATTGTCATTCCGGAAACGCAGTCTAAAGAGAAAATTGATCTACTGCGAACCCTTGGGGCAGAAGTTATCACCGTTCCGGCAGTGCCCTACGCGAATCCGAATAACTATGTGAAATGGTCTAAGCGTTTAGCGGAAGAAACTGAGAATGCGATTTGGGCAAACCAATTTGATAATCTTGCCAATCGTCGTGCCCACTACGAAACCACTGGCCCTGAAATTTGGGAACAGACAAACGGCAAAATCGATGCTTGGACAGCGGCAACTGGCACAGGCGGAACCTATGCAGGTACAGCACTCTATTTAAAGGAACAAAATCCTGATGTGAAATGTGTCGTTGCTGATCCGATGGGCAGTGTCCTCTACAGTTACGTTAAAGAAGGCAAGCTAGAAAAAGAAGGCAACTCGGTTACAGAGGGAATTGGGCAAGGTCGTATCACCGCCAACATGGAAGATGTGCCGCTGGATGATGCGGTACGAGTCACTGATCCTGAGGCGCTAAAGGTGGTTTATCAACTGTTGCGTAAAGATGGTTTATTCATGGGCGGTTCTGTGGGGATTAATGTTGGTGCAGCCTACAAAATTGCCAAAGAAATGGGGCCTGGACATACGATTGTGACAGTGCTTTGTGATAGTGGTGCGCGTTACCAATCTCGTTTGTTTAATGATGAATGGCTGGCGAGTAAGGGTTTATCAGCTGGCTAATCCCAAACTTGCGGGATACAAGTTCTAGCAATTTACGTCTAGGGTGGGTGATTTGCTTTTATCGTTGGGGCGATCGCCTTTGTCGATATTTCGAGTCGGGAGTTAATATTTTCTACCTAGGAGAATTCGGGGTTGGATTCTCTGTAAGTTGCAAAAACTATCGAAATTCCTTCCCTCCCCCAGAAACTTTCCCCAAGGAAGGGGGTGACTCTCTCCAGAACTTAATTGAAACGACTATATTTTTTAGCTATTTAACCAATCCTTTGCCATGTTCTTTTTCCCTGAACTGCTTATTGCTCAAACACCTGTTGAAGTTGTACGTCCCCAGGAAGTGCGAGTCTTACCGGGACAGCTGAATTCGGTACCAGTTTTTAATAGCAATAGTCCAGAAAAAGTTCTTGGCGAAGGTGTTTTGTTATCAACATTTCCGGCTGAGGGGAAGGCCAATCCTGAGGCACACCTTGATTATGCTTTTGGGGGACGGTTTGATTTGTTTGCCCACCATGTTGCCCATGCCCAAGATCCAGAAGATTTACGCAGTCTCCATGTCGGGGCGATCGCCTACAACCCCAGCGATGAACCTGTCACAGTTTATTTTTTAACGGGTGCCAGCTATCTTAGTCAGCCCGATGCGCCATTTTTTAATATTGATCCTTACCTATTGAATCCCCAAGGTAATGTTTTTGCGGGACCCGGTAGCCGGGTAATGAGTGATGTGTTGCGCGATCGCCGCCAGAGTATTTTTCCCCAGTCTGTGACTATTGCACCGCAAAGCTACGAGATGTTGATTGATTTGCCTATCCCCGTGCGGGAACTAGAACCTCCCCTCAATGGACGTTCTACTTATCTTGAACTTTATAGCGATACCCCTGTTTATCTAGCGAGTTTGGCGTTGTTTGAAAAGGAAAATCCCGATGGCTCCTATCGTGCTCCGACCCTAGAAGAGTGGCAAGAAACTTTGATTTCCGGTGAACTGTCCACACCCCGCGATCGCCCTCCCACGGTTCCCGGCGCAGAAGGCGGCATTATTTACGGCAGAGTCGCAGGCGTGTCCCTCGGCGCGACATGGAAAACCCAAATTTACGATACAGAACAATGGGATCTCACCATTCCCGACGTAGGCAAAACCTTTTCCTACGGCATTAGCACCCTCGTTGGCGGAACCCACGGCACAGGCCAAGTGCAAACCGCCCCGATGATTCGCCGTTACGATGACACCGCCTACGCAGCCCACGGTAACTATGGCGTTCACTACGATTTAACGATGCCTTTATACAATCCTACTGACGAAGCTCAAACGGTGACTGTTGCCTTAGAAACGCCCATTAAACAAGATGCGACAGACGAAAAATTACGCTTTTTCGAACCCCTGCCAACCTCGACATTTTTCCGAGGCACAGTGCAAGTTAGCTATAAAGATGACGCTGGTTTTCCCCGCACTAAATACGTTCATCTCGTGCATAAACGCGGACAACAGGGTACACCCCTCATTACCCTAGATATGCCAGCAGGCGATCGCCGTTTTGTAAATGTCCAGTTGCGTTATCCGCCTGATGCGACGCCGCCCCAAGTGATTAGTATATTTACCGAAAATTCCCGATTAGAACAGTAAAAAGTGTAAAAATCAGAAGAGACTAAATCCCGTGACAGTAGGCGCGGGCGATCGCTGCTGCCGCTATTTCTGATGAGCCTTCCCGCGAAACACCGTCAACTACCCGAATCCATTAAACGATTTTCACCGTTTATCAGTATCTGTATCGGCCTCTGGGGTGCAGGTATTGTGGGCTTTGCTCTTTTTGCTTTTAATACATTAGAAAATAGTGCGCGAACGAGTACCGAGGATATTGCGACATTACTTGAAACAACTATTGATAACGAGCAAGAACTATTAGCAACGCGCGCCCAGATTATTGGAGAATCCCAAACAATTAGGGAATTTATCGACGACAGCTCTAACTATCAGAAAATTCAAGCATTATCAGATATCAAACAACGGCATAATCTTGACTTTATTCAGGTATTTACTCCCCAAAACGACCGTTTACTTACAACGACACTTGACAATCAAGCATTAAGCCAAAATTTAGCAAAAATCAGTCTTACTCAACAGCTTGTAGAAGATCAACAATCAGGTTTTTTCATTTCAGAAGATAATCAAACTATTTTTCTCGCAGGCATCGCCGAAGTTGAATTTGATGACTTCTCAACTGGCTATATATCAGTTGGCAAAACCCTCGATCAGAGTCAACTTGAAGACTTAAGAAAAAATGCTAGCTTACATCTTCTATTACAAACCCAAAATATATTTATTGCAAGCACTTTGAATTATGCTGACTTACAAAGTATAGACTTTCAAAATGATGTAGAAAACAAACCTTTTTGGGAAAGTTTAGGCGGAGAAGATTATTTAATCAGGCGCTTAAGATTCACTTCGTTCGACCAAAAATCGTTCAATTTATATGTACTCAATCCAGCAACAACAACTGAGCAGGTAGAGACTCAACTCTGGGTACTGGCAGGGTTATTTGGCGTTCTAGGAATTATTGCTTTATATACAGTAATCATATGGAATTCTAAGTCTGTAAAGCGCCTAAAAGAACGTATTAAAGCAATTAGTGACGCGACAGAAGAACTTTCCCAAGGTAACTCTTACACGCTAATTAATGTAGATTCAGACGATAATTTTGGCCGGTTAGCCGACAGTTTTAATCTAATGGCTGAAAAGCTCCAAGAGCGTGAAAGTCAGCTTCAAGAAAAGGTCGTTTTACTAGAAGAGACGCTAAAAGAATTGGGTCAAACTCAAAATCAGATTGTTCAATCTGAGAAAATGGCTGCCCTTGGTCAAATGATGGCAGGCATCGCCCATGAAATTAATAATCCCCTCGGTTTTATTTACGGTAATCTTCCTCACATTCAAGATTACTGCGCAGAACTAATGGAGGCGATCGCCATCCATGAAAAACAAAATCGTCTACGGATGAATAGCTGTAGTGATAGCTACGGCGACTTAGATATTAGCTTTATCACACAAGACCTACCTAAGGTTATTGACTCTGTTAAAACTGGCGCAGATCGTATCCAAGTAATTTTAAAATCTCTACGAAAATTTTCCCATTTAGATGAGTCTGAATATAAAAGTATCAACCTCCACGAAAATATTGACAGTGTTCTTTTAATCCTTAAACATCGACTACGGGCGATCGCCCATTGTCCTGAAATTCACGTAGAAAAAAACTACGGGGAATTACCAAGTATTGCTTGTTTTGCAGGGGAATTAAATCAGGTATTTTTGCACATTATTAGTAATGCAGTAGATGCTATCCAAGATAAATACCACACAAATCATGCTTCCCTAGAAGACAATCTTAAGGAAGTGATTTCGATTACAACAAAACAACTCGACCACGAATATGTTCAGGTGGCGATCGCCAATACAGGTCGACCAATTTCCGCCAAAATAAAAGAACGTTTATTTGAACCTTTTTTCTCGACAAAGCCGATAGGCAAGGGTACAGGTTTAGGATTATCGATTAGCTACCAAATTGTTCATGATATCCACAAAGGTAAAATTTGGTGTGAAATCAATAAAAACAAAGAAACTATTTTTTATCTCAAAATTCCGATTAACCAATCAGTCAATATCACTCATCCTGTAATTGACGGGATTTGAATATTAGCCTGTACAAAATTCATAAATAAAAAAAGACTGTTATGGAAATAACAGCCCTTATTTTTCATATTTTCTAGCCTAATTTTTTGAGAGTTTCAAGCAAGTAACGTTGTAGCAAAATAGAGTGAGTAGTCCTT
>CAZXBK010000077.1:0-19725 GCA_964638765.1 uncultured Synechococcus sp. | reverse complement strand
AGCATTTTGGCTCCAAGGGAAGAAAAGAGTAATCCGACGAATTAAGCGCAAGAAACTGAGAGATAAGCGGGCAATACTGGCTGTTTGTCCGGAATAGCGCTCACAAATACTGATAATCTCTTCGCCTTTCCATGCACGGGTACCAACGACAGGGAAAGAACCTTTTTCAGTAGCCGGAACATTGAGAGCTTGTACCGCAAAACGAGCAATATCTTGGGTATTCATGTAGGCGATCGCCGAATTTTTCCCCGTAATCCAGACCGCTTGATTTTCCAAAATGGGAATCGCGTATTGAGCAATCAAACCCTGCATAAAGCCCGCAAGGCGCAATACCGTAAAGTCCATTTCGACTTCTTCGAGATATCTCTCAACGCAATACTTGGCGTCCATCAAAGGCACATTGCGATACTTCTCAGCATCTAAAATTGAGAAGAAGACAAAACGACTAATACCAGCCTCTTTTGCCGCTTGGATTAAATTAACCTGACCCTGCCAATCTACTTCCTTGGCACCGGTGGAATCAGTTGCACGGGCAGTCGCAGCATCGATAATGGCATCGATCCCCTCAAGAGCAGGTGGCAAAGATTCTGGAACACAAATATCTCCCCCCACTAGCTCTGCACCCCATTCCTTGAGAAAGGATGCCTTGCGAGCGCTCCTAACGAGACAACGCACTTGATGACCTTCATCTAATGCCCGTCGCGCAACTTGTCTGCCTAAAGTGCCCGTAGCACCGATTACCAGTACATTCATGTAAATTTCGGTTAAGTAACGTTTTTTTAAGATCTTAGAAGATTTTATCAGAAATCGTTCATAAAACCTGAGAGTCATAACCCAAACGTATCACCCAAGGCCCCTGCAATTTTGTCTACAATCAAGGTGACAACATCAATGTGAGCCTACTGTTTTATGTTTTTTGGTCTACTCGGCAAAAAATCAGAAATGCCTAAGCCGGAAGAAGCACTCCCCGGTCGCGATCGCCAAATGCCCGTTCCTGAGAAGCACTTTGTGAATGGCAATCCTATTAAAGGGCCTTTCCCCGAAAATATTGAACTCGCAATGTTCGGACTCGGTTGTTTTTGGGGTGCAGAACGGAAGTTTTGGCAAACTGAAGGCGTCTACAGCACTGCGGTAGGTTACGCAGCAGGCTACACCAAAAATCCAACCTATCAAGAAGTTTGCTCTGGTATGACAGGTCACAACGAAGTGGTTCTCGTTGCCTATGACCCCGCTCAGGTTTCCTACGACACTCTCTTAAAAGTTTTTTGGGAAAGCCACAACCCCACCCAAGGCATGCGTCAAGGTAATGACTCGGGTACGCAGTATCGTTCCGGTATTTACGCCTACACTGATGCCCAGAAGAAGGCGGCTGAAGAGTCTCTAAGAAGATATCAAGTGGTGATCGCCGAGAAAGGTTACAGCAAGATCACGACTGAAATTATTGATGCACCCGAGTTTTACTACGCGGAAGAGTATCACCAACAATATCTTGCGAAAAATCCCGGTGGCTACTGCGGTTTAGGCGGTACAGGCGTTACTTGCCCCGTTGGTCTCGGTGCTGAAGCTAACTAAGTTTTTCATCAACACATTAAGTAGCAAGCAAAAATTCAAAATCAATTCGGTAGGGTGCGTTAATGCAATGTAACGCGCCTAAGTTTTTCATCAACACATTAAGTAGCAAGCAAAAATTCAAAATCAATTCGGTAGGGTGCGTTAATGCAATGTAACGCGCCTTTTTTCATGCTTAAACATTTTTTCGGACGGCACATTATCCACATATCCCATTCGTAATTAAATATTATGCTGCTTCTAAATTAAATATTACGCTGCTTCTAAAACGTAAGTTAAGAAAGCATAGGTTTTCGGCGTATCGAAACGATAGGTCTCGCCCTGGAAGTCAACAATATAATCGCCCTGAATTTCGCCACAGGCTGTACAGGTAATCGCTTTTTTGTTTAGCGTATCAACGCTCAGTCTCAAAATTTCCTTTTGAAGCCACTCATCAAATTGAGGATCGTTAAAAACCGCCGAGGAAGCTGTACTCATAACTCAAACAGATAATGGATTAAACGTGACTCAACACAATCATCGTTCATCCTATCCCACTTCTCCACGAATATTCCGGCGATCGCCACCATGCCTCAATCTAAGAATGATTGCGCTTTCGATAATGAGCGGGATCAAGCCGCTATAATGACACACCGTAAATATTGGCTAACGCAAGAGTAGGGAAAACTGTGACATCCCATCGTATTTTGGCGGTTATCAACGGGAAAGGTGGCGTCGGCAAAACGACAACAGCGGTAAATCTCTCGGCAATTTTTGCAGAAAAACAGCGGGTACTCTTAGTTGATAGTGATCCCCAAGGCTCAGCCGCTTGGTGGGTAGATCGCAATCCAGATGAGTGGGAGATGGACATCAGTACCGAGAAAAAGCCAGAGCGACTCAAAAATTTGCGGCAAGTGGAAGGTTACGATTTGATTGTGGTGGATACACCGCCTGCTCTACGTTCCCAAGCGTTAAAGGCCGTTTTACAAACCGCCGATTCTGTAATTTTGCCAACACCGCCAGCGCCAATGGATTTGAGTGCCCTTATTGAAACGGTGCAAAAAGCAATTAAACCTGTGGGTGTTCAGCACCGCGTTTTACTCACCAAAGTAGACAGTCGCAGCCTGCGGGAAAGCATTGATGCTCAAAATACATTGATCGAACTCGGCATTCCGGTTTGTCATTCCTTTGTACGCGCCTACAAAGCTCACGAACAAGCTGTCTTGGCAGGCGTTCCCATTAGCCAGATGCGTGGTAAAAAGACTAAAGACGCAGAAACCGATTACCGCCGGGTCGCGGACGAATTGCAACGGGATTGGACGTAAATTAACGAGGGACGTTATGGCAACCAGTAAACAGAATTTATCGGATTTACTTCGAGAGGAAGTAAAGCAAGAGGCGACCGAAAAGACTGAAACAAAAACCCAGTCGAAGACAACAAAAAAAGTTGAACTGCCCGCGCAACCCTCGGCAACAGCACTCTCCCGTATGACAAAGGCGCAACTTTTAGAACACATTAAATCATTGCAAGCTCAACAATCCGATTCACCTGCGGCCCCAGATCCAGAAGCCGCAAAAATTGAGGCGAAGAATCAGGAATTAGCAAAACAGGTTAAGGCGCTAGAGGGCAAAATCTCTACCCAAGAAAAGGCGATCGCCACCGCTGAAAAAACGATTAAAAATCTCAAAACAGACTCGGCAGCAAAAACAAAACTTGAAAAAGAATTAACGAAACAACAGGGCTTAGTCGAAAAACTCTACGCTCAAGTGCAAGTCCTCGAAGCAGAAGCAACCAAGCCAGAACCCGAACCTGAGCCGGAGCCAGAGCAAAAGGAACGCACGGTTGAGGAAGATCGAGCGTTGGTTTTGGCACGAATTTCTAGCTATCAAGCCAATTTACAGTTTCCCTCGCAACCAGCCTCTAGCATCCCCGAAGAAGATATCGGCTGGTTTGATTAGGGAAAGCCCCCAATGTCTCAAATTCCCTAGATTGATAGAATAGTTGGTAAGAAATTTTACGAAAACAACTTTTCTCGATTATGTTTAAACGCTTTTTGTACGGAGCTTTGGCAGTGGTTCTGTCCTTTGCGCTCATTTTCACCCCAGCAGATAATGCTTGGGCAGCGCGCAGTGGCGGGAGGATTGGTGGCGGTTCTTTCCGTCGTAGTGTGCCGAGCCGGAGTTATTCCCCTGCGCCAACCCGTCGTGCGCCTGTAGGTGGCGGTTATGGCTATGGCGGCGGCTTCGGTTTCCCTTTCCTTCTGCCCTTCTTTGGGTTCGGTGGCTTTAGCGGCGTCTTCGGTCTCTTCATTATGTTGGCGATCGCCGGATTTTTAGTCCGTACCTTCCAGAGCGTCCTCGGTGGCGGTGCAGAAGGCGGAGATAGCCTCGGTTACTCAGCTCCTTCAAATCAAGTTTCTGTGGCAAAAGTGCAAGTTGGTTTGTTAGCCCAAGCGCGGGATTTACAAAAAGATTTAGACAGATTAGCGGCTACTGCTGATACTGGCACACAAGCAGGTCGCGCAAAGGTTTTACAAGAAACAACTTTGGCGCTACTCCGTAATCCTGAATATTGGGTTTACGGTGCAGCAGATGCGGCGAAATTGGGTGTTGATGCAGCAGAATCGGCGTTTAATCAACTAGCCCTCGGTGAGCGCAGTAAGTTCACAGCGGAAACTCTGACCAACGTCAATAATGAGCGTAATGTTCCGGCCAATAGTGATCGCGTTGATCTTGCGAAAACTGACCAAGGCAATAACGAGTACATCATGGTCACCATTATTGCGGGTGCGCTGGGCAAGATTGATTTACCGAAGATTAACGACTCTCAAAATCTCGAACAAGCCATTCGTCAAATGGGTGCGCTCGGTGGCGATCGCCTCTTAGCCTTAGAAATTCTCTGGACACCCCAAGCGGAAGGTGACACCCTCAGTACAGACGATATTTTGACCTATTACCCCGACATTAAACTCGTCTAATCACAATATGACTTGAACGAAAGTCCTCCTAGATTTAGGGGGATTTTTTATTATTGAAAATCTTGAAAATGGATTGTGTCATCTGAAGTAGAAGGCGTAATGTACGCCACAGATTAAGCGATGTTTCAAAAAATCAAAAAACGGTACGGGATTCCGTCTGTCTTGATTCTCTTATTCTTGGTAAATACCTACGGCAAATGGGAGTTTTTGACCCATAAGCACAGGCAAGAAGTTTCATTGCTATTGAATGAAACAGCCCATGAGTGGCGGCTGAAACCAGCGTTTTTTCGAGTATTTTCCTACACTGACCAGCGCATCGAAATCTTCATGGTTGAAGATGGCGGACAAGATATGTGGGTTGAATTTGAAAAAGATGCTCAAGGAGAATGGCAAGAAACTCGATCTTCTTGGTGCACCACGGCTAATGGTTCTGCAAGTTGTTTTTCGATGTGGTATTCCCTGAGAGGTCTCCAGCAATTCTTGGCAGGAAATTAGATACTGTCGGTGATACTGCTGAAATGAAAAGCACTCACTTTTACTGCTGGAACGACCGAACTACCATGACGTTCTGGGGTGGCGATCGCCTCAATATTATTTAGTAGATTTGGCAGGGTATCGTTAAAACGTAGATTGTAGATGGGGTAGGCGAGTTTGCCATTTTCGATCCAGAAGGCTCCGTCGCGGGTCATGCCTGTCAGCTCAAGGGTTTTGCGATTTACTAATTGCACATACCAAGCACGATTTATAAAAATACCTCGTTCCGTATTGGCAATTAGATCCGCCAAAGTTTGATCAGTCCCGGCCATCACTAAGGGAAATAAGCCGCCAGTCGGTTTTTGATTTTTTTGCGTTGCCCAATAACGGTCGTAACTCAAAGTTTTGACTACACCATTTTCTACAATTGCTCGGCGATCGCAGGGTAAACCACCGCCACTAAATGGACTCGATTGGAGCAAAGGATGGCTTGGGTCGCGATACAAATTCACTTTGTCGTTAAAGAGTTTTTCTCCTAAACGGTTTCCGTTGTCCTCACCCGAAAAAAAGCTACGCCCTTCATCGGCTGAACGCGCTGACATCCCCCACATCATCCGAGGAATGAGATTGGCGATCGCCCCGGCATTAAAGACAACTGGATAGGTGTCAGCTTCCAAACGGGTAGGATTTTGCGCCAAAGTTGCCCGCTGCAAAGTTGTGGCTACAATTTTTTCGATAGGTAGTTCATTGATGCCCCAAGCCGTGCGTCGCCCCCAACTAGAGCCTTTCCCAATTTTTGCAGTAAAACTAAACTCTGCACTAGTTTTGCAATCGTAAGCCCGTAATCCTGCTGAGTTGCCCATAGCAAAGGCTGTTGCGCTAGTGCTGAGAATGCCGGAACCTTCAGTGCCCGCTGCCTCACTTTGCTGACAAACTTTTTGGATTAATTCGCCTCGTTTTAACGGTGAAAATGTATAGGTTGGCTCGTCAAACTTTGCCGAAAAATCAGGATAGCTTTGGGCTTCTAGTAACGGTATCCATTCCGGGTCAGGAGGCGCAATACGAGCTAAATCCTCACTCCGTCGCAGAGCTGCAATAATACCGTCAAAGTCTTGATCAACGGTGGTGACGCTAGCACTTTGTTTGCCGAAATAACTGGTGATGCGAATTTCAAACTGATTTTTTTGGAGATTTTGCCGAATCTGATTTTCTCCGAACCGACCCAAGGCAGACTCGCGTTCTTCGATTTGTACAGAAACACCGTCCGACTCCGCCTGTGCCACAATTTGCTCAATCCAATCTAGAGCCTGTTCCTGAGAAATCAAACGCGGCGCTGCAACAACCATAACTTCTGTATTTTCCGTTCACTTAGGTTGATTTTAACGAGACTCACGAACCTAAAGCAAAAGCTGGCGGGAGCAAAAACCTTTTTAGATAATTTGCTTTCCAACCAGCTCAAGTTTTTCGTGTTGAATTTTGACCGACAAGATAGCCGATTTTAGTTCAACATTGGTGCAGAATCAGGAGTTGCTGCAATTTCACCATTAGCATGGTGTCCATTGGTCGAATTGACAGGCTCATCAATCGGATTGCGCTCTTCAATCATGGCGATCGCCCGATTGACGCTCTCAGGGAAAATCACCACGAGAGAATCCTTTGGTGCATCATCGAGAGCCGCATTTAAAGCTTTGCGTTCATCCAAAATCGTTTCATAGCGGAACTCAGGGTTATGTTGGCGAATACCTTGAATGATTAAATCAGCGGCCTCACCATCAGCCCGTCCGCGCTTATCGTCATCTTCTTTGACAATAATTTGATCGAATACATCAGCCGCAATCTTACCGAGCAAAATTAGATCTTCATCGCGGCGATCGCCAGGGCCACCGACGACACCAATCCGTTGACCTTCCCAGTTTTTCACGAAAGCACCAACCGCTTCGTAACCCGCCGGATTGTGGGCATAATCCACAAGGGCGTGGTGCTCACCGAGATTAAATAGGTTCATCCGACCGGGAGTCTGATCCGCCGAAGGTTTAAAAGTGCGCAAACCCTTACGGATATCTTCAATATCAACGCCTTGGGCAAAAGCTGCCAGACAAGCCGCTAAAGCATTAGCAATCATGAAAGGAGCCATGCCGCCCATTGTTACAGGTGCATTCTTCGCGGACTCAACACGGAGCTTCCATTCCCCTTCGCAAATCGTGATAAAGCCATTTTCATAAATAGCAGCCAAACCACCACGACGAACATGCTCTAGAACAATCGGATTATCCGGTTGCATCGAGAAATAAGTGACCTTACCACGCACTTTTTCTGCCATCGCCGAGACTAGAGGGTCATCGGCATTGAGGACTGCATAGCCATCAGGACTAACTGTCTCTGCAATAACCCCTTTTACCTGAGCCATCTGCTCAATCGTATTAATATCACCTAAACCAAGGTGATCAGCTGCAACGTTTAGAACAACGCCAACATCACAACTATCAAATGCTAAGCCTGCCCGGAGAATACCGCCTCGTGCTGATTCGAGTACTGCCACTTCTACTGTGGGATCTTGCAAAATCATGGCTGCACTCTGGGGGCCTGTATTATCCCCACTCATCGCCAGATAGTCACCGATATACACACCGTCCGTACTGGTGTAACCCACAACCTTACCCGTTTGACGATAAATATGAGCGGTTAAACGGGTGGTCGTCGTTTTGCCGTTTGTACCAGTCAGCGCCACAATCGGGATACGACTAGGTTTATCGTTCGGATAAAGCATATCCATCACTGGCGCAGCGACATTACGCGGTAAGCCACGGCTTGGGGCGACGTGCATCCGGAATCCCGGCGCAGCATTCACTTCGACAATTACGCCATCAGTTTCTGGTAATGGCTTCGTAATATCTTCTGTGACGACATCAATACCAGCAATGTCGAGACCAATAATCTTGGCAACCCGTTCAAACAACCAAACATTGTAGGGATGAATATCGTCGGTACGATCAATCGCAATACCGCCAGTACTGAGATTCGCAGTAGCCCGCAAGTAGGCCATTTCGCCGTCTCGCAAAACTGTATCTAGAGAAATACCCTGACGATCTAGGACTTTAAGGGCTGTTTGATCCACCACAATGCGCGTTAAAACATTGTCATGGCCATCACCACGGTTGGGGTCGCGATTAATATCTTCGATTAATTCTTCAACGGTTTTACGACCATCACCAACCACATGGGCAGGCACGCGTTGAGCGACAGCTGTTAATTTGCCGTTAATAACAAGTACACGGTGATCACTGCCGCGATAGTAACGCTCGATAATGACAGAGCGTGTTTTGGATGCTTCACTGGCTAGGTCATAGGCGATTTCAGCATCTTCCCAAGTTTTCACATCAATGGTGATGCCCCGACCGTGGTTTCCATCGAGGGGCTTCACCACAATGGGATAACCACCAACGTCTTCAATGGCATCTTCTAGATCATCGAGATAGCGAATCACGACACCGCGGGGGACGGGGACGCCCGCATCGGCCAGAATATTTTTAGTGCCTTCTTTATCGCAAGCTAGCTCTACGGCCAAAATACTCGACTTGTCGCTGAGGGTTGCTTGAATCCGCTTCTGGTGAACGCCGTAGCCCAACTGAATCATTGCTCTGGCACTCAGCATTGACCAAGGAATTCCCCTTGCTTCTGCTTCTTTGACAATGGTTTCGGTACTGGGGCCAAGGGCAGAGCTGGCTTTGAGATCTTTTAGGTCTGCTATATCTTGTTCGAGTTCTTCCTTTGGATAGCGACCAGTGTCGAGAATCGATTGACATAGACGGACAGCTGCTCTACCGGCATAACGCCCGGCTTGCTCGTAAACATATTCAAAAACGACGTTGTAAACTCCTTCGTCACCCGTCATGCGGGTACGTCCAAAGCCGACGGGCATCCCTGCCAGCTCTTGTAACTCAAGGGCAACGTGTTCGACGATATGACCCATGAGGGTGCCTTCTCGTACGCGACTAAAAAAACCACCGCGACAACCCGGAGAACAATAGTGCTCGACCAAGCTGGGTAAAGTCTCGCTTAACGCTTCATAAAAACCATCGAGCTCGTTGGATGGTGTCTCCGCAATTTCTTCGAGATCGAGCCGCATAACGATTAGTTTTTGGCGTCGAATGCTCCAATAGTTGGGGCCTCGAAGGGTTAGGGTTTTAAGGATTCTCATAGTCAGCGTCGAAGGTTTATTTGGGCTAGAGCAGTTCTGGTTTGTTTACGCAACGAATGTGGGGGCGATCGCCCATCTCAAACAAGCTAGAGACAAGAGACTGTCTGGGTCACTTTCCCTATAATTTGGCGGGTCGCCCACGAAGTTGCTAATTATTTTAGGGCAATTTGTTTCCGGATGATTTGTCGGATAGCCATCATCATTTAAAGGTTTCCAGACATTGGCTTTTGGTTATGAATATCGTAGCGATCGCCGTGGCAGAGTACATGTAAATGCAAACCGTGGAGGCTCAATGGTTCGGTAGTATCAGCATCTACTTGGTTTGTATGGCTCATTTCCCGAGCATCAACAATAGTGACTGTACCCCGACCCAATACCTGTAGATAACCATCCCTCTCAAACACCGCGCAGGTATCCTCGTCAATACCAATTCCTAAACGATCAGGATGGACGGCGATCGTACTCAATAGACGCGCCATACGATTTCTGTTATGGAAGTGCTGATCCACGATAATCTCAGGAATCATCCCCAAACCCATTGCCAGATCTACTAAGCCTCGGTTGGGCGACTCTCCGCTACTGCCGCCTGCAATCATATGGTGTCCCATTACTGCAGCTCCAGCACTAGTCCCCGCGAGGGCAATCTCGCCATCATGGACTCTTTGGCGGATGCGTTCCATCAAAGGCGTATCAGACAGCAAACCACATAAGCGCAGTTGGTCACCACCTGTCATAAATACACCAGTACACCCTTCGACAAACTCTTGGTAGTAGCGGTCTTCAGCATGGACGCGGTCACGCACGTCTAGCACCTTAACTTTGCTGGCGCCCATATCCTCAAAGATACGTTGGTAGCGATCGCCGATCAGGAGGGGTTCCCGTGAAGCGGAGGGAATAATCGCAATGGCAGCATCAGTACCACCAGAACGGCGGACAAAAGACGATAAAATTTCTTTCCCATGTACCTTGTCCTCAGCGCCACCGATGACAAGAATAGAACTCTGTGTAGAAATTTGATTAGGAAGGGTGGTTTCTGATGGCATTATGTTTTAGTCTTCAGGGCAAAAATTACAAACAAGACAAAAGCCTTGTTGGAGGTCAGATGAGATAATGACTCACGCCGTTACAGGGAACGAACATCTAACCCGATAAGGAATGCAAAGCACAGCATACCCGTAAAAATCAACTCAATTATTGCATAGTCCCCGACATTCTCAAATCTCGAAAATCCCTCTTTTTGTCCTTTGAAATTGACAATAAAATTTCCAATCTTATGGCTATTCAGTTTGATTTAATTACGCTTTTTCCTGAGTTTTTCAAGTCACCGCTCCAGTCAAGTTTGTTAGGAAAAGCTTTGGCAAAAGGTATTGCTGAGGTAAACATCACAAACCCCCGCGATTTCTCTACTGATAAGCATCACACCGTTGATGACGAACCCTATGGGGGCGGTGTGGGAATGTTATTAAAGCCAGAACCTTTGTTTGCGGCAGTGGAATCTTTACCTGTGTTGCCGAAACGAGAAGTTATTCTGATGACTCCCCAAGGACAACGTCTTGATCAACCTTTGTTAGATGAATTAACAACATATGATCAACTCGTGGTGATTTGCGGACATTATGAAGGGGTCGATGAACGGGTACGACAACACCTTGTGACACGGGAAATTTCCTTGGGAGATTTTGTTTTAACCTGTGGTGAAATCCCAGCTTTAACGTTAATTAATGGCGTTGTGCGTTTACTGCCGGGGACAGTTGGTAAACGGGAATCTCTCAAGGCAGAAAGCTTTCAAATACCGTTGTTAGATTATCCGCAGTATACTCGTCCGGCGGACTTTCGCGGTTGGTGTGTGCCAGAGGTGTTGCGCTCAGGGAATCATCAAAAAATTGCAGATTGGCGGCGAGAGCAGCAATTGCTACGAACTCAAGAGCGGCGACCTGATTTATTTGAATTGTGGCAACGTCAGGAGTCAGAGCAATAGGATTTTGAACCTATGGAAGTGAGTTTATTGCATCGATTTTGTGGGGTGTGGTTTGGACTCCAGACGGCGATCGCCAGCCAGCCGAGTTTGTCGGAGGTCAATGGCATCGCTCAGGATTTGTGGCAGGAGTTGCTTGTTGCGGGTGAATGGGAGCTGAAAGGGGAAAACCATTACGCTGGGCGCTGGTTGTCGGAGCCTTTGATGAATGCTCTTGCTCTAATCCCCGTATTTTTGTTTTATCACGAGGATCCGGATTACTTAGGCGATCGCCTTGAACGGCGTGCTATGGATGGGGAACAGCTAATTGTCGCTAAGGATGTCGGCAAATGTCTTAGTGATTGCCTGAGGGAAAAGGTGACCTTAGCAGAATTCCGAGTGTGGCTAGGGCGGCGATCGCCGGATTTCACTACAGAAACAGCTTTGTTAGAATCGATTTATGATCAAAATAGGTCTTGGCAAGACTATCAAAGGCAATTATCAATGATGACCTTGACCCTTGCTGCAAAACAACTGCTACAGCTCTACGGTGCCATCCTCTGGAGTGGCGGTAATACACGCCATTGTCGTCAGTTGCTACAAGATTGTGAGCCTGCTGTACAGGCTTGGGGCTTAGTATTCTGTGGGTGTCTGAGGGGCGATCGCCAATCCCGCCAGAGAAATAAAATCCTACTAAATCACCATGAACTAATGGCAGATGTTATTGCCTTTTGGAGTCGTTGGTCGGGACTTCCGCCAGCAAATCGGTTAAGGTTGGAGCAATTTCCCGTCATTGCGAATGCCCAGAGTCTTAAGCCTCGCCCATCACTACAACTCATTTCTCAACGTCATTTAACCTGAATTTTTGCCTTCTAGGGATGCTCTGCTTGTACTTTTCTCTAGATATATGCGCTCACTTCCAGACTTTATATGAATCTTTGGTCTAGTCTCAAATATTATTGGAAAAATGCTACCACTGTGCCAACACCACGGGTGAGCCCTGTTGCAACTCAGGCGCAGCGAAAGCAGGCGGCCTATTCATCTTCGGCGATCGCGGTGATTACTGTGATTGTTTTCACTGGAGTTATTGGTGAGCGCTTTTACAATCAGCCCAAATTAGCTGTTGATACTATTGCGCCGGCAACTGTTCTTGCACCAACAGATGGGGAATTCGAAGACCCCAAAACAACCGAAGAAAAACGCCAAGAGATCCGAACAGGTGCAATTTTAAGTTTAAAGCGGGATGTTGAAACGACTAGCGCCATTAAGCAAGAGATTCGTGCGTTGCTGAGTGATGTTACTCGTATTCGAGACATCGCCGGAGCATTTCCCTTTGTCGACTTAAATACTCTTTCTATTCCTAGCCAAGTGGCGTTACGGCAACTGCCGGATGATCAGTGGCAAGAATTTGTGGCGATCGCCGACCAACTGACCCAAGAAGAATTACCGCCATTAGGGCAGCTCATGCCCAGTGATATTGATATTGCGCCGCCGCTACGGGAACTTTATAACTATGCTCGAGGCAATGAACCCGATGCTGTACAAACTGTAATCACCAAAATTATTGTTGCCCGCGAAGGCTTTCAACAGGCAACCCAAGCCGCTAGTGAAACAGAACAAACACTTTTTCGCCGTCACCAGAGTCTTCTGTTGCGCCTATCTTCACAGCAGTGGCTAGATACCCAAGAACAATTAATCGCTGCTAGCGACCGCATTTTGACCCAGGGTATTCCCAAGGGCACAGTAGACAGTCTGTTAAAAGAAACGATTCAAGTGCAGACCAGTAATGATGCCATTAGTAGTCCATTTATTGAGGATGCGCTGTCAAGCTATCTGCGACCTAATTTAATTGAAGATAAAGATGAAACGAAACGCCGCTCTGAACAGGCAGCCCTAGCCATTGAGCCTGTCACTGTTTCTGTGCGGGCAGGGGATGTCATTGTCGAAAAAGGCGAAACGATTACCCAAGAAGATTTTGTGTTGCTCGATGGCTTTGGTCTCAGCGATCGCCAGATTAATTGGTGGGGCTTAATGGGTTCTGCGGTGATGGTGGGTGGCAGTGCCGTATTGATGGTGATGGTGATTCGTCGGGTACACCGCCCCATGCGTTGTCGTGACCACTTATTGCTGTCGCTGATTAGTTTAAGTACGCCGCTCCTTGTCTTTTTTAATGTTCCCTACAGTAATCTCTCGGCAGTTGGTCTGCTGACCAGCAGTCTCTACAGTCCGGCGATCGCCTTTACCCAGGTAAGTTTGTTGTCGGGTATTGTGGCCGTGAGTAGCGAAACCCTCCAATGGCAACACCTGATCACCGGAACAGTAGGCGGTTTAATTGCTTCTATTCTCGGTGGACGCCTGCGATCGCGGGAAGAGCAAGCCACCATGAGTGGCATTGTTGGTGTTTCCCAAACCGTTGTTAGTTTTTCGTTGAGTTTAATCGCGAGTGCTAGTGCTGAAACCCTTTGGTATGTTTTTCTCCCAGAAGCAGCGCTTTATGGTTTTTCGGGTACAGCTTGGATTGTTTTAGCTTTAGGGATTTCACCCTATCTTGAACGCCTTTTTGACCTAGTTACACCGATTCGCCTCGCAGAACTATCTAACCCTAATCGCCCTTTACTAAAGCGTCTTGCTCTTGAAGCACCGGGCACTTTTCAGCACACCATGTTTGTTGCCTCTCTGGCGGAAGCTGCAGCACGAGAACTGTCTTGTAATGTCGAGCTGGTAAGGGCCGGAACGCTTTACCACGACATTGGCAAAATGCATGATCCCCTCGGTTTTATTGAAAATCAGATGGGCGGCCCCAATAAGCACGATGCCATTGATGACCCGTGGAAAAGTAAAGAAATTATCCGCAAACATGTTACGGAAGGCTTGGTGATGGCTCGCAAATATGGCTTACCCCAAGCCATTCGCGACTTTATTCCGGAGCACCAAGGGAAACTCCTCATTTCCTATTTTTATTACCAAGCGAAAAATCGTTACCAAGCAGAGGGGAAATCACCGGAAGATTTAAACGAAGCTGAATTTCGTTATGCTGGCCCCATTCCCCAGTCCCGCGAGACGGGTCTTGTAATGTTGGCTGATGGTTGCGAAGCGGCTCTGCGATCGCTGAAGGAAGCAACACCGGAACAAGCGTTGATTATGGTGAATAAAATTTTCCGCGCTCGTTGGCAAGATGGACAGCTAGATGATTGTGGTATTCGTCGCGAAGAACTGCCCTATGTCGCTGAAATTTTTGTACAGGTTTGGCAGCAGCATAATCACCAACGCCTCGCCTATCCAAAAGCAGCTCTAGAGCCAACATCCAAGGCAAAGTAATCCCAAGGTCGAAGCCGAATAAGTTAAGCTTTGTAAAGTGGTTGACCGAGGGAAAAGATGGAACTGACGTATTTAGATAGCAATAGTTGGCTAATTGAAATGGCGGGCAAGCGGATTTTGCTTGATCCTTGGCTAGTTGGTTCGCTGGTTTTTGGTAATGCGCCGTGGTTATTTAAAGGCGATCGCCCAGAGGATCGCGATATTCCCGCAGATATTGACTTGATCTTGCTATCCCAAGGTTTAGAAGATCATGCCCACCCGGAAACTCTCAAGGTTTTAGATAAAAAGTTGCCCGTTGTTTGCTCTCCCAATGGTCAGGCGATCACCGAAAAATACGGCTACGAAGCGATTAATAGTATTGATCATGGCGAAGTTTATACGGTTGATAACCTTGAGATTCGTGCAGTCAAAGGTTCGCCCGTTGGCCCCACGACCTTCGAGAATGGCTATATTTTGACCGATTTAGAGACAAAGAAAACTCTCTACTATGAGCCTCACGGTTATCACTCTGAGGAATTAAAACAGTTTGCCCCCATTGATGTGGTTGTTACGCCGCTTATTAATCTGAAATTACCTCTCCTCGGAGCTGTCATTAAGGGACAGGAAACGGCGCTCAAGGTTTGTGATTGGCTACAACCGAAGGCTATTTTACCTACTGCAGCGGGTGGTGATGTTCACTTTGATGGTTTTCTGATGAAGTTCCTCAAGCCAGATGGGACAGTCCAAGAGTTTGCTGAAATGTTAGCCGCCAAACAGGCTGAAACTCGTGTGATTGAACCAGAACCTGGTAAGGCGATCGCCGTTTTAAATGAAGCCTAGTTGACAAAGTCTCAATTCTTTTGAGAGGAAAGAGCAAAATTCGATATAATGAATTACTTGAATTGTCAAAGATTGTCATAACCTGAGAACTCGTCAAATTTATGGTCAAGAATCCTTCCCTAAGACAAGAGCCGCGTTACGCGCCAGCTTCCGTTCTCGATCTAGAGCACAAGACGTCATTGCTAGAGTGGCTAGAAGAAAATAACCGCATTATTTACCGTGAGAAAAAAGAAGATCAAGGCGAAATGTCTGATGATCAAGATATCGCCGAACTCATGGATGATGACGGCTTTGAAGAAGATGATGACGATAGTGATGATGATGACGAAGACTAAACATTATTAGTCACCCTCCAGCGGCAACCCACCGCTGACTTCATCAATTAGCACAAAGGAAAATCCCGAGTAGACATTGCCCACGGCAGAACTACTGGGGATTTTTTGATTAGATTTAATCTCTAGGTTGCTCCAAAATGGGGTTAATAATTGTGTTGCGGTAATTTTGCCAAGCAGCCATTGCTTCACTATTTTCGGCCTGATTTTTGGTAAGTAGAATAACCCCATCTCGGAAATCAATCACTCGGTAATCACGTTCGGTGATCGCCTGAGTAATCGCTCTTGTGTAGGATTTGAGACGATTAAAATCATCCTTAAAAGCATTTTGGTAGCGGACTAAACGCCAGAGATCCGCCACAATATAATCTACATCCTGCACCTCACCCGTATCATCACGAAATTCCAAGCCAGTCAGACGAATAATCGCACGGCGGCTGGAGAGGTGAGGAATAATATGAGTCGTCCCAGAAACACTGACATCTTTTGGAATCTGCCGAATCATCTGATGGATATCTGCACTACGCTGCCACTGCTCCAACGGCGAGACATAGACCCAAGGTTGGATCGAATCTGGAATCACAAAATACAAACTACGGTTCGGATTTGCGGCGATCGTGAAAATGAGCGACAGAGCAATACAAGTCAACCAAAACTTCTTAAAAAATGGTGATATTTGCCTAGGCTGACGCGGTGCATCCTTTTTGAAAAAATTGCCAAAACTTTCCCCAGACCACCACAAAATCGTGCCGTAACAAATACCCGGAACAACCGCGAGGGCATAGCGAATATTAATGACTAATACAGAAAAACCTTTTCCCAGTAAAAGCTTTGACAGAGGAAAGCCTGCCATAATCCAAGCACTTGGGGCGATCGCCGGAACCAATGCAAACGGCAAAAAGTGACCCACAAGATAGCTAACCGTTCGATCAACTGGGGTAATCAGTTCCCGAATGAGTAATAACGGGTTCGATAGCATTGCCAACAAAATATCGAGCGTTGATGCTTCAGTCGCGTCGGTATATTGCCCAAATCGCTCCAACATAAACCGCTTTGACACATCATCCGAAAAGATCGGCATAATGACATTGGTCAACGTCAAGATATAGCCAAAACTAAAGACACAAACCGCAGCTCCAATCTTCGGAAAACGTCGACTGAGGAGCATATACGCACCAACACCAAACAAAATAATGCCGCTATCTTCTCTGATAATCACGATCAGAGGACACATCACGGCAAATAGCCACCACCAACGTTTCTCCATTGCCAACAGCAATGTGAACATGAAAAAAGGCAGCTGGAAATTATCATGAAAATTTCCGAGGGTAGGCCCAATCACGGCATTAGCACCGTAGTAGCCAAAAGTAATCCAGCGAGCAGGAATAGGTTCTAAATATTGTCTCGCCAGTACATAAAGCACCAAGCCCGCCGCTGAGAGTAGAGTTACCAAGAAAACGGCAAGGGTCGTTGCATTCGGAAAGAAGTAATAGATAGGCAGCCATAGTAATAAGGCTGGCGTAAAGTGTTGACCTAAGCGGTGATAGCTAACATCCGGAATTTCTCCTGCATGCACAACATTGGTTGACAGCTGAGATGAAAGAGTACTTTGAAAAAATCTGCCGTGGGCGCCATTCCACATGACCTGGTTAAAAATGCCCTGGTCATAGGACGAATAAAAAGTGAAGTGACGATGTAAAACTAAAGCCATGCAAGCACAGAAGAATATCCCTGCAACAACAAAAACAGGGCGCCATTCCTCTTTTTTCACCGGAGCCTGCAATGACGCTAATCGCTCTAGATTCACCATGTATGTATTGCCGTCAAAATCACCCCAAAATCTTATCAGAGTTAAGGTTACAACTGTCATACCTTTACTCATTAGAAGATATTAAGTCAAAGTAGTAATTGATTCTTTAGGCCAGCTATGTGGCAATAAATTTTCTTTGATAAGCTGAAATATAATTTTATAAAATATCCTTTCTGATAAGATATGTCGCGTTCTTATAGGAATACTTTTTATAGTTTTTGTCTAAATAATCTTGGATATATGTATATAACTTCGAGAAGCGTGCAATGACAAATTGTTCTGGGTGATACTTTTCAATAGTTTGTATTAATGATGCTTGAGTGATTTTGCCAGAAGCCAAACTCTTCCTTGAAATAACAGATAATTCAGGAGGAACATTGATATTTGAGCGAACTCCATACATTGGCATATCTGTGAACAGCCACTGGGTATTTTTTTGATATTTAACAATCCGTTCTAATATGGGTGCTGCTTCCTTGCTTTTTGAGACTATTTCGGCATTGTTTTGCATAAAGAAATACATTTTGATACCAAAGGCTAGACATATAAAAGCTATTGTCAGGTTACTCAACGAAAAAAGTTTTAATGGCTGGAAAGATTTCAACTGATACAATGTGATGTTTTTGCTAAGTTGCTCTACTCCAAGGGCTGCTAACCAGCATAAGGGAATAGAGATTAGAAGATAGTGGTGATACCAAACAGGTTTATGGTTGATCAGGAGAATTGTTACTACACTGAGCCATGATAATGGAATGAATACCCACAGATCTTTTCGAAAGCTAATTGATGAAATGCCCCAGAGACAAAGAATAAAGTAATCAAAGTCTTGTAAGTAAAATGAAATAACAGTTAGAAGACTACTTTCTCCACTAAATTGAGACTTTAAATCAGTGCTCACGTGAAATTGAAAAAAATACCTAATTTCACTTGACGAAATCAAAAAGTTATTGCTTAATAAAACGACTGTGGCTATCCCTAACAAGAAGAAAAATAAAGGTAGAAATATATTCTTTAGCTTGACTTTTGGATTGAAAATTACCCAAAAGACACTCATCAGAGGGACTAAAAAGAGTGTAAACATTTTGGTCAAAAGGGAGAGACCTAATAAAATTCCCGAAAAAAAAGGACTAGAAAAAAATTGCCAGCTACTTAGAGCGAGTGAATTGTATCGAAACTGAATTAAACAATAAATTGATAATAAGGCGAATGTTAGGCATGGAATGCCAATCATAGCGGAAAAACTCAGGCGTATAAAATTACAAGAAAAAATCAATAGAACAGTTGATATTACTGCTACCCTCTTAGTTGTTGTAATGCAAGTTATCTTGAAAAACGTCCAAATAAGAACTGTTGCAAAGAATAGGACAAAGCATCGAGCCACGATAACTTCATGATTGTGGTCTCGCCCTAAAAAAAGATCGCAAAATTGTGACCAAAGACTGAGTAAAACCGTAAAGAGTGGTGGTTGGTCACTAGGGATATCGCTATATAATAAATAACCGTTTTTATACAGAATCATTTGTGAAATACGTAGCCCTTCGTCTGGATCAAATTGAAAGGCTTCAATGGGCATTAGTATTAGTGCTGATATTATGAATGCTAATGGTAAAAGGAGCGGTATAAGATTTTCGATTGTTTCTTGATAGGTTTTCCCACGGAAGATAAAAGCCAAGTCTACTCTCCAAAAAATATTATTTTGATTTCGATAAAAGGTTTGATTTACGTAAAATTCAGCTACTGTTAAAAGTTTTATTTGGTGATTGAAATTAATATACTCTTAAAATGCTTTGTGTAATTGAGCTATTTTAAATTAGCTAATTTATAGCTGATAGGGATAATACCGCCGGGGTTTAATGGGAATAGAGAAGTGTAATATTCTTGTTTTATTATCTCCAGAGGACAAGTGTTAGCAATACTAGGCTGTTGGTAAATATTTTTTAGATAGTTCCAGAGATTTTCATAGTCACGAATACGGCAATAGTTACATTTGAATAGTCCGTGATAAACCAAGTCGAAGCGAATTAATGTCGTAAATAAACGTACATCACATAGGGTTATCTCATTGCCTAAAAGATAACGACGATCGCCTAAGCGTTTTTCTAGTAAATCTAAGGTGTCAAACAGTTCTGTTACAGCTTTGTCGTAGGCAGCTTGGGTTGTGGCAAAACCGCACTTATAAACACCATTATTCACCGTTCGATAAATGAGATCATTGAGGCGATCGCCTTCTTCTCGTAAATCTTCTGGATAGAGGTCTCGTTCTGGATATTTTGCCCATTTATTAAAGTGGTTAT
>CAZXBK010000076.1:0-20157 GCA_964638765.1 uncultured Synechococcus sp. | reverse complement strand
CACCAATCGCGAGAACCGCATCCATACTTTGGCCGTTACAAGCCGTCTCGATGGAGTCTGCGATTACATCCCGAGAAACCAAGGAATATTTCATTCCCTCCGTACCCATGGAGATTCCATCACTAATGGTGATCGTGCCGAACATCTGAGGCATCGCGCCAGCATCTCTCACAGCCTTATCTGCCCGCTGCGCCAAATCATTAATGCCCATATTGCAGGGGGTAATGGTGCTGTAACCATTAGCGATGCCGACAATTGGCTTGGTAAAATCATCATCCCCAAAGCCCACAGCCCGGAGCATTGCCCGGTTCGGACTCCGCGAATGACCTTCAGTTACAACTCGGCTACGTCGGTTTAGATTCTCACTCATAACAGGGATCGGATAAATGGACGAAATCTCATTAGGATAACCGATCTATTGTCTGTTGTTTCTGAGCTTTTGGGTAGTTACGAACTAAATTCGCTGCTAAACTATGACGCACCGTTAAAGGAATAGTACTGTCCCTCGTTGACCACCAAAGTCAAAATGACCTGCATTGTTTCAAGAAGGCCGACGAGCCATTCACACTCAGCTTTTTCCTTGTGACTATTGTGCTGTATCAAATCGTTGAGCGAGCTCATTAGTTGCCCGTAGCTGCGAGGTGAAATCAAAACAAGCTTTAGCAAAATAATGCTGAGGGATAGAAATTCCCGCTGGATCATCAGCAGCGTAAACGGATGAGTCGGATCGGCAAAACTTTCGGGATTGAGTAGATAGCTGATAATTTCGTCGCAGGTTTTGGTGATCAAGTGATGGCCAACAGTAACGCTATTTTTTTCTGAATAAAGTTCTGTGAGGTGCTGTTCTAATTTTTTTGGTAGCCACTTGAGTCGGCGATCGCCGCCGATTGATGTCAACAAATATTTCGCTAACGCCCTTTTAAAATCACTGTAACTGTCATGTTCGTGGAGAGAAAGGAAACCTTCCGCCATCTGGGTATAACCCTGATCACGTTTAATGACCACCTTTTGAATGAGCTTTAGAGTTGAAGTGTGAATTAGCGTCGGATTATGAGCTTTTTCGTCATGTTGCGCCCCATCGCAACCCTTACTTAAAAACATGACAAGCTGAAACTTATAACGACCCTTCAGAAATTGATAAAGCCACTGACAAGCCTGTCGCTGCTCAATAGCAACATCCGTATCCAAGGCTTCAGCGAGCAGCTTTAAGGCGATATAACGGTCATGCCACGTTTTCTTTTGAAGTTTTGCCGCAGGGGAAAATAATTCTAAGGTTTTGTATTGGTGGCTATCCATGTAGCTCTCAACCCAATCCCGAAACTTACGGGTTGATAATGGCGCATTCGCAGGCAGTGGCGATCGCCCTTGAAATAAAGCAATTAACTTTTCTGTGTATTTTGTTTGTTTCTGCTTAAAACAGGTATTAACAATTAAAAAAGCACAGCGATTGAGAAGGTAAATAAAATCAGCAGTGCAGTTATAAACAAGTAACTGATAAACCGAATGATTTAACTGGGACGGGACAGTATTAGGGTCGTGGTTAATGAAGAAAGTATCAAACTGCTCTAGTAAAGTCGTAATAGTTGCGGTTTTACTTTGTTCAGCAAAAAAGCTCAAAATTGCTTCACTAGCTTCGACAATTTCATCAGGTCTTTCGTCTGGTTCAACAGTTGTGGTGCGCTTAGGAAAGCTTGTTTTTGGGAAACCAATCTGCATCTTTGTAAACTGCTGTGCTGCTGTCTGCTCCGCACGATGCCGCCACTGTAAAACCTTCTGAGATGAAGATTCCTGTGACTGGACTTTCGGCTTACGGAAACTAGGAGCAAACATGACTTTTCTATTCCCTGAAGGTTTGTAGTGCAGATACTTTCTAATTCCTTTTTACACTGCTTGTTAGAGGAAAAGAAGGGGTTCTAGGGATATTCATAGAAATCACTTAGAAAAGCTTTTTTCGTGAAGAAAATAAACAGAAATCTTACACGCAATCTTCATAAACCCTGTCCTGCTCCCCCCTTTCTTTATCAATCTTTTAAAAAGAAAATCAATAAAAAAATCTCCCACATAGACTATGTAGGAGACACGATTGTCTAGTTTTTCATTTGTTTAAAAGGGGAAGCGATCAGGCGATCGCCCCCAGAAAAAATTAGCTGTTGATTTCAACGTTGCCTTCGTTACTAACTGCTTCAGGTGCTTGTGCCTCCTGAGTGCCACCGAGATTTAGCTTGACAACTTTTTTAGAAGTTGGGACGACCTTAGGTAGGGTCAACGTGAGAATACCGTCTACGAAATTGGCAGTAACATTCTCATGGTCAATGGCAACAGGTAGTACGATGGAACGATCAAATTTACCGTAGCGAAACTCGGAGTGATAAACGCCTTTGTCGCGGTCTTCTTTTTGATATTTATATTCACCACTAATGCGAATACTTTCGCGAGTTAGGCTAATATCGATGTTATCTTTTTCGATACCCGGCAGAGAAGCTTTTAGCGTTAATTCAGTATCGCCGTCAAGGAGCTCTACAGAAGGACGCCAAGCTGACTTGTCTTCGCTTTGCCACCCTGCGAGTTCATCGAGGATACGGTTCATTTGAGTTTGTACAGTCTCAAGTTCAGAGAAAGGAGAAAAGCGTACGATAGACATATATTGACCTCCAGAGAGAATCGTTTTTGTTCACGTTTTTATTATGGCAATTAATTATTAGATGAAACAGTGAAATAACCTCACATTTATTGTTGGGTTTTCCACGATAAATTTCCAATTATATTTAAATTGTGTTGAAAGCCGATCTTCTATTTCGGTTCTCCGAATAATCATTTTTAAAAGTTATTTTTAAGGAAAATAAAAAGTTTTTCAAAAAGACAAATAATTAACCATATAAAAAAATAAAGGCGATCGCCCTATTTTTCATTGATAGGAAACTCGTATCTGCATTTTTATGGGTAGTAATGGGTTGATGAACTTCGCCAATTTTGAAATCGTGAATACTGATGGCGAATAGGTCGGCGATCGCCTGACTGAGGTAAATGTGCCACAATCTGATCTGGCAAATTCGTCAGGGTCACTATGGTTGGGGAAATTTCTGCCCTCGTTGCAGCAGGTATATGGTCAGGTTCCGCAGTCATCTACGACAAAATTCTTGTCTCTGTCAAAATTTCGGGGACGTTGGTGAGCTTTTATCGAGGGTTGGTGAGCTTGCCTTTTTTTGTGGTGAGCCTACTCATCTTCGACCCCAATATTCCTCAGCTCAGTGGATTGCAATGGTTTTATCTCGCGATTAGCGCCATCTTAGGCATCACCATCGGCGACACAGCGTACTTTCTGTCTTTGCAAGATGTCGGTGTGCGCAAAGCGTTATTACTGCAAACTTTGACGCCACTATTCGGAGCATTTTTTGCGTGGGTATTTCTCCAAGAAAGTCTGACAGCCTATGGTCTCATCGGTATTGCCCTAACTTTACTCGGCGTGGTCTGGGTCATCACCGAACGCACAACAGCTGGGCGATCGCCTCATTTATTGCGGGGAAGTTTGTGGGGGATTGTGTCCTGTGCGGCTCAGGGTTTAGGCGCAATGTTCATTCGAGATGTGCTGGAAAATAGCGACCTCAATTCCCTTTGGAGTAGTTCATTGCGAATGCTTTTAGGGACAGTGATTATCGGTTTGTGGCTTGGATACAAACGTAATTTCACCCTGTCAGCTTTATCTTTTCCCCAATGGCAGGCCATAACAGGGGCGGCGTTCGCGGGATCTTTTGTCGGTCTGTGGCTGCACCAAACCGCCTTTCAATTTGCACCAGTCGGCATTGCGGCAACGCTTCTTAGTACGTCTCCTTTATTTGCTGTTGGCATCAGTGTTTATCTCCGCGAAAAAGTAACTTGGCGATCGCTCGGTGGTGTGATTGTTGCTCTGGGAGGCATTGGCTTATTACTGATGCGGCAAGCGTAAATCGTTGAAAATATGGTGATTTCGACTGAAAAATAGAGACAATTTTTGTCCTTCCTTGGGGAAGGTCTCCGAAGGAGGGAAGGGGTTTCGATAGGCTATAGCACTTATGGAAAAGTGCTCTTATCCTGTCTCAACTAAAACATTCTAGTCTTCATTCGAAACGACCATAACAACGCCAAAACTTTACGACTGCTGCTCTGAAACTAATGAAGCTTTAGTCGCTGGGATAGCAGCAAAACGATACAGCAACTTTTCGCGCCAAGACAAATTGACGTTATAGGTAATCTCTGGCAGTAAAAAATTGGGATTAAAACGAGGATCTTTGGCACAATCCTCTAAGAATTGCGAGTAAGCTTCAAGATCGAACGGCACATCTGGCGAATCTAATATGACCCTTGCTAAACCGCGCTGTTCTTGAGTTAACCCTTGGGGGAGCTGCTCTCCTTGCTCCCAAGTTAAGCCCAAGGCGGTGTAACCCCCGATCGCCGGTAATTTTTCTGGAAATAGCCGCGGCAAAACCACCCAAATCCAGAAGGGCACGCCAGTAGTCCCAGCTTTGAAGGTTGATGCATTTTGATAATAAGCCGCAGAAACAGGGCGACTATAGCTACGCAGACTGCCTAAAAATGACAGGGAAAGTATCAACACAATTGCCGTTAGCGTCGCGGCGATCGCCACTTTCCATGACTGTTTTGACTTGGTGCTATTCATGGGTCAAAGGGTTTTGAGATATTCAATGAGAGCAGTTTTGTCGTCGTCGGTGAGAGTTATGCCATAGAGATGACCACCGTTGCCATTACCACCGAGACTGGTGTCGTATTGGAAAAAGTCTTTGCCATTTTCCGCCGCAACTGTCGTGACAAAGCCCATATTGTCTTGGTCATACACGTCATAGCCCCGGTAGAAGGTTGTAGGACGTTCTTCCGGCGGATTGAGAAGATCGCGCATGGTTGGCACAGAGCCATTGTGGAGATAGGGCGATCGCAACCAAATCCCATCTAGAGGCGCACTGGCATAGCCATTGGTTTTACGATAATTTTTGAAACGCTTATCTTCGCCGCGATAGCTGATATCACTAAACAGTAGATATTGGTTGGAGGTTAGGTCATAGGTGTAAGAATCCAGCCTGCCGCGATCCGTTTGAATCTCATCAATCGGCACAACCGTTTCTAAATTGAGCTTATCGGGGCGGTTGAGGATGTCATGGCAACTGGCGCAATTCGCCTCAAAAATTGGTTTCCCCTGCGCCACTAAGCCTTGATCAATGTCATAGGGATATTGAGGAGCGGGAAGATCTTTTAACCACTGCTGCAATCGATATAGAGAGTCAAAATTCAAATTTCCTGGAGCCACCAAGGCTAAAGCAGCGGTGCGATTCCGTTCATCAGGATTGTTATTATTGCCGTCCCAATGGAGATACATACCAGCGCGGGGGCCTTGGTTCCAAATGCTCGGATAGTCGGCAATACCGTTGAGCTGCTCTGGCGGCAGCAAATCTACCGGAAAGCCAAAACGACGGGTTTTGTAGGAAGTGAAAGTATCAACGCGACCAGGCCCATACTTCGACTGGCGATCCATAAACGACAAATCCAGACGCTCCCGCAGCAGTTGTTCGCGGGCTTGGGGAATGACAAAAAATTTGTAGACGAGTTTTTCGAGGGGATTGAGATTAGCTCCCATCTCAGCAATGTAGGGCATTATGTGTCTTGCTGAAAATCTTTCATCTGGGGCGATCGCCGTCAAAAATTGAATATAGCCCTGAAGATTCACATTATGTCCCGGCATCGTAGAGATGAGATTGACGGGAGAATCTGGCGTTTCCCGGAGTTTGCCGACATGGCAAGTGGCGCAATTTTGGGTAACAACATCAAGGCCGAGGAGAGGCAATATTTCGCGGGACGATTTCGCAAAACCGATGGGCAAATCGTGATCCGGCTCCTGCATAAACCCAAAAGCCGTCATCCCTTCGCCGGGCTGATGATCTGGAGGAAGCTTATCTTCAAAGACCGTAGGCAAAGCTTTCCATAACCAATAGGGAATGCCATCCGTACTTTCGCCACCAATCGTGCCATAGCGAAAATGCTCATCAATATCTGCATAATAGGCCGGTCGACTCGTCAGGAAAGGCCATAGCAACCACAAAACTAGGGCAAGAACTAGCGCGACGATAGTGAGCAAAATTCGTTTTTTGGCAGAACGTCGGGGAGGGCGATCGCCTAATTGTTGAGTATCATTCATCTCCGAAAACATCCTCCACGATTACGATTTAGCAAAATCCTAGATGAGCAGTCTTTCCCAAAATCTATCTAAGAGAATTTCGACCGTCAATTTCAACACTGTGATTTGTCAGATCTTGCAATAAATCCCTACATTACTTGAACTGCCTAGGCTCACAACTCATTTTTTACTTCTAAACGACAACTACTTAGGCAAAACTTTTTTCAGAGTTTAAATATTCAAAACAATGTTTGTACTGTGACAGAAAGACACAAAGAATAGACCTTTCTCAGTCAGATTATTTCAAAACAACACGAAGCAAATAAATACACTTAAACTTTCGAAAACAAGCATAATAATTTCCGACTTTTTGCCGATCTAGAGTCTAAAGTCACATGTTCTTTATCTTGTCAAAGCACTTTCTTTTTCAAATCTTTAAAAATATCCGTCTTCTTAGGATTTGAAAATACCTAAATACTTGCCATAATCAAGTCTAGATAGAAAAGCTGCTATATGAAACTACATATTAAAAGACGAATTTTTCAACTTAGTTGAATCAATCTAAGATCAAGGCTCATAGGAGAAGATAATGGTTCAGAGCAAATCGTCACATCAACACAACACGAACGTCAAAAAGAGTCAAAAATCTAAATCCCAGATTAAATTATCTAAACAGACCAAGAAGACTGACGAAATACCTACTGTTTGCTCTAATCCTACTCAGAAAATCACCTGTTCTGCTCCGCCTGTTCCAGCGAAAAGAAGCCAGAATATCAAGAAATCTTCTATGAAGACACCAATGCAACTGCCTGTAGGGACTCTGTTACAAGGGAGATATGAAGTAGTTCATTCCCTCGCTGTTGGTGGATTTAGCCAAACCTATTTAGCCGTAGACAGGCTCATTCCCAGTTATCCACGTTGTGTAATAAAGCAGTTTTTACCGCAATTTCAAAATAATAAAAGTGTTAGTATCGCTAGGCGTTTTTTTGCAGCCGAAGCCGAAATATTAGCAAAGCTAGACCATCCACATATCCCAAAGTTACTAGCTTATTTTGAAGAAAATAAATGTTTTTATTTGGTGCAGGAGTTAGTTAATGGTCGCGATTTAGCTACTGAATTTGAGGTAAGAAAACCTTATTCCGAGTCTGAGGTTAAGGATTTACTCAAGGAATGCTTGCAGATTCTAAGTTATTTGCACCAGCAAAAAATCATTCACCGTGATATCAAGCCAGCCAACATCATTCGAGATCAGCAAGGCAAGTTACATATCATTGATTTGGGGGCGGTAAAACAACTACAAAATAACCAAGACAACGCTTTTACTGTCACCATTGGGACACCCATATATATGCCACCTGAACAAGCAAAAGGTTTACCAAAATTGGGTAGTGATCTCTACGCACTTGGTGTTGTTGCCATAGAAGCATTATCAGGAATGCGGATAGAAGATATTCCCACATCTTGTATAAATGGCGAACTGATGTGGAGAAATAATGTACAGGCAAGTCCAGAATTTTGCGATGTTCTTACTCGGATGGTGCGCCATGATTTTCGTCAGAGATATCACAATGCCCAAGAAGCATTTCTTGCACTTCGTGCTTTGGATTATCCCAAAACGACCCTTGATACTCTCCAGATAGTGGACAAAAGAATACGCACTTCAGACTTGGTTGAACACAATTGGGGGCTATGGTGGCAAAAGAAATCCCCATTAAAAAAAGTGGCACTTTCAGCTGTAGTTGCAGGTGTTGGTGGGTTGTCAATGCTGGGGTTAAGCTCTCTAGGGCGATCGCCTTCTGTGAATGTTCCAGCAGATAACGTAATAGAAAACCAAGTGCAGCCTCAGTCCATTGTGATTGAAGTAAATACGGTTCCTAGTCCTCAAAATACAGACAGCGAGTCAACTCAGTTCTCTGAAGATGAAGGGAAAAAATCAGGTAAAAAACTAGGCTGGTACAAAAATGGCAAATTTGATGAGGATAAAGATGATGACGACGATGATCAAGATTGATATTCGGTAAGGGTTACAAATATCTATAACGGAAAGCTGAGTCGATAGGCGATCGCCGTATGGTAGAAACAGGTTAGTGCCATCCCTCGGATGTAAATGCTTAAATCTGCCGTCCAGTCCCTGAATCAATATCTCCAGTTTCGTTTCAAGAAAGCCACAACGGTTATTGAAGCTAGCGACGGACTGGTTGAGCTACCAGATTTACTAGAGACCCAGATCACGAAGCGCCTCGCGACATTACCTAGCCCCAAACCCTACCGAGACACTGTTCAGACAGAAATTAGCAATGCGATTGAAGCATGGCAACAAAATCTTGATGCCCCCAATAGCCTTGTTTTTCTGGGCAGTCCAGTAGAACCGATCAACAGTATTTTGAATGATAGTTTGCGGCAATGGGTTGATCCGCCAGCATCGATTATTACGCCGTTACCTTGTATTGCCCGACCATTAGATCCGTGGCAACTAAAACAGCAGGTGGAAAATGCCCTGCGCCCCTACGCCCAGATCGACCCACCAGACTCAAAGGATCCAGACCACCAACCGGATCCCGATGCACTCGATAATCGTAAAACCCTAATTTTGATCCCCTGCCTTGAGCAATGTTTTTTGCGCTGTATCGGCGGTTGGGAAAGTATCGAGTATCTGCGGGACGTAGCCATTCACCATCGCAATTGTTTTTGGGTGATGGGTTGCAACCATTGGGCTTGGGATTTTTTAGATTTTGTCTGTCAGGTAAGTGCTTATTTTAGTGAAGTAAAAGCATTGCCAGAACTAGACGGCGAGATGTTGAAAGAGTGGCTTGATCCGGTGGTGAAAACCATTGTGGCGACACCGACAGAAGCAGATCAAAAGCCCACTGAAAATAACGGCGATGACGAAGAAGACGATCGCCCGGAATATTGGGATGTCTTAGCCCGTAAATCTTTGGGGGTGAGCAGTATCGCTAAAAGCATGTGGTTGCACAGCCTACGACTCGAAAAGGAGATCCTCGAAGCAACGGAAGATTTGAGGGAGTTGAACTTATTACAACAGCAAGATGGTGCCGAAAAGGAACCGATTACTCTCCACGAAGTTCGCCCTTCTGCGCCAATTTTGCCGTCCCTCAGCGGCGACGACCGTTATCTCATGCATTCACTACTGATCCACGGGCAAATGACCCGTAGCCATCTTGCCTTTAGTTTGGGGCAAGCAGAAGGTCAAATTCAGTCGGAAATTCAATCATTACTGAGAAAGGGCTTAATAGAACGGACTAACGGCGGTTTAACGGTAGCAGCGCCCCATTATTCCAAATTAAAAACAGAACTAAGTAATAACAACTTTTTTGTGGGGGATGATTAAGGTGGCTATGCAAACTTACCTCACCCAATTGCCACTACGGGCGGCTGTATTTGTTGCCCAGATGGATGCCTCTGGAGATTCGCAAGATCTGTCGGAGAAATTGCTCACGGACATTAATGCCAATAAGGTTTTACAGGCTGCGATGACGGTGGCGATCGCCTACGGTAGTTTTTGGGTCATTCAAAAAACGACAGACTGGATTTCAGAGCGGGTACCGCGTCGCTTTCGGCTAGCTATTAAACAAGCCCTGCCCTTTTGGAAGGCCCTAATCCTTGTGATTAGTCTGTTCTACCTGCTAAATCTTTTCCTAAATTTGTCCCAAGGTAATCTTTTTGCCCTTACCGGCACCATTGCCGTCGCCCTCGGTTTTGCGTTTAAAGATTATGTGAGTTCTGTCATTGCCGGAGTGATTGCCCTCTTTGAAGCGCCCTATCGCATGGGCGATCGCATCCAGATTGCTGAGCACTACGGCGAAGTGGTGGGCTACGGTTTGCGGGGTATTCAGATTCAAACCCCCGACGACAATGTGGTGACAGTGCCCCACAACAAAACTTGGACAGAGCCTATTTCCAATGCCAATACCGGACATCTAGAAGCCCAAGTTGCGACCAGTTTTTATTTTGCGCACCATGCCGATGCCGAAAAAATTATTTCGATCCTCTACCAAGCCGCCTACAGCAGTAAATACACCCAACTTAAGTTGCCCATTGTGGTGGTTATGGAGGAGCAATATTGGGGTACACAATTTAAGCTCCGCTGTTATCCGATGGATGCTCGCGATGAATTTATCTACAAAACTGACTTAATTCGCCGTGCGAAACAGGCTTTTCAACGGCACAATTTACCCTATCCAGAATTTGGCCGCATCGCTGATCCAGAGGGCAATGGCAGTATGGGGGGCGTACCGCCGAGTTAGGGTCTAATCGTATTTTTGAGAATATCAATTAAGCTCAGGCCACCATTAAAGAAGACGTAAATAACGGACACCATTAGCACCGCAATAATCACCGAGAGAATCATTCCCGCCGCACTGATCAGTCCGTCATCTTCCTGCAAACCAAATGCCGTTAAAAATACGCTAATCGCAGGCAGCGTGTTAGTTCCAGGAATCGGAATGCTCATCGACATCGCCATTAGACAAATCGTACAACCCATCAACATCCTTCCCCCCTGACTTTGACAAACCATTGGTAAACGGGGGTGGGCGATCGCCTCCACTTTGTTCAGCCAGGGCAGGCCTTTGTTGAGAATGCCTTGAATTTTTTTCGTTGAAATCGTTTTACGTTGCCACGATGCCGGTAGCCAGAGCTTTTTACGACCGAGGACTAATTGCCCGGCAACCACAAAAATTATGATGGCAAAGGGTGTTGAGTAGCCCGGTGCAGGCACAGGCAGCGCCGAAGGAAACGCAAGGAGTAACAGCACAATCCCAAAAACTTTCTCTTCAGCAAGAGCAACCAACTGGGCGAGGCTCACCGTTTCACCGCGATCTTCTTCAAAAAAATATCGATTTAGTTCCTTCGATAAGCGAGCCATACATTTTTCCAAAATAGGCGATCAGCTAACGAGAATAGCTTATTTCATGACTATCCTAAATAGTGACGGCGCGAATCATGCTTAAAGATTCAGTAGCGGAATGAGGCGATCGCCACCAAGATATTTCATGAAATTCCTCTGTACACATCGCGAAAAAACATCCATAGCAACTTTTTCGGATTAGCCTTTATACCCTTTTAATAAACTATTGAGACCGCGAAAAAAACATCGAAAATTGAAGGTAAATGCATCCACTGAAAATATTTGAGGGTTCCATCTTGCGCGATCTTGATCACTATTTACATTGAAAATCTCAATCCAGAGATATTGTCTGTACACACCTAGGAGTAACACTTTTCGGTATTTCCCGTAACAAAAAATACTGATTTGACGTCGCCGCAAACTTGACAAATTTCAGTGCCAGAACTTCCGGATAATCTGACCCATTCTCAGAACAGTGGTAAGGAATCTTTAGGGTGATGAATGTGAGTAAGCTATTAGAGAAAAACTCCAGTTCCAATACATTAATTATCGGCAGCATTATTCAGGGACGGTATCAAGTTCTGAGTAAGCTTAAGGGCGGCGCATTGTCGCGGACTTATCTCGTGCAGGATTTGTCCCAGCCGAATGAACCCAAGTGCGTTCTCAAACATTATCCCTATAACAAAGAAATTCCCCGCTTGTACAAAACCAACATGCGTTTGTTTTTAAAAGAAGCAAAGCATTTGCAAGTACTCAGCGTTCATCCCCAGATTCCTCGACTCGTCGACTACTTTGGCATTACAGACCAAGGTTGGTATCTCGTACAGGATCTCGTAGAAGGCAAACTCGTTAACAACATTTTGCCGATGAGCGAGTACAGCGACAACTGCTGGAGTGTCTATGAAGTTGCTCGCTTTATGCACGACATTTGCGAGACTTTGCAGTTTATCCACAGCCAAAAGATTATTCACTGTGACCTAAAGCCAAATAACATTATTAGCCGCGCCTCGGATGGTCGCCTTGCCCTAATTGATTTTGGTTCTGCCCAGTACATTCCGGGCTTCCAAACTAATGAAGATACATCATTGGTCTCTCTGCGTACCAAGATTACGGTGAGTCCGTCAGGTTATCTTGCGCCGGAACAGCTCAGTGGCCAGCCCCAGCCCTGTAGCGATTTCTATGCATTGGGTGTGATGGCGATTCAAGCGTGGACGGGTCTTGATCCTGCCCGCATGAAAAAGGATAGCCACACTGGCGAGCTGGTCTGGGATCAGTACGTCAAGATTGACCAGCCAGAGGCCTGCCGCCGTTTAGTCGAAATTATTTCGCGGATGGTAAAACCGGATATCGGCGATCGCTTCCGTCACGCGAGAGATCTACTGGGAGAGCTGGATGCTTTTATCCATACCTTTGACGAGGCCCAGGACGATGCCCCGATAGATTATGGGAACATTTCCTTTGACGATTCGAGTTTATTTAAAAAGCCAGACGCTTTACCTGACGACTTGAAGGGAGGCGCTGATGGTACAAAATCCTCTGAGCCAACACCTCTAGAGGAAACAGTCCTGCCTCCGGCGATGGCAAAAGAAACCTACATCCAGAAAGATGATGAGGATTTCTATCAACAAACTTTCCTCCAAGATGAGGCTGAGCCCCTTAATTTTGACGAGTCTTTGACCTCGGAGTTGGAAGATGACGAGACCATTATTCAAGCACCAGAAGAAAATACTTCAGAACTTAGTGCAAATGATTTACCGCTGAAATTAAAGCGTAAAAAGTCTCCGCCGAAACTCCCTGTGTTTGCACTGGTTAGTATTAGCGTTGTCATTATCAATGGTTTATTGATTGCCTTTGGTTTACAGCATCTCATTAAAAATATGGCGTCAGGAGACGCACCGGAACCGGGTAATGATTTCCAACGGGCGCAGGATGCCTATGCCCAAGGGGATCTACCGGAGGCGATCGCCATTGCGAAGGCCATTCCCCAGCAAAGCCCTGCCTACCAACAAGCCCAGGAAAACTTGGCACAGTGGGAAGGAGAACTTCAGCAAAACCAAGGTGAACCAGCCCCAGCCACAGAAACCCCAGAAACACCAAATCCAGACACTATAGCGACAGAACCGGTAGAAACGCCTAATTCGGACACTGTAGCCACAGAACCGACAGAAGCATCTACTCCAGATCCTGTCGCAACAGAAACCCCAGAAACCCCAAATCCAGATACGGCAGTGGCAGAAACCCCAGAAACCCCTGCTCCTATCATTGCGGCAGAAACCCCAGAAACCGCCACCCCCTCAGCAACCCCAGCTTCCGCTCCAAATGAATTTCAGCGGGCGCAGGATGCCTATGCCCAAGGCAACTTGCCGGAAGCGATCAACATCGCTAAAGCTATTCCCCAAGACGCTCAAGGCTACCAAGATGCCCAGGCTAACCTTGTGAACTGGGAAGGAGAACTACAGGCGCAAACAGCAAAATTAGATGGCATTAACACAGCCTACGAGTCACAAAACTGGCAAGAGGTTGTAGCGAAGGGTAAGGCCATTGAAGACCCGGCTCTCAAAGCACAAGTTAGTGAAAGAATTGAGTCGGCGCAATTTGAAATTGACGTAGCTGCTTACACGAAAGTCCAGCAAGCTTTTGATTTGGCAACCGAGTACAAATTTAACGATGCTCTAGCACTATTGGCAGAGGCTCCTCCCAACAGTAAATTTGCCAATGTCATCACTGACAAGCTCGCGGAATATGAAGGCAAAAAGGCCATCCGTAATCATTTCTATCTCCAGCAGGCCGTGAATCATGCAGAAGCACGGGAATTTAGTGAAGCAGTCGCTTTTCTTGAGCAGATTTCTAGTGACTCGAAGCACCATGAGTTAGCGGAAGTCAAAATCGTTGAATACAGCGAAAAGCAAGAGATCAAAGAGGCCTACGAACGGTGGGCGGCAGCTCAAGCGAAGCAACAGGATGAAACTAGTAGTAGCAAAGTGGAATTTACAGAAGGGTCTCCCTCGGCCATGAGACGCTCGCTACAGCCCGCTGAAATGGTTAGTCAGATTAATCCGGGTATGCAGTTTCAGAACATTGCCTAGAGGCATTTTGGTTGGGCAACGGAGATGACGCGGAGAAAGACAGAGAGGGGGAAGGGAAGAGAATTATTCGGATTGAGCTGACTAAAGTTCAGCCGCCAAGAGACAGTCATAAATCAAGCTTCCATGTCTGTTATCTTTTCTCTCCGTGTCTCCCTATCCCCGTGTCTCTTGACATTCCTCATTGTTTTTTCTTCTTCAACGTAAAAAAGAGGCGATCGCTCCTTTTTATTGAACTTATGTACAGAGGAAATCTTTCCAATCTTAGTCGCGTTAACCTTAAGGTAGAGCGTTTCAGAGGGGAGATTGGGTGATGAATAACGAAAATAAATTCATGTATTTAGTTGTTGGATTACCGATGGCAGGCTTGCTTTATAGCGGTCTGATTATTTTGCTCATGGTGACCCAGCCGGGTTTTCGAGCTCACCCCCTAGGGTTTGGCTTTTTGTTTTTCTTGATTCCTTTTATAATCGCTGCAACGACATGGGTTCGCGCTTCGGCACAGGCCTATCGCAATTGAGACAGGTAGACAACAATGGGTTTTATTCCGGTAATTTTAGCTGGTGGCAAAGGTGAGCGTTTTTGGCCTCTAAGTCGCCGCGATCGCCCAAAACAGTTTTTGAGTTTAGACGGGTCTGGGGTAAGCCTTTTACAAGCGACAGCCAAGCGTTTGTTACCCGATGGACAATGGGATAATCTCTGGATTGTGACCGCAGCAATGATTGCGGATCAGGTACAAGAGCAGTTGCCGGAACTGCCCAACAAAAATATTTTGGTAGAACCGGATCGTCGGGATACTGCGGCGGCGATCGCCTGGACTTGTGTCGAGCTAGCCAAGCATTATGACGAAGATACTGTCATCGCTTTTTTCCCGGCTGACCACTGGATCGGCGATGAACCGAAATTCCTCGCAACCCTAAACCAAGCGGCTGATTTTGTCGCAACAAAACAGGCGATCGCCACCATTGGCATTACCCCCGATAATCCTGCGACGGGCTATGGCTACATCGAACAGGGTGAGGCGGCGACCGACGAAATTTTTAAGGTTGCCCAGTTTCGCGAAAAGCCTGATGTTCAAACCGCAAAATCATTCCTCGCCACAGGCAAATTCAGTTGGAATAGCGGCATTTTTCTCTTTTCCATCGGCACAGCGCTAAAGGAATTAGCTCTCCATGCCCCCGAAATTTTGACCCCACTCCAAGAAAAAGGAACAGAAGCCTACGCCGAACTACCAAAAATTAGCGTTGATTTCGCATTGATGGAAAAAACCCAAAATGCTTATGTTCTCCCCGCTGAATTTGGTTGGGATGATTTAGGCGATTGGAAATCTCTCGAGAGACTCTTATCGCCGGACGAGTCGGGTAATGTCAATGTCGGCACTTACAAACCCTTTGATACCGATGGTTCTATTGTTTATAGCGAGAATCCCAATGAAACGATTGTCACCCTAGGCGTATCCAATGTGGTGGTAGTGCGGCAGGGCGATGTCACCATCGTGATCGACAAAAATCGTAGCCAAGACATTAAAAAAATTCTCGGTAAACTGCCTGAAGAATTACTTTAAATGTCTGAAAAAATCTGGCGATATATTCCTCCGATAGAGGCTGATGGCAAAACTCAGATGGCGATCGATGAGTGGCTTCTCGATCAACATCTTGCGGGCAATATGCCATCCATTCTCCGGTTTTATACCTGGAAGCCTGCCGCTATTTCATTAGGCCATCACCAACGCAAATATCCCCAGGAATGGCATAACTTAACCTATCAAGGTCAGAAGATTGATATCATCCGTCGTCCTAGTGGCGGGCGAGCAGTATTGCACCAAGGCGATTTGACCTATGCCATCATCACCTCTGGACTGAAAGGCGATCGCTGTCAGGTTTATAAAAGGCTGTGTAGCTTTCTGATTGAAGGCTTTCATGAATTAGGTATTGAATTAAGCTATGGCAAGCCACAACGCAACTATACTCACCACAACAACTGTTTTCGAACCCACACCAGTGCTGATTTGGTGACTCACGATGGCTATAAACTTATTGGTTCAGCACAACTACGCCGCAAAAATGCCCTTTTGCAACATGGTTCGATCCGTTTTAACCCTGATGAATCACTATACAAAGATATTTTTGCGGAAGAGTTGATCGCGGTGGATGGGGTTCAACGTTTGAACTCATCAACAGTTATTTCTTCTTTGATTTCGGCAGCTGAATCTCTTTGGCAAGGAAAGTTTTGCAAAAATCCTTTAGATGCTGAAGATATGGAAAATGTGAAGTCGTTTCAAGCAAAGCAGCGTTTAGTCCAGAAAAAATGATGAAGTCATAGATCATCATCTCGATGATCTCTTGTTTGCTCAAATAATAGCGATGCAATTTTTATTGCATTGCTAATTTTGTTTACATCTAAATATGAAGCAATGAAAGACCCGTAAGTGCTGATGCGTAAGCTTTTTTTTGGGAATATTGCTTCTTATCTCAGAGATCTTACTTGATCACAAATTTTCAAAATAATGCATAACTCCAAAAACTCTAAACGATATCTCTTGTAAGGGCGATCGCCTTTTTGACATGTACTACGTACGACTATCTGTTTTGGGAGACTTCTACCATGTCCGTAAATACTGCTTCTGCCAATCAACAATCCAGCAATGGTTTATCTGAAGTGTTGCAAGATGTTTTGGCTGATGTCCGGTTTCAGCTCAGTACTTTTGCGACTCGCGATGATTTTCTTGGGGTGATTCAGCAAGCTTTTGGGGAAGAGTATGACCCAACGGCTCTGGAGCAAATCAGGCAAAGCTGGCAATCTGGGACTTTCGAGCTTCCCCCTGTGGAAATCCTTCCCAGCTCAACACTTCAAGGAGCAAATGGTGCTTATGCTGCGGTAAATAATACGATCTATTTTTCTGAAGAATTTCTTGAAGCGAACAGTGAAAACATGGGGGCGATCGCCGCAGTTTGGCTAGAAGAAATCGGTCACTCTATCGATGCTCAAATCAATGAAACAGACACTCCCGGAGATGAAGGTACAATTTTCTCTAATTTGATTCAAGAAAAAGCTCTTAGTGAAACCAATATTCAAGCTCTTAAAAGTGAAGATGACACCGTCTTAATCAATCTCGGTACAGATACAGTAATTCAAGTAGAAGCTTCTGATATCCCAATATTTGATTTTGATACAGTCCTAGAAAGTCGTATCGCATTGACTGGTAAGAGTGAAGTTTTTTTATGTCAATGGAATTTTAAATGATTCTGACACATTTGAGACTAATCGAGATAAGTTAGGTGATTTGTTGAAAATTGAGAAGATTAACTCAGCAGATGAAGAAGATGTTGTTGAAGAAAAGTTTAGCTCTCTTATCCTTGGAGAAGGTCACTATAATTTGTCAGTCAAGGAGCTAGGGGCAAATGCAGATGACGTTGTAAGTGCTTTTTCTGAGGGAGTAATTGCTGGTCTAAAATCTCTTATTGATTTTGACTACATTAAAGATTTACTTTTGGCAGGCAAAGACTTTGCTGAATCCGCAGAAGATTTTGTCGTAAATATAGCAAAAAATACTCTTTTTGGGACAGATTTTGAAGAAATTTTTCGGCAGCACTTTGATGACTCTCCGTTACCCAGCTTGCATGAAAGTCTTCCAATTTCAATTAAACTTAACCGCTGGCTAGATGCAGATAATGACAACTCACTAATTTTGTTTGGTCATTCACAAGGGAACTTCTTTTTGGAAGATGCTCTCCAATTAATGAATGATAAATCCTCAAAAGTCAAGATTATTAGCATTGGTTCGCCAACAGATTACTCTAATGCCTCTAGCTATGATGTTGAATCTATTGAAGATCCTGATGATCCGGTTACTTACTTTCAAAATGGAAGAAATATTGATGAAGCTTTACGTGATTTATTTTTTCCGATTTTTTATGATGCTTATTCTCCATTAGATTTATTAAAAGAATTTGGAGTTTCCCGTTCTGGAGCAGCTTCTTCTTCTTCAAAGGCAGTAGTGAATTCCATTAGATCAATAGACCCAAAACTCTATTCTGGACTTGGGGGATTAGTTTCATTAGCCGAAAATGGAATTGACAATCACTTTTTTCAGAGTTATCTAGACAATTATGAAACTAAATTAAAAAGCTCATTTAGAGATTTCTTTGAAATACTTCAGCCTAAAGGATTTCATTTTGAAAATGGAATCGAAAACTCGATAAATAAGGATTTGATTGGAGATGATAATAAAGACAACTGGATTGAGGGTACAAATACCGATGATATTATTGATGGTAAGGGTCGTAATGATGTGCTAATTGGGAAAGAAGGAAAAGATACCTTGATAGGAGGAAAAGGGTATGATGTTATAGACGGAGGAGATGGAGAAGATACAGTTGATTATTCTGATAATAAAGATGGTGTAGTCGTTAGGTTTGGTGAGTTTTCAGGAAGTGACATTTACAGGGTAAAAGACAGCTTTAGTGATGAGGAATTAACAGATCCAGAAAGTGGGGGGTTTGGTTACCAAGATATTTTAGGAAATATTGAAATCATCAAAGGCTCTAATGAAAATGATGAAATGTCTGGTGGAGATTATCAAGATATTTTCTATGGCAATGGAGGAACTGATCTACTCTATGGGCAAGATGGAGATGATATCTTGTACGGCCATGATAAAGACCCTAACAATTTAGATGACAATGCCAGAGACGAGATCTTTGGTGGTTCTGGAAATGACGAAATCTATGGTCAAGGTGGTGGTGATGATCTCAGAGGTGAAGACGGTAGCGACACCATCTGGGGAGGCTCCGGCGATGATGAAATCTACGGTGGTTGGGATGTAGACGAGGTTCTTGATGAAGATTATTTATATGGCCAAGGAGGCTCCGACACGATAAAAGGGGAGGATGGCAATGACTTTATTGACGGAGGCAATGAAGATGATTCCATTGATTATCTCTATGGTGGTGATGGCAAGGACACGATCAAAGGTTGGGGAGGTAATGATGAACTCTTTGGTGAATCTGGCGTAGACACCATTTATGGTGGTGCTGGCAATGACGCAATTGAAGGTGGTTCCGAGGGAGATTTCCTCTACGGTGAGTCAGGTGTAGACACAATCAAAGGTGGTTCTGGTTGGGACACAATAGAAGGTGGTTCCGAAAGAGACTTCCTCTACGGTGAGTCAGGTGTAGACACAATCAAAGGTGGTTCTGGTTGGGACACAATAGAAGGTGGTTCCGAAAGAGACTTCCTCTACGGTGAGTCAGGTGTAGACACAATCAAAGGTGGCTCTGGTTGGGATTACATTGAAGGTGGTTCCGAGGGAGATTTCCTCTACGGCGAATCCGGATGGGATGAAATTCGCGGTGGCGATGGTAATGACCATATCTATGGTGGCGACGGCGGAGATACGATTTATGCCCAAGCTGGAAATGATTACGTAGAAGGTGGCACTTACGGTGACTACATCGAAGGTGGCACTGGAAATGATGAAGTTTATGGTCAGTCAGGCAATGACAGAATCCAAGGTCAATGGGGAGAAGATGATCTATATGGCGGTACTGGAGATGACACCATTTGGGGAGGTACTGAAAATGATTACATCGAAGGTAACGAAAACGATGATGCTCTCTACGGCGAATCCGGTAATGACCTAATCCTTGGTGGCACAGGTAATGATTACATTGAGGGTAATGATGGCGGCGATCGCCTCTTTGGTGAGTCTGGCGATGACTACTTTATCGGTGGTACAGGCAATGACCTAATCGATGGTGGCGAAGACGTTGACTTAGTGGATTACCAACGTTCGACCTCTGGAGCCATTGTCAACATTGACGAAAGCCAAGCCTATGTCCATGTTCGCCAATTCCGCGCTAACGAAGAAGTTAGTGATGTCAACCCCGAAAGCTACTACACTGATTTAGAACCCGATTTCTTTATCTCTGCTGGTACAGCCATTGATGGCGTGGGCGGTACAGATACCCTCCGTAATCTCGAAGACATTATCGGCACAAACCATGATGATGTTCTCATTGGCAACGACTCCGATAACCATATCCAAG
>CAZXBK010000075.1:0-20362 GCA_964638765.1 uncultured Synechococcus sp. | reverse complement strand
ATTGCATTGGTGGGTCTAAAAAATTGGGTGTTGGATAATTAAAAATCCCCCACTAATTTATTTTAGTAAGGGATTTTAAAGTTATAAACCGAAGGTTTTTTGAGTGGTTAATTAGCCACGGTTAGAGCTGTAGGAACGACGACCACCACGACGATCGCCGCGATATCCGCCACCTTTACCCTTGTAGCCACCCTTACCGCGATAGCCACCGCTGCGACGACCACCGCCGCCACCTTTTCCTTTAACAGGCTTGGGTAGACCGCCTTTGCTGACATCAGGTACTTCCCAATCTTCAGTCATCCAGTCAGGCGTATGCTGATCGTAGGTCATCTGAAGAACCGCTGCGGCGATCGCCTGGGGATCGTACTCATCACCCAAACGTTTCACAATAGGTAGGAAAGAGGCCATCCGCTCACCAGCAAGGGCTTCACGAACCTGAGTTTCAAGGCGGCTAATGCGATTTGCCTCAACTTCAGGACGGCTAGGAATCTTGCAAGGCTCAAGGGATTGCTTAACGCGACGCTCAATCTGACGCAGGATGCGACGATCACTGGGATCAACGAGGGCGATCGCCGTACCAGTATTACCCGCACGACCAGTACGACCAATACGGTGGATGTAACTTTCGGTATTGTCGGGTAAATCGTAGTTAATCACGTGGCTGAGGTTAGCAACGTCAAGACCACGAGCCGCAATATCTGTCGCGACGATCATCTTAATACGACCATCCTTAAAGCGCCGTACGAGCTTTTCACGTTGCGCTTGGCTCAAGTCGCCGTGGTATTCATCCACGCTCTGACCGGCACCAAGTAAATCACTAGTAAGCTCGGAAGCTGTGCGCTTTGTACGGACAAAGATAATGGCAGACTCAGGATTTGCCATCTCAAGGATTGGCAATAATGCTTTTGTCTTCGACCAACCGCGAGGAATCATATAGACTTCCTGCTTAATACGATCAGGCGTTACCTGAGGCTGCTTAATGGTGATATTTACCGGCTCTGTCAAGAAGTTCTTAACGAGATCACGAATCGCCGGGGGCATGGTTGCAGAGAAACAAGCCGTTTGGCGATCGCCGGAAGACTGACGCAAAATTGTTTTGACATCATCGATGAAGCCCATGCTGAGCATTTCATCCGCTTCATCAAGCACTGCCCAACGAAGATCTTCAAAGGACAATTTGCCACGGTTAAGTAGGTCAATCACACGACCGGGCGTACCGACAACAATGTGAACACCCTTTTGGAGGCTACGGATTTGACGTTCCATAGACTGACCGCCACAGACAGTCAGAACCCACAGACGGCGGTCTACAGCAAACTGCTTTAGAGCTTGAGTGACCTGCATTGCTAGCTCGCGAGTGGGGGTCAAAATCAGACCTTGTACCGTCTTTTCTTGAAGGTCGACTTTTTCGAGGAAGGGTAAGGAATAAGCCGCGGTTTTACCTGTACCAGTTTGAGAGAGGCCGACAACATCTCTGCCTTCAAGAATGGCGGGGATTGCCTTCGTTTGAATTTCGGTGGGCTGCTCGAATCCAATGTTTTCTAAGAGTTCAGCGCGAGCTTCAGAAAGGCCAATATTTTGAAAAGTAGTGGTCATAAAAAAAGTATAAGTTTTACGGATGGGTCTTTGTTTAGGTTTGACAAAGTTAATTGTGAGATTTCACTTCGAGAAATCTCTCCCCCAACCCTTTTCCCAAACTGGGTTTGTTGGTTAAAACCGATAAGATGCTTTGTAGCAGTCTGGACAATGCCGGGGGCTGTGGCTGAACGATCTATTTACAAACTGAACTAATAAAATTAGTCGACGATAGTGCCGTACAGGTCGTAAATATCCGCAGCGGTAATTTGAACAGGGACTAGGCTGCCAAGGGATGCTTCGCCTTGGACATACACAAGTCCATCCACGTCTGGTGCAAATCGCGGCGATCGCCCGATCAGTTCACCAGTAGCAGGATTTTCCTGTTCGATCAGCACATCCACCGTTTGTCCGACACTTTTTTCATTGCGACGGGCAGCAATCGGTTGTTGAATTTCCATCAGAGCATCCCGACGGGTGTCTTTGACAGATTGCGGTAGTTGATTAGGAAGATCAATAGCAGGCGTTCCTTCCTCAGGTGAGAAAGTAAACACACCCACATGATCAAACTCGTGGCGTTTCACAAACTCAACGAGGTGCTGGAAATGCTCCTCTGTTTCGCCGGGAAAACCCACAATAAAGGTGGTGCGCAAGATTGCATCGGGCAAGGCAGCTTTGAGGTTTTCAATGATCTCGTCATTGACTCGCCCCTGCCAAGGTCTGTTCATCGCCCGAAGGATTTCTGGATGGGAATGTTGTAGCGGTAAATCCAGATAAGGAATAACGTTTGGGGTATCTCGCATTGCTTCAATCACTTCGGGAGTTAACCCCGTCGGATAAGCATAGTGGATACGAATCCAAGGAATATCGACTTCACCCAAGGCTCTGAGAAGTTCTGCCAGTTTAGGTTTGCCGTAAATATCTTTGCCGTAGTTGGTGGTGATCTGGGAAATCAAAATAATTTCCTGTACACCTTGAGCCGCTAATTGTTTCGCCTCTGCAACGATCGACTCAATGGGGCGCGATCGCTGATCTCCTCGTAGGTGAGGAATAATGCAAAAGGCACAGCGGTAGTCACAACCTTCAGCTACTCGCACATAGGCAACGGCTTCATTTGTGGTGCGATAGCGAGGAACCGTTTCATCAGCAATGTAAGTCAGCTCTTCAGAAACTTCCTTAACGATCTCGCCTTGCTCCGCTCGCTCAATGACATCCACAATTTTGTGATAGTCGCCAGTTCCAACGAGAGCTACAGCCTCAGGTAATTCTTCTAAAAGCTGCTCTTGGAAATGTTGGGCCATGCAGCCAGAAATAACAATTTTTTTGTCGGCTTCAGCTAGCTCTACCAAAGTGCGCACAGATTCAGCGCGGGCATCTTCGATAAAACTACAGGTATTGACGATCACATAATCAGCCAACTCTTCATTTGCATCTACGTGATAGCCAGCTTCAACTAAAAGCCCAATCATGTGCTCTGAATCGATCCGATTTTTCTCGCAGCCGAGGTGGGAAATAGCAATTGAAGGTTTTGTGGTCATGCAGTCTCTAATAAAAAATGGTTCTTAGGTCAATATCCGCAAACATTTTCTTAATTTATTGTAATGGATTTTGAGCTAGTGCTAAAAGTTTTTTTGGTTTTGTCAGCAAACCTTGTTACCATTTGCCGATTTTTTTAAATATTTTTTTCGATTTTCTTCACTAGTGTTGAGATGTCGTACCGATTAGCGCGATAGCTGACGGGGTGGGCGATGAGGCGCACAGTACTTTGAAATAAAATTTCAATTTCTTCTAGGTTATTTTCGCGGAGGGTATTGCCTGTGGATACAAGGTCTACGATCGCCTCGGACATGCCAGTAATGGGACCTAGCTCAACGGAACCGTGGAGTGGAATAACTTCGATAGGCAAATCTAGTTTACGAAAATAGTCTTTCGCGCAGTTGACGAACTTCGAAGCAACGCGGCAGTTGGGAGGTAATTGACGAGGATTTTTGTAGGGACTTGCTTGGGGGACAGCGACAGATAGGCGGCAGCCACCAAATTTGAGATCCAGTAAATTTGCGACGTCTGGTTTTTTTTCCCTTAAAACATCATAACCTGCAAATCCAAGCTGTGCCTGCCCGTACTCGACATAAACGGGGACATCATGGGTTCTCACGAGTAAAGCTTTGGCAGTACCAGTGGGATCAGTAATTTGCAGTTGGCGATTTTTTTTATCAAGGAAAGCGCTAAAGTCTAGGCCGACTTGTTGAAGCAGGGCGATCGCCTCGGGGAGCAGTCCACCTTTAGGAATGGCAATGGTAATCATGGATTCAGTGAAAAAAGAATATAAATAAGCGGTGATTCAAACGGTCTGGGGAGACTACAGGCTTTCAACCTTGGGTTCTTGGGTCGGGTCGATCCAGACTAAATTAGCAATATTGCTTTGCTTGGCGTAGTCATAAATCTCTGCTGGCGATCGCCCACCGAGTTCGATTTCTACTCGGATATTTTCCCCTTGCTGGCGCAACGTTTGGGCGTACTGAAAGGCTTGTTGTTGGGTATCTGAGTCCTTCGCAATTACTAGCCAAGCATTACCACTTAATTTGTTCGGTAACTGGGGACTTTGTAACAGGCAAGTATGCAACTCTTCGAGATTAAGACAAAAACCAATGCCGGGATGATCTTCTTTTTGGGGATGGTATAAGCCTAGAAGTTTGTCATAGCGACCACCCTGTCCCAGTACGCGCGACTGATTATTCGCAAAGCTGACTGCTTCAAACACAATGCCTGTGTAGTAATCGAAAGTTTGAATCAAAGTCAAGTCCAGCACAATGGGCAAAGGCTGTGATGAACTTCCCATCAACAGTTCAAACAGAGACTTTAGATTCGCCACAATCTCTTGGGCTTCAGCAGTCAACTCAAACTGACTCACCCGCTCTAAAACTGTTGTGGGTTCGCCACGCAGCTCAAAAATATCGAGGGCATAGGCTTGTAGCTCATCACTCAGTTCTAAATTTTGCAAGCCTACACGGTCTAAATTTGCAATGCAGTGGCGCACAGACTCACGAATATTTTCTGGAAACGGCTGTAAGAGCGATCGCCCAAGGGCTGCTTCCCCAAGAATTAATTGCCAATCTTCAAGACCCAACGCATTTAGCGAATCCGCGAGTAATAAAAGAATTTCAGCGTCGGCAACAGTGCCACTCGCAAATAGTAACTCCACACCCGCTTGGTAAAACTCCATTTGCTTACCGTGGGTGCCACCGGGAGGATGGCGAAAGACATTGGCTCGATAACAAAGCCGTTGGGGAAATGTATTTTCCGCCATTCTGGTAACCGCTGCTCGGGCGATCGAAGCTGTGAGCTCAGGACGTAAACCCAGAGATTGGCTTTCTGCGGTCTGAATCTGAATCACCTTTGAGCCATCAATTGCTCCACCCGCCGTTAAGGTATCTAGCCATTCCAAAGTAGAGGTGACGATACGCTGATATCCCCATCCTTGAAAGACGCGCTGCAGATTGTCATTTATCCAAGCCTTTTGGGCGACCTCAAGGGGAAGGAGATCCCTCGCACCTGCGGGGGGTTGATGAATCATAGAAGTTGTTTGTCAGTTTTGCCGTCGCCTATTCTACTTCTTTTTCCCGCCAAACAAACCGCCGAATAGGCCACCTTTTTTACTGTTATTAGCTTTTTTAGTGCCTGTTTTGGTCTCAAGGGCAGTGCCTGTCGCTTTTTCCAAAAGTTGTTTTGCCTTACGGGCGAAGGGATCGCTGGGTTTTGCCATGTAGGCTTTTTTGACGTGAACTTTCGCCATTGCGAGCTGATTTTGTTGTAAGTATGAGATTCCCATTAGGGCATGGGCTTTAACCGAATTGGGGTCAAGCTTAATCGCATCGCGGAATTCGAGGGTTGCTTTGGCGTAATTTTTCTTTTTCAAATGTTGTTCCCCACGCCAAATAGCGGCTTCTAGGGAAGATGAAGTTGTTGTTTTTTCGGGGGCTGGCTGGGAACTCGCTGTCGTTCTGGCGCCGGTTGTCGCTGTCGGAGAGGTGCGGGTATTTCTAGCGCTAGTTTGGGTGGCGCGTCCCGGAGAAGTGCTATTGCTTAATAAGCCAGTATTTTCTTGGACGGTATTTTTTAGAAAAACTAAGTTTAGTTCGCTCAAAACACCGATGTTTTCAACAACAGCTGAGATATCGCGATAATTTGCTTTTGCTAATTCCGTTACTTTGTTGTGGTACTCGACTTCTAAATTATTGACATTTTTGAGCAGGTCTTGGGCGATCGCCGACTTGAGCTTAAGTTCTTTATTGTTATTTGCTAATTGCTTAGAAAGCTGTTTAAGAATCACCTGAAACTCTGACCACGAAGCGGGTTTCGAGAGCTGCTCGTAGGCGGGGTTCACGAGTTTAGAGAGAAGCTCACTGGCTAACTGTTTTTCCGCATCATCCTTTGCTTTGCAGGTGTCAGGGTGCAAACGCTGAGCAATTTTGAGATACGCCTTACGAACTGTTTTTGACCCGGCATCCACTGGCAAACCAAGAACGGCATAGTGGTCGGCAATATCTAGTAAAAACAGTCCTTGGCGGATTACAAATGACATATCTCAGAAGTCTCGGCTCAATAAAGTAGATTATGACGGATTTAATAAATAAAAAGAATATAGTCTCACAGTAGTTTAGCTCTTGTAATAGTCGATAAACCAGTCTTTTGCAGACTTTAATGCTTGGCTGAGCTGACCATGAATTTTATGATTTGTCGCCAGCACTCGACCGCTTTGTATTTGTAGGGGACTTTCATCATAGGCAGTCACATAACCGCCCGCCTCTCGCAAAATGCAGATTCCCGCGGACATATCCCAAGGTTGGATACCCCGCTCCCAATAGCCATCGAGTCTGCCACAGGCCACATCGGTTAGGTCTAGAGCTGCTGAGCCGCCGCGACGAACACCTTGGGTTTTATGGGTTAGGCAACAAAATTCGATGTAGTTATTGTCTTTCGTTTGACGGCGATCGTAGGCGAAACCTGTAACCAATAGACTATCTTTTAGTTCTTCAGTTGTAGACACATGAATCGGTTTGCGGTTTAAAGTTGCTCCGAGGTCTTCTGCGGCACAAAATAGTTCGTCGCGATAGGGATTGTAAACAACACCGACAATAGGTTTGTTGTCGTACAACAGGGCGATCGACACGGAAAACATCGGATAGCCGTGGGCATAATTAACTGTGCCATCAAGGGGATCGATCATCCACAGAAATGGACTATCACTAGACTCGGAGCTTTTACCAGACTCTTCAGCATGAATGGGAATCTGTGGGCAGTGCCTTTGCAGCAGTTCAATAATGATTTTTTCGGACGCTGTATCGGCTTCGGTAATCAAATCACCGGGTGTTTCTTTTTCACGAACTTGTTGCAGATTGCCGTAAAAGAAATTGAGTTTAGCTCCAGCGCTTAGGGCTGCTTCGGTCGCAATATCAAGATAGGTCTGGTGTTGGTCTCTCGTAGGGTAAGTCATGCTCAGGGATAAAACAGAAAAGTTATGGAAGCAAGAAAGTAGAGGTTAATGCAAATTCACTGGAATTTACAACTATCATCTTTTCAACTGGTAAAAGTTGCTCAAAGTCAAAATGCCAAACTTTATTTATTAGTGAAAAAGCTTTAAAAGCAGAACTCTCTAGTTTTTAAATTTAGACATTAGTTGTCTTTGAGGCGACTACGAAGAGTCCAGTAAAACTCTATTCAATAACACACAATAAAACTATTCGTTACAAGCATTCAATTTCAGCCAGTGACTCAAGTAATCCATCTGTATGAACCCAACCAACAAAGCCTCCGTAAATCATTTTTCCAGTTTTTGAGGCAATAAATACATGGTGAACATTAAAGTTATTTACCCAATGGGTGATGATTGAACCATCGCTTAGATGACATTTATAACGACCCTTATGAAAATCACGAGGAGCAGCATCTGTCATCCCAGGAGTTTTCTGTAAGATTTGAATTGCCTTTTCTGTTGGGCTGCTAGTAGAAGGAACAACAATCTGTTTAAATCCTTCGTATGAACAACGCTCTAGCAAAGCTAGCAATTGCTTAGGATATTCCAAATGTCCACTAATAATATCGGTGACATCAATATTTCTCACATGATCTGACTCAATTGGCATGAGTCCAATTGGTTTATCTCCTAATTCTGCTGTTTGGTATAGGTACGTTAAGACCAGGTCTTTCTTTGAGTAATAATTAAAAATATTATTGGCGACAAGCTTTTCTAAGCTATTGCTTTGAAAAATATCACGATCTTTACCGATTGCACCGCCCATAAAATAGACATCATAAATTTTTCCATAACATCCTTCCTTCGCAAGATGTTCTAAGGCGTATCCAATAACACGAGCACCTAAAGAATAACCAACAAGAGAAATAGGACTAGGTAGATTCATAATATGCTGAGCTAGCATTTTGCCAGCTAATTCAGCTTTATTTCGTGCTACATGCCAAGGATTATCAATCAGTGAAAAGGCCGAAGCAATTGCTACAGGTAAGGCGATAAGACCACCTGCCGCTTTGGTTGCTTTAGCACCTAATCCAGCAACAAATTGTCCAACACTAATATTCCCTTGGATCTGCTTCAGAGCATCTAACCAAGCTATTAATGTTTTTGACTCCCAACCTAATCCGTAGATGTCACTATATTTATCGAAATGTAGAATTGCACTCCAAGTTTCTTCTAGGACATTATCTTGTTGCATAAAACCATGAATGCACAACAATTGATGGCAGGCTTCACGATTGGATGTTAGAGAGAAAATATCAAATTCTTCTAGTCCTCCAAAAAGATTCCATCCAGTTTTGACTCCTAACCCTGCTCCCCCCAAACCCAATATTGATGTAGCAACTGTCGCCCCAGCCGCCATTCCACCACCTCCAGCTGCAATTGAACCGCCTCCTAGAAAAGCTAAACCTGCAGATGAGGCAGCAGCACCGCTTAAACCAAACATTGAAAAACCAACAATGCCACCAATTACAGGAGCCAGTAAACCCCCTGTTGCAGCCATTGCTGCACCACCACCCACCACCAAACCTGTTGTCATCGCAATGTTTTGCCATGAAAAGTTATTGGGATTCCCTTCTATTTCATCGGGATGCTGTCGCACATAGTTCGATATTGCTTGTTGTGCCTCATGGGCATAAATCTTTTCTACTTTGAAAATAAAGTCTGGCCGAGTACCCAATCCTTCAGCAATATGATGAAGGGTTAACCGTTCAGTTGCACTGTAGATGCCATCACAGTAACAAAAATGAATTAAGAGTTTTGCTAAATACTTTTTTGCGTTGACTCTCTCAAGATCACTTAAAACTAATCGAATATCATTGGGTAATCGTTTGAGTTCCTCTACAGAATTAAATGGACAATTGTGAATCTCTCTAAGTTGTTTAATAATGGCAAATTCGTTTTCTGAAATATCACCATCTACCTTTGCTAAAAAGAGTAATGTTCTTAAGATAGTTCGTACTTCATTTTGAGTTAATGAAATATTCATAAAAAGCTCCAAAAATTCGAACTCTATGAATGATGGATTAAAGATATTCAAAAATAGAATCTGAATAAATACATCACTCGACTAAGCGTTAATTTTTCTGCTTGGTTGCAAAGCTGATTCAATTAGAAAAGAAAATATCTTTGAGCCATTGGTAATACTGTTGCAGGTTCACAGACAAGCATTTCACCGTCAGCACGGACATGATAAGTCTCAGGATCTACTTCCATCTTAGGCAAATAATCATTGAGTTTTAGATCAGTTTTGCTGAGATTTCGGCAGCCGGACACAGGTAGAACAGTTTTTTGTAAACCCAGTTTTGTGGCAACATCTGCCTCCATTGCCGCTTGAGAAACAAACGTTAGAGATGTGGGATTAATCGCTCTGCCATAACTCGCAAACATGGGACGCATATGGACAGGTTGTGGTGTGGGAATACTGGCATTTGGGTCGCCCATCTGAGCGTAGGCGATCGCCCCACCTTTGAGCACAAGTTCAGGTTTTACGCCAAAGAATCCGGGTTTCCAGAGACAAAGATCGGCATATTTTCCTTCTTCAACAGAACCGACATAATTGGCGATACCGTGGGTAATTGCAGGATTGATCGTGTACTTTGCAACGTAACGCTTAATACGGAAGTTATCGTTATCGCCTGTTTCTTCGGATAATGCGCCCCGCTGCACCTTCATTTTGTGAGCTGTTTGCCAAGTACGAATTACGGTTTCGCCCACACGACCCATTGCCTGAGAGTCGGACGCAATCATACTGAACGCTCCCATGTCATGGAGAATATCTTCGGCAGCGATCGTTTCGCGACGAATCCGGGACTCCGCAAACGCCACATCTTCTGGAATGCTCTTGTCGAGGTGGTGACAAACCATCAACATATCGAGGTGTTCTTCGAGAGTATTAATCGTGTAGGGACGGGTGGGATTGGTAGAGGAGGGTAATACATTCGCCTCACCACAAACCTTGATAATGTCCGGTGCGTGACCGCCTCCAGCTCCCTCAGTGTGATAGGTGTGGATGACGCGATCTTTAAACGCACCAATGGTTGTTTCCACAAAACCTGCTTCGTTGAGGGTATCCGTGTGGATGGCGACCTGCACATCAAATTCGTCGGCAACTCCCAAACAAGTGTCAATCGTCGCTGGCGTTGTGCCCCAGTCTTCGTGGAGTTTTAAACCAATTACACCCGCTCGGACTTGCTCAATTAAACCTTCGGGTTTCGCGCTATTACCCTTGCCAGAAAAACCAATATTCATCGGAAAAGCTTCTGCCGCTTCAAGCATCCGATAGATATTCCACTCGCCTGGTGTACAAGTCGTTGCATTGGTTCCCGTCGCAGGGCCAGTACCGCCACCAATCATGGTCGTAATTCCACTGGCGATCGCCACCTCGATTTGTTGAGGACAGATAAAGTGGATGTGACTATCGATGCCACCCGCTGTGAGGATATGTCCTTCTCCGGCGATCGCCTCCGTTGCTGGCCCAATAATAACGTCGATATTATCTTGAATATCTGGGTTGCCCGCCTTACCAATCTTATGAATTTTGCCGTCTTTGATGCCGATATCTGCTTTTACAATGCCCCACCAATCGACGATGAGCGCATTGGTAATGACGACATCGACTGCACCATCCGCACGAGTAATCGCTGACTGACCCATACCGTCGCGAATAACCTTACCGCCGCCAAATTTGACCTCATCACCGTAGGTCGTAAAATCCCGTTCAACTTCTAGCCAAAGTTCCGTGTCTGCCAACCGCAATTTATCGCCAACCGTAGGGCCATAGGTTTCGGCGTAGGCGCGGCGGGACATACGATAACTCATCGGAACTCCTTCTCATCAGGCTCAAATTCTCAATCCACATTACCCTATCTCTCCGGCTCTGAAACGTAACCGATATGACTTGTTAAATTCGCCGTTTTTCCTTTAAACCTACAGTTGTTAGATTTACGATTATTTTGGTGAAGCTCTTGCCACAGGTTTTTAAAGTTTTTCATAAGTGATGTAACCTATCGCAACCCCTTCCGCCTTCGGCACCTTCCCCAAGGAAGGACATGTATTCCACAACGCACCCAGTTTAGGCACGGACTTTTATGAAAGATTTTGATCGCTTTTTCCAAAAAATCTATGAGCAGCCACTCGAAAATCGCAAAGATTGGTATGCCGCTAGTACCGTTGCCTATGCTCAATACCGTGCCCCCTATGTGACAGAAGTTATTGAGCAAGTTTGCGCAGAATTTCCCAAAAAATCGGATCTAAAACTGCTCGAAGTTGGTAGTGGCCCCGGCAATGCGTCTCAGCATTTTGTGCAGCGAGACTATGACATGACCTGTGTCGAACCGAATACCACCGCTTGTGTATTTGCAAGAAAGCGATTTGAAAACTTTCCAAACGTTAACATCATCAATTCCACATTTGAAGAATGGGCAGATGAGAATCAACGAAAATTCGATGGGGCGATCGCCAGTACCTCTTTCCATTGGCTAGACGCAGAAACTCGTTGTCAAAGACTTTCAGACTTGCTGAACTCGGAAGGCAAAATGGTTTTGTTGTGGTGTACTGCTCCTCAGCCGGAAAAATACGTTTATCAATATCTCGATCCGATTTACCAAGAATATATGACCACCTTTGCAGACTATGAGAATTTTGAAACGCAACGGCAAAATATCAACCGCATTAGCCAAGAGCTAGTCACTTCGGGTTATTTTGCTGATCTCAAGCATTTTGAGGCTGTCGGCGATCGCCGCTACACACCAGAAGAGTATTTAAGTCTATTGACGACTTTATCCCCTTACATTGCGCTGTCAGAAGAGAAGAGAACAGCATTTTTTAAGGAATTAAGAGTCGTTTTTAATTCAAACAAAATTGAGCAGTTTCACACAAAATATATTTGCGCAGCCCACGTTGCCGTAAAAGTTGCAGCTTAGCTTTGACCTTGAAAGAAATCTCGATTTTCCTAAGCCGTTTCACGATTCGTTTCCGGCTCCATAAAAATCATTTGATTACGTCCTTGAGATTTCGCCTGATACAGTGCTTGGTCTGCAAGATTTATCAAATGAACCATTTGAGATTGATCACTAGGAATACAAGTCGCCACACCACAGCTAGAAGTAACAAAAGGCATTACTGTTGAATTCTTATGGGGGATTTGTAGTTGTCTAATTGCCTCTAAAATTGTGTTAGCGATGTGAATTGCACCTGTCGAATCAGTATTCGACAAAAGAATCACAAACTCTTCACCGCCATATCGTGCTGCAAGATCCGTTGTTCTACCGATTTGTCGTTTTAAAACCTGAGCAATTTGGATAAGACATTCGTCTCCTTGAACATGACCATAGGTATCGTTATAAACCTTGAACTGATCAATATCAAAAAGTAATAAAGATAGAGGCGAATTGTCCCTTCTACATCGTCGCCATTCCCGCTCTAATACTTCATCAAATTTACGGCGATTGGCAATTTTTGTGAGACCGTCTAGTTGTGCTTGTTTCTGTAAAATCAACTCCAATTGCTTGCGATCACTAATATCTAAGCCAATAAATCCAACCCGAAATACACTGCCTTGCTCATCGATAATAGGAAAATATGACATCAACCAAGTGGATCCAGAATTCAAGCTGGGGAAATAAACTTCTTCACGGCAATTTGTCTGGGTTGACTCTAAAATAATTCGACATTTTGAAGTAATTTCATGACGTAAAGCAGGATGTAAATCATTGCGGTGAGCTGTCTGAAAAGAACCTTGATCTTGGTCAATATCTGCAAGGAAATTATTAACTTTAATAAAATTCAAATCCTTATCTAAAATCGCCATCCCAAGGGGAGCAGTATCAATAAAGGTGTCAAGAGTTAATTGTGTTTGTAAAAGTTTGGCGGTACGGTCAAAAACTCTCTCTTCAAGGAAATCTAACGTTGCATTTAGCTTTCTATCGATATTGAGACGCTCTTGCAAGGTCACCGAAATAATCAAGATTGTTATTGAACAAGCTGCAATGAAAGACTCTAGATACAAAAGGGATTTATGGGATGTATCTTTGACAAATGCCCCATAGCCATTAGCCGTTGCATAGATCCCAACAATCGACAATAAAACAATCAATGTTTGTGGCAATGTCTTCTCTAGGCGAAAGACCGAGCCAATCAAAACTGGCAAAAATAAATACTCTAGAGAATAGCCTTGATAAAAAACAAGATAGCTAACTCCGATTAGTAGCCCTACAAATAGAGCAACTTCCCTATTAAAAATATGTCTTTTCTTAATCGTTGAAGACTGCCACAGAGTAATAGTCGGGACAAAGATGAGTTGAGCTAAACTACCCCCTAAAAACAAAATAAGCCAAGAGATAGACAAATCTTCAAGAGCAATAATATCGTGCCAGTAAAAGATCAGAGTAGGGATTAGTGCAGAAAGACTATTGCTAATTAGGCTAATACCAAGAAATTCAAAAACGCCTCTAATCGTTTGGAAAATTGCTGCAATATTTTTGTGGCGTTGTCGTAGCCAAACTGCACCAATGAAAGCATTAATGCATTCGCTAAAAGTAATCCCTATGATGAGACTGGCGATCGCCCAAAAAGAAATATTTGCAAAAAGACTATTGAACGTAAAGTAGCTATCAAGGATAGTCCCGACAGCAATACCAATTAATGCTTTGGGGCCAATTTTCAGGACAACGACAAGGCCCAAGGCTGCCGGTAACCATAGCGCTGTCAATTCACCGGGTAAAGAAGCAAAGTTGCTACTCATTCTGATGGCGCAGATATAACCAATGGCGATCGCCAATTGATAAAAAAATGGGTGCTTAAGAAGCGGAGAGAGCATCGCAGTTGAGAAAGATAAATTGTTGATAGAGATATCGTACAGAGGCTCAGATACACCCAAATAGCCTTATTTCATTGTATTGCAAGTATTTTTTTGTCTTGCAACTACTGATTTATTTAATACGCCATACTGTACTACGTTCGAATTTATGATGTCTTCTCGCAAATGGTAGAAATGCGACCATCAGACATTTGGCGATCGCCGCGAAAGTTTAGTTGGCTTTTTCTAATAGTGGCTTGAGAAATTTTCCGGTATGCGAACGTTTATTTTTAATCAGCTCTTCTGGTGTGCCGACACCGATAATCTCGCCACCGCGATCGCCCCCCTCTGGCCCTAAATCAATCAGCCAATCACTACAGCGAATCACATCAAGGTTATGTTCAATGACTAATACCGAATTACCCTTGTCGACTAAGCGTTGCAAGACATTCAGCAAATGGTGCACATCGTAAAAAGACAAGCCTGTGGTCGGCTCATCAATCAAATAAAGCGTTTTGCCCGTAGCACGACGAGATAATTCTGAGGCTAGTTTTACCCGCTGAGCTTCACCACCAGACAGAGTTGGTGCAGGTTGACCAAGCTTGATGTAATTCAGACCGACATCCATTAATGTCTGCAATCGATTGGCCGCCGCCGTAATATTTTCGAAAACCCCCAAAGCTTCTTCCACGGTCATATTCAGCACATCAGCGATGGAATAGCCTTTAAATTTCACCTGCAATGTTTCGCGGTTATATCTTGCCCCTTTACACACATCGCATTGCACATAAACATCCGGCAAGAAATTCATTTCAATGACGTTGACGCCCTGACCACCACAAGCTTCGCAGCGTCCCCCTTTGACATTAAACGAAAAACGACCTTTCTTATAACCTCTAGTTTTCGCTTCCACTGCCTCCGCAAATAATGAACGAATGGGGTCAAAAATTCCGGTATAAGTCGCAGGATTAGAGCGGGGAGTCCGACCAATCGGTGACTGGTCAATAACAATTACCTTATCAATAGATTTAAGACCTTTTACCTTGTCTAATTCCTTGGGAAAAGGGACATTTTTATTGAGGCTATGTTGCAATGATGGGTACAGTAACTCATTCATTAAAGTTGATTTTCCTGACCCCGAAACTCCCGTTACACAGACTAATTTTCCGAGGGGAATCTCCACATCAACGTTCTTTAAATTGTTTTTTCTACAATTCTCTAACGTGAGGCGACCACCATTCCCTTCGCGGCGTTCTTCTGGGGTTTCAATCTTTCGTTTGCCAGATAAATAGGCTGCCGTTAAAGACTTTTTGTTCTTGAGAAATTTGTCAAAACTGCCAGCAAAAACAATATCTCCACCATGCACACCAGCTTTTGGCCCAATATCAATAATGTGATCTGCCGCCCGCATCGTGTCTTCGTCATGCTCGACAACAATTAACGTATTGCCCAGATCTCTGAGCTTTTGCAAAGTGCCTAAAAGTCTCTCATTATCCCGCTGGTGCAAACCAATACTCGGCTCGTCTAAGACATACAAGACACCCGTCAATCCAGCCCCAATTTGCGTTGCCAATCGAATGCGTTGCGCTTCGCCACCCGAAAGGGTCATGGCTGCGCGGTCAAGAGTCAAATAATCCAGACCTACATCTAATAAAAATTTCAGACGTGCTCGAATTTCTTTTAAGGCCAATTCACCAATTAATTTTTGGCGATCGCTCAACTCTAGGTCTTCAATTCTTTGGTAGCACTCTCGAATAGAAACACTGGTCAGCTCATCAATATTAAATTGGCCAAGACGTACCGCGAGGGCTTCCGGTTTGAGACGTTTTCCGCCACAAACTTCACAGGGTTGATTGACTAAATATTTTTCAAGTTTTGATTTAATTGCTTCAGAGCTGGTCTCTTTATAATTTCGTTCTAATAGTTTTAAAACACCCGAATAATGGCGGTAATATCCTTTACCGGAACCGTAGCGAGATTCTTCTTCAAACCAAATCGATTCTTCTGCACCATTGAGAATAATATCTTTATGTTCTTCGCTTAAATCTTGCCATTTTGTTTGGATATCAAAGCCGAAGTTTTGCCCAAGGTTATAGAGCAACGATAGATAATAAGTATTCTCTTTTTCAGACCAGGGGGCGATCGCCGCGTAGAGAGGTTGCTTGGGATCAGGGACGACAAGGTCAGGGGAAAAACGACGGTGGCTGCCTAAACCATGACAGGCAGGACAAGCGCCATAGGGGGAATTGAAAGAAAACAGGCGGGGAGATAGCTCATCCATCACCGCACCATGTTCGGGACAGGCAAAGTTTTCCGAAAAGATAATCTGCTCTTCTGTGCCCACTAAATCAATAATGGCAGTGCCTTCAGAGTGTTTGAGGCAAGTAGATAAAGAATCGACTAAACGTTCTTGCATGCCTTCTTTTTTAACGAGGCGATCTACCACGATTTCGATGTTGTGATAATTATTTTTTTTAAGGGAAATATTGTCGCTTAATTCGCGAGTTTCACCGTTAATTCGGACGCGAGCAAAACCTTCAGAGGCAATACTAGAAAGCGTTTTTTTGTGGGTTCCTTTTTGGTGGCGAACAACTGGAGCAAGCAGTTGAAATTTGGTTTTATCCGGCAGCTCCAAAACCCGGTCGCACATCTCATCAATCGTCTGAGGCGCAATGGGGCGATCGCAGTGGGGACAGTGGGGTTCACCGGCACGACCAAACAGTAAACGCAAATAATCGGCAATTTCAGTGACAGTACCAACCGTAGAGCGGGGATTATGGGACGTAGACTTCTGGTCGATGGAGATCGCTGGACTCAACCCTTCAATGGCATCAACATCAGGCTTATCGAGCTGCCCCAAAAACTGCCGGGCATAGGCACTGAGAGACTCAACATAGCGCCGTTGACCCTCCGCAAAAATCGTATCGAACGCCAGCGATGACTTACCCGAACCCGACACCCCAGTAAAAACAATCAACTGGTTACGAGGCAAATCAAGATCCACATTTTTGAGGTTGTGCTGCCTTGCGCCACGGATGCGGATTTGATCGGACTTGCTCATTGGGGCGATCGCCATTACTGCTTAAAAGTTCTTAAATATTATAGGCAAGTGGGAGGGCTGAATTGGCGGTGATTTAGGAAAATCCTATGGATTCACCCGTTAAAATCAAAGCAAGACGAAAAACCCGGTTTTGCGATGCTTGCCCTGAAGGATTCTCAGTATCTTACTCCCGAAGAATATTTGGCTTGGGAAGCAAAAAGTGCTGTCAAACACGAATATACCAATGGCGAAGCCTATGCAATGGTCGGTACAACTGATACCCACAACACGATTGCTTTAAATATTGCTTTATTGCTCCGTAATCATCTACGCGGTTCGGGTTGTAGTGTTTATTTCGCTGATGTGAAGGTGAGAGTTGAGCGGAAAAATTGTTATTACTACCCAGATTTATTTGTCACTTGTAATCCCGAAGACAAAGATACTGCGACTGTTAAATATTTTCCCAAGCTAATTATTGAGGTGTTATCTCCCAGCACCGAAGGCTTTGATCGTGGAGACAAGTTTAACGACTATCAAACCATTGCCAGCCTCGAAGAATACATTCTGGTCAACACCAAACATCAACGCCTTGAAATCTATCGCCGCAACCCAGACAATTCTTGGCGATTTGAAAAGTTTGATCTGGAGGCCGAAAACCTAGCGTTTAAATCTATTGGTATAGATGTGGCGATCGCCGATATTTATGAAGATGTCGAGATTATCGAAACGACCCAAGTAGAAATAGAAAATCCCGCCTAGTTTTAGACAGGATTCATATTTGAAAAAAGTTTTGAAATTTATTCTTCTTCGGGAGGATCAACCCAACGGCCATCAGATTTGATTAGGTCAATCAGCTGTTCAACGCCTTCATCTTCGGGCACTTTACGAATCTCTTCGCGACCACGATACAAAGAAATATAGCCGGGAGTTTTGCCAACATAGCCGTAATCAGCGTCTGCCATTTCACCGGGGCCATTCACAATACAGCCCATCACCGCAATATCAAGACCAACTAAATGATCTGTGGCATTACGAACTTTGTTGAGTACTTCCTCAAGGTTAAAAAGAGTACGACCGCAGGAAGGACAAGCCACGTACTCCACCATGGTTTTGCGGAGACCGAGTGCCTGCAAAATGCTGTAGCAAACAGGGATTTCTTTTTCAGGAGCTTCAGTCAGAGAGACTCGAATGGTATCGCCAATGCCTTCCGCCAAAAGTGTGCCGATGCCAGCGGTAGATTTGATACGACCATATTCACCATCGCCTGCTTCCGTAACGCCGAGGTGTAGGGGATAATCCATGCCCAGCTCATCCATACGGCGCACCATGAGGCGGTAAGCCGCCAACATGACAGGCACGCGGGATGCTTTGAGGGAAATAATTAGGTTATGGAAATCAAGGTCTTGGCAAATGCGAATAAATTCAATGGCCGACTCCACCATGCCTTCGGGAGTATCGCCGTAGGTGAAGAGCATCCGCTCGGCAAGGGAACCATGATTAACGCCGATACGCATGGACTTGCCCTGATCTCGCAAAGAAACGACGAGAGGTTCTAGGGTTTCGCGAATTTTGTTACCGATCGCCTGAAATTCTGCATCAGAATATTCGGTACGGCTGTCGCTGGGATTTTCAAAAACGTACAGACCCGGATTGATACGCACATTATCAACATGCTTCGCCACCTCTAGGGCAATTTTCATACCGTTGTGGTGAACGTCTGCAACGAGGGGGACTGGCTGATAAGTTGCTGCCAATTTCTCTTTAATTTTGGCGAGAGACTTTGCGTGAGCCATGCTGGGCACAGTCACCCGGACAATTTCACAGCCAATTTCATGGAGGCGACGAATGCCCGCCACAGACCCTTCAATGTCGAGGGTATCTTCATTAATCATCGACTGGACAACAACAGGGTAGTCACTGCCGATAGTCACTGAACCGACTGGAACGGGGCGGGTTTTCCGGCGATGGATTGTTGTATCCACCAGCTTTGCCGCATCTGTACTCGGACGCTCTAGGGTTTGCATAGGTAGAAAATTTTAGTAAAACGCGACTTCAGAATTAGATTTTGAAAAGTACTCACTCAAGGGCAAATACTAGCGCTAATAGTTAAGACAAGTGTTGCACAAAGCGATCATAGTCGAAATGCTTTTGGAATAATTCCTGGGCTACTTCTACTTTAATGGGTTCTTGCAAACGTACGTGGTCAAAGGCTTGGTCGATAATCTCAACGGTGGTGAGGGTATCGTAATCCACCGAAAGAATCGGGATTTCTAAATCTTCGGCGCGGTTGAGAATAATTTCTTGGGGCGCAACATGACCCGTCAAAATTAGGCATTGGGTGGATGTTTCGAGGGCTGCTAACTGTAAATCTGTGCGATCGCCACCTGTGACGACTGCCATATTTTGTCGCTGACGGAAATACTTCAGAGCAGAGTTCACATTCATCGCACCGATAGTAAGGCTTTCAATCATCAGATCAAGGCGATCGCCGCGACAGAGAACTTCTGCATCAAGGCGTTTAACGAGTTCGCGCACATTAATGCTACGAAGAATCCGATTGGCAGGAATCAAACCAAAGACATCAATACCTTGCTTCTGGAGAAAAGGTTTCACTTGCTGTTCTGCAATCTCTAAAGCATCAGGTGGAATTTTATTAATCACTACACCCATAAGGCGATCACCGAGGAATCGCAGTACAGTCAGGAGACTATCGACGAGGAGTTTATCGTGATAGGGAATAACCAGAAGAATCTGCGCATCTAAAGCATTAGCAATTTCACCAGCAGACAGATGAAAAATACTACCTTCCCAAAGACTTTTTGGCGCTTCTACAAAGGTGACATCCGCCTCAATACCACTTAAATCTTCTTTGAGTTTCTGAGGATAATCAATATCGTCTTCACCACTTAAGCGACGCGCTAGGGTCTCTTGATCGAGGAACAAAACAGGTGACTTTACCTCTGCCTCACTCAGGTTGAGAGCTTCCACGAGAAACCGTAAATCATCTTCGACACGGGCAAAAGAACCGCTTTGCTCATCATGCCAAACTGTACCGATGGGCTTACTGTAGGCAACAGAAAGATTTTGCTGCTTTAGTTGTTGCACAAGGCCTAGAAGAACGGCCGATTTACCGCTGTATGGCTCGGTAGAAGCAACAATGACTCTCTGGGTTGATTGGGTCACACCCACTACTCCTCTGGAAGCTTAGATTCTATTTAGTAAACAATAACGGAATTTCGGCTAGGAGCAAAGCTGAAAATCATTCTTTTGATAATCCGAGAAGTTGACGATAAAACCCCTTTGGAAAGTCCACAGTACGTGCTCGTCTAAAATTCGCCAATAGATCAATTAAATAGTCAACAAACTCCCCTACTTGTTCAGGGGTGATGGTTTCTCCTTGCAGACAGGTTTTATCGTT
>CAZXBK010000074.1:0-20633 GCA_964638765.1 uncultured Synechococcus sp. | reverse complement strand
GCTTGACCATGACGACCGGTATAAATTGCGTCAGCGAGTTTGCCGACAATCAATTTAATGGAACGAATTGCATCGTCATTTGCGGGGATGGGGAGATCCACAGTCTGAGGATCACAGTTGGTATCCAACAAGGAAACGATAGGAATATTCAGCTTGCGGCATTCCTGAATCGCGTTGTGTTCACGACGTTGGTCGATAACGACAACGATGTCAGGAATCTTGCGCATATTCTTAATGCCGCCGAGATACTTCTGGAGCTTGTCGAGTTCACGACGGAGCATGGAAGCTTCTTTCTTGGGGCGACGGTCAAGGTTACCGCTATCTTGGAGGGATTCTAATTCTTTTAGACGCTCAACACGGGTTTTGATTGTTTCCCAGTTAGTGAGCATTCCACCAAGCCAACGTTGGTTGATGTAAAAAGCACCACAGCGCTTCGCTTCTTGGGCAATAATGCCTGCTGCTTGACGCTTTGTACCAACGAATAAAACACGCTTGCCGCTTTCAGATGCTTTCTGCATGTATGCATAGGCTTCTTCAACGAGCTGTGCGGTTTGAACTAGGTCAATGATGTGTACGCCATTACGGGAAGTGTAGATGTACTGGGACATCTTAGGATTCCAGCGGCGTGTCTGGTGACCAAAGTGAACACCAGATTCTAATAGTTCTGCAAGAGAAACTACGGGCATATTCTTTTAACTCCTTTTCGGGTTAAACCTCCACCTGGGGACATTTCTTTGAGGAAACACCCGAAAGATCCCAGATGTGCGTTTTTAGACAACTTTAAAAGGGTAGCATAATCAGCTCTAAATTCATCTCTTTTTTTGAGTGGCGATCGCCGCCTGAAATTCACTCGAAAAAAGCTAAATTCTTAGAGTGAACACTATTTTTAAAAATGGTTGAAATTCGGTATCTGAAATAATCAGTTTATTAGGCGATCGCCTCTAGCTCTGAAGATGTTTCGCTAATCACTTGATAGCATTCTTCGAGAGATTTACGAGCAGCCATTGCCTGAACCAAATTTTGGTAACTTTCTTGATTACGCTCTAATAAATTTGTTGCCTGTAACGTCGCCCATTTTTCCCGCTGTTCGAGACTCACCGACGGCACACCCGCTTTAACCAGCATTTGTCGTAACTGTCGTCGGTCTTCAAAACCACCTTGATCTTCATCAAATACTAAATTTTCCGCAGCAATTCCAGCCATTAAAGTCGTGCTCACCCGCTCTACCAAAAGATTAATTTGCTGCTTTCTTTGTAAGGAATTTTCGATGGTTTCGAGGTCAAAATTCACACCGCCTAAACCGCCCTGCCCTTGTCTCACCGCTTCCCAAGGAGTCAAGCTATAGCCTGTGATCGGAATCCCCAACAAATAGCCCGCTAAGAAGTGTCCAGCTTCGTGCTGAATTACCCGCTTTCGTTCTGCCTCTGGGGTAAACAAATCGAGGAAAATCATCATGCCGCGCCCTTGCAACTGAAAGGTATCCACCGATGCGATGCCCATGATAAAAACGGTGATGCCTGCGGGGACAAAGGGCGAAATATGAAAAATGCCGCCGAGCAGACTCGTCATGGTCATCAAAAATACACCAATGGCAATGAGATTTAGGGCAGTTTGTTGCATGGAGAAAGCGATTAGGAATGGGCTTTCAGGGTAGCGAAATCTTCTGGGGTGTTGCAATTAAACAGCATATTTTCAGTCTCTAGAGGCAGCTCATAGACATTTTCTGTAACGAGCCATTTCTGAAAGGAGCGATCGCCGTTTTGAATGAATTTTTGTAGGGATACCTGTGCTGAAAATCGATAAAACCCACACAGAGACTCATACCATTTTTCTTGTTTTACTAAAGCCGCCACGCAATTTTCTGGAACAGTTTCTAAAAGTGTGATCCATTCTTCTAATTGTCCTTGATCGAGATAGGGTAAATCGCAGGCTAAAACCAAAACCCATTCTCGTTGAGGCATCTGCTTAAGCGATTCGGCTAAGGCAACGACTGGCCCCTGTTGCTGCGCATCATCAAGCCACTGCACCGTTTCGGAAAAGTAGGGTTGGTAAACATCTCGCCACGGCGTACTAATCCAAACTTGCTCGGTGAGATTGGCGGCGATCGCCATAGTTCTTTGGAGTAGCGGAACACCCTCAACTGTGAGTAGAGCTTTATCCTGTCCCATCCGGCGACTTTGCCCACCCGCCAAAATCAAACTGACTACATTATTTTCCGTCATCGCTAATTTTTGAATTATTTGGCAGCTAGCAATGTGACAGACCGATTAATGTCCTGCAATTTCTCATTGGCAGCGTCCCAATTTTTTGGCGCACCGCCTTGTACCATCACCAAAAAATAATCTGAGTCCTCCGTAAATTCAATCAACGCAACTTTGTAATGAAAACTCATCAAACCGCCAACTTTGATGAGATAGGTGCTGCTCGTAATTTTTTTATCCGGGAGAGTTTCAATCGCCTCTAACTCGACTAATTCCGCAGACCCCTGCACAGCTTCGGTGATGGATTCAATTTCTTGCAAATAAATATCCTTGGGCATTAGACCGATAGGCAACTCATCAAACCGCTCAACACGTATCGCACTGCCTAAAAAATCACGGCGGGCAATATAGTCTTCGTCAAAGGCTTTGTCTTTATTAAAAGAATTCTTTTTCGGATTAGGTCGCCAGTTTCCCGGTACTTTAACGGCGATCGCCCCATTAGCTAGTTTGATTTCTTGGGTTTCAATGATGTCAGAAGTAAACTCCATCGCAGCCGTTGCCAACTGCGTAGTGAAAATTAGCTCCTGAGCAAAAGCATTACCGGGAGCCAGCCCCATATAAATAAGCATGGTGCATAGAGATATTTGTAAAATCCAGTGACGTAGATACAAGAGAACGCGTAGGCAAGCTTTCATCAAGGCAGTGAAGAACTAGCTACAATACCGTTATAGCCAAACTTTGCCCTTTTACTCTGCACACAGACGGGCGATCACCACCCATGATAGAAATCCAAGACCTTTTCAAAATTTATGGTTCCGGAGAAACCACAGTTTACGCGTTGCGAGACGTGGCACTCCAAATCCAAGCAGGGGAATATTGCTCCATCATGGGAGCATCTGGTTCCGGCAAATCGACACTGATGAATATCATCGGCTGTCTTGACCAACCGACAAAAGGTAATTATTTCCTCAACAACGAAAACGTCTCAACTCTCAGCGATCGCCAACTTGCTGTAATCCGGAATCAAAATATTGGCTTTGTGTTCCAGCAATTTCATCTGTTGCCGCAAATGAGCGCCCTCGAAAATGTAATTTTGCCGATGATCTATGGCAATGTTCCTAGCCAAGAACGCAGAGATTGCGCCGTTGCCGCTTTAACAAAAGTTGGTCTCGCAAACCGTCTCCACAACCGACCCAACCAACTTTCCGGCGGACAACAACAACGGGTGGCGATCGCCCGAGCCATTGTTAATGAGCCCTTATTACTCCTCGCCGATGAACCCACAGGCGCTTTAGATTCTCGGACAACCCACGAAATTCTGGAGCTTTTTGGCGAACTGCACCACACAGGCATGAGTGTTGTGATGGTGACCCACGAAAATGAAGTCGCCACTCAAACCAAACGTATTATTTGGCTCAAGGATGGCGAAATTCAGTATTCCCATCTCACTCCCGACGAATTACGGGAAGTCGCCCTAGCCCAAACCTTTTAGTAGGCCAGCGACTTTTGCATCGATTCGTACATAGAAGATGAATAGAGAACACTTTACTAATTACGAAAATTAAGTAAGCACTTCTCGTAATCCTTTGTACAATCGTAAAATAGCTTTAGAATTCAAGAAATTACCGGAAAAACTGACAAAAAACCGTTAAACTTTGTCGAATTTTTTTCCATCCCTTGATACACTTCAAGCAGCCTTCCCCCTTAAATCTTTAGTCTGTGTTGCCTCACGTCTAGATTCACGAAACTATGAGCCACCAAAACCCCGATTCACAACAGCCGAATCCCCTCGAAACCGAGGCTTTTATCGAAGACTCCACGTCCCAAACTATTGACGTCTCTGCAACGGCTGCTGGCTCCGAGTCCAATGACTCCGAAAACCTAGACACAGATACAGAAGAGGCGGCGATCGCTCCCCCCCCGAACCTAGATTTAGACATCGAAAACGACGGCTTCCTATTGGCTCGTAAACTCAGACAGCACAACCGTGAACTTGTTAAGACTGTTGTCCAGCTCGAACAAGCCCTCGCAGAATCCCAAGAAAGATTACAAACGCAGATTGCCCGCTCCCGTAATGCAGATAGTCTGCTTGACCAGCAAGCCGACAACCTAACAGGCAACCAAAGCGAAATTGATCGCCTCACCCAGGATTTAAACTTGGCAAAAGAAGACGTTCGTGAACATCGCAACATGATGAATGAACTCAACCAAACCCTCAAGAGAAGTCAAACGCAGTTGGCTCAGGTTGAGCGCGAATGTACCCTGTTGCGGGAATCCTACGATGAGCAGCAGCAAAAACTAGTTGCAGCAGAACAAGAAATTCACGATTTACAAGCTCGCCTCCAACGTCAACAACGCTACGCCATTCAATACAAAACAGCCTTAGAACAACAAGGTGTAAACGTATCGGAGATTCCTAATCCCCCGATCACCAAAACGCCAGTTCCGAAGGTTAGCCGTATTCAACCTTGGTCAGAGCAACCGCTACAACCCAAACCTTCTTTATCATCGAATACCCCTATTTTGAACCTTGGCAATACTGAGCCTCTGAATATTGCCCCAGAGACACAAGCTGAAGATCAAGCGAGTGAAAGCACCTCAGCACAGGAGATAGAATCTGCTTCTGTAGTATTACCGCCGGATGTAAACGAAGATTTAGAACAGCAATTGCAGGACTTGGAGGCCGAGATGGCAGCAATGTCCGAAGCAACAGTGGAGCCACAGGCGGACAACCTACCAAAGGGCGTCTTGCAATTCCCCAAGTGGCAAGAACCAGCCGCAAATATCCCTGTTTCTACGACAAATAATTCTGCAGCGGTATCGCCCACCATTCAGCGCCAAGTACAACAGACGATGTCTGCACCTTTGCCCACCCAACAGAAAAATTGGCCCTCCCCCACCTTAAATCCCCTACGCACAGCGAAAAAACGAGCTTCCCTCGCTGCTGTCGAATTACCCTCTTTTAATCGTTAAATAGTCTTGCCTTCAAAGGTGACTCGATACTAAAAAATTCATGCACTCGGTGTTTTCCTCTGTGGCGATCGCCGAGTTTTTTTTGTCACAATACGACGTAAAGTAATCTAAATCAGACCCTTATCACTCTTGCCATGTCATCAGCTTTACCTGCCAATCTGGCCAAAATCGTTAGTCGTTTTAAGCGCAAAACCGATCCTAAGCAAAAATACCAACAGCTACTGTGGTATGCCAATAAGCTAGAACCGATGGCAGAAGCAGACAAAAATCCGAACAATAAAGTACATGGCTGTGTATCCCAGGTTTTTATCACAGCCGACTACGTTGATAACCAAGTTATTTACCATGGTGACTCTGATGCACAGTTGGTTAAAGGTCTAGTCGGTTTACTGATTAACGGTCTTAATGGCCTCTCCCCCGCAGAGATTGTCGCAGTAAAACCAGACTTTATTGAAGACACCGGCTTAAGCGTCAGTTTAACGCCGTCCCGGGCTAATGGTTTTCTCAATATTTTTAAGATGATGCAGAAGAAAGCCAATGGATTTGCTGTTGCTACGAGTCTCGACGAAAACCCTACAAATGAAGCAGAAACAAACCTCTCAAATGTTTAGCGACATACTTAAATGAGAAGATTTTTGATATCATTTACACAAAGTAATGTTGTTTGTTGAAAATTAATTTAAATTTATGGCACTCTTCGGTTTATTTGGCGGCAAGAAAAACGAACCCAAGAAAGGTGACTTCTTCCTCGATTTTGAAGAAGCTCAAACTTTGGGCGATACCGAGTATATGAAGCAAACGAAGACAATTAAGCGCACTTTCCCAAAACTTAAGGGGAAAGAAGGTAAGACAATCATTTCTCAGGTTTCCTCTGACAATATGCGCAGTGTAGACCCAAACCAAGTTCCCTCCCGTCCTACATCTTCTAGCGCTTCCTTCTCTTCTAGCTTCGGTAACGCCAGCTCTTTTTCTTCCTCTTCCAGCAGCTTTAGCAGCTCTTCTAGCTCTAGCTTCACACCTGCAACTCCTGCTCCTGAGCCCACTCCTGCCCCCGCTCCTGTGGTTCAAGAAACCAAAGCACCTGAGCCTGTCGTAGAAGAGAAAAAGATTGAGACTCCCGCTCCTGCTCCTACTCCCGCTCCAAAGGAAGTAGACACTAGCATGGATATGTTCCGCAGCATGGCAAAGAACATCCGACGCTAATTTGTCTTAGAAGAGATGGGATTACAACCTTAGAAGCAGTTAACTAAGATTTGTATTTCATCACCAAAATATGAAAAAAGGAGAAATGTTGATTTCTCCTTTTTTTTCGTTTAATTAAAAGTTCAAAGTCAGTTCTAGGCGATCGCCGGAACGGAAACTTTATCGGCGATCGCACCGGCAATGGCAATTAGAGCTTTAGCAGAAGCAGACTCAGGCTGAGCCATCACAATCGGTTTGCCGTTGTCACCACCTTCACGCAGGGCAATCTCTAGGGGAACACAACCCAATAGAGGTACATCCAATTCCTTCGCTGTCTTTTCGCCCCCGCCTGAACCAAACAAATCATATTGCTTCTCTGGCATATCCGGCGGAATAAAGTAACTCATATTTTCGACAATGCCGAGGAGATTGACATTCATTTGCTGGAACATCTTAAGACCACGGCGAGAGTCTAGTAATGACACCGTTTGAGGAGTGGTCACAATAATTGCACCCGCCATTGGTACAGCCTGAGCCATCGTTAACTGGGCATCACCCGTACCGGGGGGCATATCTACCAATAAATAATCCAATTCACCCCAGTTCACCTGATACAAAAACTGGCGCACCATACTGTTAATCATGGGGCCACGCCACATCACAGGTTGGTCAGGGTCAATTAAAAATGCCATTGAAACGAACTTCACACCGTAATTGAATTCCGGCTGGAGAACGTCCTGCCCACCACTTTTATCAACTTTGAGTTCAACTTCGCCAACGCCCATCATATTGGGAACATTCGGTCCATAGATATCTGCATCTAAAAGACCAACCTTGGCGCCACTCTGGGCAAGGGCGATCGCCACATTAACCGCCACACTGCTTTTGCCAACGCCACCTTTACCACTAGAGATCGCAATGATGTGCTTCACATCTTCGATACCCTGTTGGCTAGGAAGGGGCTTAGGCAGAGTTACGACGGCAATCTCAACAGCTTCCACGCCATCAAGAGCCGTCACAGCCTTTTCACAATCTTCGACGATCAGATCCTTCACCATACCCGCCGTAGTCGTCAGAGCAAGGGTGAAAGTCACTGTGCCACCATCGATGCTAATATCCCGCACTCTGCCCGCTTCTACTATGCTCTGCTTACGTTCCTCGTCTTTGACAGGCTTTAGAGCATCAAGAATTGCTTGAGAATCAATCATGGCTTTGGCAAAAAAATAGCGAAATTATGAATAAAAAGTCAGCAGCTAAAGCAATGGATTACTTAGCATCAGATTTGGGGTGAAAACGAATACCCACAAAAATATCGTAAAGGAATCCGAGAAAATCTTTACCTTTCAGTAGACCCAAAGATTGAGGAGATTCTTTTTGATCTAGTAGAGGTTTGATGTGGTAATAGGCAGGCTGGTACTTATACCAAGGAATCGAAGGCCACAGGTGATGAACAAGGTGATAGTTTTGACCCAAAATCAACAAGTTTAATAGCTTACTGGGATAAACGCGGGCATTTTTCCAGCGGTCGCGCTCTTCAAAGGGACGGTGGGGCAAGTAATCAAAAAACAGGCCGAGCGCAATACCAACCACGAGAGCCGGTACAAACCAAAAATTCATGATGTACCCGATAAAACCGTAGTGAATACCGAGATAAACAATAATGCCGAGGAATGCCCGACTAAGGAACCATTCAAGTAGCTCGTAGTTTTTCCAGAGGCGGCGTTTAAAGAAAAAGAACTCGTGATAAAAGAAGCGAGCTGCAATCATCCATAGGGGGCCACCGGTCGAAACAAAGTGGTCGGGATCGTTTTCGGGATCATTGACGTGGGCGTGATGCTGAAGATGCACCCTTGTGAAAACAGGAAATGCAAATCCCAACATCAAGGCGCTGGCGTGACCCAGAACGGTATTCACAGCACGATTGCTATGGGCAGCACGGTGGGATGCGTCGTGAATTACAGTGCCCGCCAAATGCAATGCCAAAACATTTTCGCTAAAGCAAACCCAATCGTACCAACCCCAAAGCCAGTAACCGCACACGGAAGTGGCGATCAGAACCACGGCGATGATGACCATCCACACGTTGGGATTCATACCGCTGGGTGGGCGTAGATACTCCTTTGACATTCTGAGTGATGACGCAGCCGCCGCCGTCATAACTGTCTATGCTCCTTACTTGAAAATGCTTAATATTTTTTGATTCTTGCGTAGTTTACAATACTTAAGCCTATTTCATAAAGCTTGATGTCATAATTACACGGCTTGATTTTTGTATTGAAACCCTCAATATATATGGGTTTTGAGATACTTTTACAGCTTGGATACCAATAAGAAAGGCGAGGCGATCGCCCCACCTTTTATTGAAAAAGTTAAAAATTTTGCCCAAATTATTGAACTAAATACAGTTAGCTGTCTGTCTGCGTCTAGTCGATTTGAATCGTCGTAGGCGAGCTACCGTCAGATTTTGTTGTGCCGCTACTGCTGCCCGACTGCTGACGGAAATCTAGATATAGGCGATCGCGCCACTCAAAGAAAGGTGCATACTCAGCATTGTCACCCAATCCGGGGATACCTTTGCCCTTGAGATATTCAGGAATATCGAGGTAGTCACCAGCAGGGAATTTCAACAAAATACTGAGAGCTGCCACACTAAAATCCGCAAGGGTTGGCTGCTCACCCAAAAGGTAAGGCTGATTCTGCACAATCGCAGTCAAAGCCTCCAGATCTTGCTTTAAGCCGCGCTGCGCGTACTTCACCGCATCACCACCAAGACCAACGCCTGACCCAAAAAAGTCCAGCACATCACCGGGCACTGCACCCAAAATATTTTTAAAAAAGTCGGGGACTTCCTTCGGCAAAATGGAAGTTCTGAAGTTAGGGTTTTGATTCAGTGCGCCAACAAACGCGGTACGACCCTTAAGACCGATTGACTCATCTGCCCATTCTTCCATGATGAGACATTGTGCACGCTGGATAGAATCCACAGGCACAATCGGCTTTGCCGGAAACTTACGGTCGAGGTAAAAGGCGATTTCTGTAGAATCACTAATTACCGTGTCACCATCTTTTAGGACAGGTACTTGGCGTTGGCCAGACATCTTGTAGAGATCTAACTGGCCGATACCGGGAGTAACTTCAATTTTTTTGTACTCTAGACCTTTGTAATCGAGAATAAGACGAATTTTTTCGGAAAATTGCGACAGTTCGAACTGATATAGCTCTAGCATTATGACTCGACTTTGTTGTAGGTAAATCAATCACACCATACAAAAGTTCTTGGGAAATTGCTACGGATAACTGTGGCAAAATAAGAGGAGATCATTCGTACAAAAATATCAGTTATGAGCATCAATATCGTCAATTTAGTGGGCAGAGTCGGGACTGATCCTGAGGTTCGCTATTTTGAATCAGGAACAGTTCTCTGTACTCTGACACTTGCAGTTAACCGTCCTACGAGCCGTGACGATAAGCCGGACTGGTTTAATTTGGAGATGTGGGGCAAAACAGCGGAGTTGGCTGCTAATTATGTAAAAAAGGGTCGTCAAATTGCCGTGCAAGGATACCTAAAAATAGATACGTTTACGAATCGCAACGGTTATGAATGTTCTCGTCCGGTAATTCGAGTGAATCGTTTTGAGTTTCTAGGTTCTCGCCGCGACGTTGATCCGAATGCGGTGGGGAATTATGAAGGACACGAATTTTAGGGACTAGAGGGATTTTCAATTAGTCGGCGATCGCCTCTCGTGGTCTCCCTGATATTCAACGAAAAACAGGTCACATATGAAAAATCTCTAAGCATCATCGACATAGGACGCTTAGAGATCTCGGCAACAATTTCTTTCTCAATAGTTATTATTACGGATCGTCCCCGGAAGTGTGATGGGTGGTGAAGCCCCATAACCGCCCGTTTAAGTTAAGCACCCATGAGATTTTGCTCAAGCTAAGTTTACATAGAATGGGAACTCACCGAGATAAAACTCGATGTTCTAAGTCCTAATTTTCGGCAATGAACGTCATGAGTTTTTCTAAGCTGAAGGTAATGGCGATCGCTGAGCGTATTCTGCGATACTGAGAGGTGATGTATTGATGACCTCCGCAGAACTATGGCAGTTGAAACGAGACCCAGAGATGTACAGCCTTATCCGCTGAGTGCTGAGACTCTTGTACTGCGCTCGCGGACGTGGGATCGCCTCAAGTTTGAAATCGAATATGGCCTGCAAAAGGGGACAACAGCCAATAGCTATCTAATTCGCGGCGAGAAAAGAGCATTAATCGATCCACCCGGCGAATCGTTTCAAGGGGTTTTTATCGATGCTCTCCAGGAGCGCTTTGATCTGCGGACATTGGATTACATCATCCTTGGTCACACCAACCCCAACCGCTGTGCGACTTTAAAAGCAATACTCGAACTCGCCCCCCAAGCAACGGTTGTCTGCTCAAATCCAGCGGCGATCGCCATCAAAGATCTCTTGGAAGATGTGGAACTGAACCTACAAATCATTAAAAAAGGCGACACCTTAGATTTGGGGGAAGGGCATCATCTCCAATTTATCTTGACACCTACTCCCCGTTTCCCCGGACATCTTTGCACCTTTGATCCGAAAAGTGAGATTCTTTTTACCGACAAATTTTTCGGTGCCCATGTTTGTGGCGATCAAGTCCTCGACGAAGGCTGGCAAGTCTACGAAGAAGACCGCCGCTATTATTTTGATTGCATCCATGCAACAGCCATTCGACAAACCCTTTTAGCGCTAGGGAAAATTGCCGAAAAGCCAGCCCAAATTTATGCCACAGGTCATGGCCCCCTCGTTCGTTACAGTCGCCAAGAGCTTTTAAATAGCTATCAAGTTTGGGCAGAAAAGCAGAAAAACGATATTTCTGTCGCCCTCATTTACGCATCAGCCTACGGCAATACCGCCACCGTTGCCCAAGCCCTTGCCCGTGGTATTTCTAAAGCTGGAGTCATGGTCGAAACCTTTAACGCCGAACATGCTGAACCTGAAGATATCAAAACGGCGATCGCCAACTGTAGCGGCTTTATTATGGGTTCCCCGACCCTTGGTGGCCATGCCCCCACGCAAATCCAGACTGCCCTTGGCATCGTCCTAGCTAACGCCGAAAAAACTAAATTAGCAGGCGTTTTTGGGTCTTTCGGTTGGAGTGGTGAAGCCATCGATTTATTAGAAGGCAAGTTTAAGGATGCAGGCTATCAATTAGGTTTTGACCCAATTCGCGTCAAATTCAAGCCGACGGAAGTAACCATTAAAACCTGTGAGGAAACCGGAACTGATTTTGCCCAAGCTCTGAAAAAGGCAGCCAAACGCCGCAAGCCGAAAGAAAATGTTGCTTCCACTTCCCAAACAGCAAACCTCGAACAGGCCCTCGGTCGCATTGTTGGTTCTCTTTGCGTGATTACAACGAAGCAAGATGAATTGTCTGGTGCGATGTTGGCATCGTGGGTATCCCAAGCCACGTTTAATCCTCCCGGTTTTACCGTGGCCGTCGCGAAAGAACGGGCGATCGAATCACTGATGCACAATGGCTCTGATTTTGTGATTAATGTCTTGCAGGAAGGAAACCATATTGGCTTAATGAAACATTTCCTCAAGCCTTTTGAGCCGGGAGAAGATCGTTTCGCCGAGATCGAAACCACCGAAGCGGAAAATGGTTGTCAAATTCTTTCCGATGCTTTGGCATACCTAGAGTGTAAAGTTGCTAATCGAATGGAGTGCGGCGACCATTGGGTTGTCTATGCCACCACCGACAAGGGTGAGCTACTCCAAGAAAATGGCATCACAGCGATCCACCACCGGAAATCTGGCACTCATTATTAATTGAAAGTAATTTTATATTGCAACGTCAAATACTATTTTCTATCCCAGATTGATTGTGCTAAAAACTTTGCCCTAGCGCGAATTTCTTGCTTTCCCCAAGAGGTACTTTTAAGTAAAACTTCATCTACAGGATATTGTCTTGTTATCAAGATATTTTTCTTATCAACAAAATCAAGATTAGATAATTCTTCATTATTAGTTTTTTTATCAATTAATAATAAATTACCAATATTTCCTACCTCTTCTTCATTTTGCTCGTTCTTAATTCGATCCTCTGATAGGATATGCTCAATACTCATGCCGTCATAATCAACAGCCAATCCATTAGAAGCATCACCTAATAATTTCCGCAAAGAGTACTGAATAACTATTTTGCTTTTTGAACGGCGTTTTGTGTAGTTCAGTTCAATAAAACTAGACTCGAATTCGGAATAAGTTGGACTTTTGCGATTTAAGCCATCAAGCAGACTGTTAATAGCTAATTGAATCTCACTATTGTCTTCAGCTTGATTTAATAAAATGGCATGTTTCGAATAGTGTGTTGAAATTGATCCTGAAGAACGTTGAGAAGTAACAGCGTTAAAGACAAAATGAAAAAATTCGATCTTAGCCAAGAGATCACTCAGCCTTTTTAATCTTATTTTCTTTTGCTTATAAGCTCTCAGTAATGCTAAAACCATAGGCAGTTGCTGTTTAACATTAAAATACTTTAAAGCTTCAAGACTCTTTTTAACTCGATTTTCATCCGAACGCCACGGGTAATTCGTTGGCGAGATTATACTGACATATAATTCCGAAAAGCTTTGGAGCTCATCAAGAATTTTTTGAGCGTCATCTTTCGTCTTAGTAATATCTTTCAAAGATGAAAAAAGATTTTTTTCCGTAGTGTATGACTTACTAGAAAGCCAAAAATGATATAAAAATGGGTTAAGAGCACTGCGCTCCCCTGCATCATCAAATCTCTTTAGTATTCCATTCCAGATTTGCTTTGCAGAATCCAAAGACGCACTATTAGACTTTAACTTTTTTAGTAAATGATTTTTAACTAGATCTGCTGTGGTTAGATCTCTTCCTCGAGCATTTAATGTTTCAAAAATCAAGTAAGCATCATCTTCATTATCAAGTTGAATAAATACCAACTTAAGTGAAAGTATTCTATTTCTAATTGCTTTAAGTTTCTCAATAGAGTTTGTTGTTTCTGTATCAAAGAGAACTTCTTGATTTGATTGTTTCAATTCAGTTGAATTAGGAAACATTTCAACTAACCGATCATTAATAAATCTATATGCATTCTGCAGATTCTCTTCTTCTGAGCCTACTTTACATTCAATTGTTGATCCTTCATAGTTTTGAACGTGATCTTGTAAGTAAGGGAATGAAGTTTCAGAATTCAATATAAATTCTTCTTCATTATCAATATTGGGTCTTTCTATATATAAATGAATTCCTTTTGCCAAGTTTTCTTGACCGAAAGAGAGAAATGCATTTCTAATAGCTGAAAATATTAAAGTTATTGTAGTTAATCGTTGCTGTCCATCAACAATTCCAAAATAGGGTTTTTTATCTTGGTAGACTACCATTGATCCGATGAAATACTGATCGTTATCTTCTTGAACAACATCTTCCCAAAAGTTTTTTACTTGATCTTCTTCCCAAGAATAAGGCCTCTGAAATCGCGGTATTTTAAAATATCCAAGTGAAAATATATCTTGTATCTCTTTATCATTTGCTTCGATTTTCATACCTATAAAAATCACGCGAAAACTATTGTTAATTTACTATCATTGTAAGTCTACAACAGCTAAGTTGGATGAACTTCGAAATTTCTATTACAACAAATTCACATTTGTATGATTCCAACAACTTATCCTTTGTTTTCATAATTGCTGAGTATATACATAGCGATCGCCACAATGTCTTGCATCGAAGCATTTGTTTTAATCGCTTGGGCTTGGATGTGGGTACGACTCGCGTCAAAGCCTTTATCGTGCAATGCCGCCAGTAAATCATCGATTGGCGGTATATCTAGCTTGCCACGATAGCCAATTTCCTTGAGCGGAAAAAAGTAAGGAGCTAGCTCTATTTCCCCTTGCATCGTCGTAAGTAATCGCGCCACATCTTGCCATTCCCAAAGGTTTGCTAGCTTGATCATCTTGGCAAGAAAATCTCCGTGATGTAGTTGACCGAGCCACAATGCTCCGCTCAGCGTTAAAGGTAACTGATCATGAGGACAAACAGCTTGAGATAACTTTTTCCATTTGGGCAGATGATAATTACCGCAGTGGTGACAGTAGCCAAGAAAACCGTAGTTATGTTCTGTTAAGGTCGGCTTCCGAGTTAACCGTGCCATCACACGACAGGTATCACCCCAAAAAAACGAAAATATCGGCTCAATCCCTAAATTTCGCTGAGCCGCCTGTTGCGCTAAATTTCCCAGCAACAACCGTAAGCCTTGTTCCTGAACCGATGGGTGCGATCGCACATAAGACCCATACTGACGCAAAGCCCGCTGGGGTTCTCTGCCACTGTAGGTTCTGCCATCGGTGCTGGTGAGATACATTAATCCCCCAATTTTTGTGACATCAAGAGCATCCGCCACAAACTGCGACCCTGAACCAAAGGCATCTAAATCCACAAAATCATAGCGATCGCCAGCCAAAGTTCTCGCCATACAAAGGTGATGGACATTTAGGGAACTGACCGCTGCTTTTTCGGGTGGTAGCGCGGCTAAATTTGTCTGGAGGGTCTTGCACAGATCAGGATTTCCTTCATTCGCCCAGACCCAATCAGCCTTTGCTTCGTGGTAATAGCGCAGCGATCGCACTCCTGTTGCTGACAGCCCATCGAGAACTCGTAATGAACCTATCTCAGCTCGATAAACCGCTGCGGCTAATACGCCTAAATCCCGAACAATTCGACTTTTGGGACGATAAAAACCTGCACCAACTTCAAAGGTGACAGAGCGTTCTCGTTGTCGTTGGCTCACTCGGCTTCGGGTGCATCAGGAATAGTGATATCCAGCTCCGTCACTTCGGAGTACAGCTCACTCAACGGCGGATCAATTTCTGCCGCGTTACCAACCACTAAAACCGTTAATTCTTCTGGCTTGAGATAGGTTTGGGCAACACGCTGCACATCCTCAATCGTAGTGGCTTTCACACCCTGCTGATATTGGAAAATGAAGTCTTCAGGGTAGCCATAGTATTCGTATCGCATGAGACGCGAAAGGGTTTGACCGGGGTCTTGGAAATTAAACACAAACGAGTTGAGAATTGATTCTTTCGCGTTTGACAACTCCTCTTCACTAATCGGGGTATCCCGAATCTTGTATATTTCAGCCTTGAGAGATTGTAGAAAAGGAACCGTCGCATCAGAACGGGTAGAACCACCGGAAATAAACATACCGTCATAGTCATAGCGGGGACTCCACACACCGTAGACGGAATAGGCTAAACCTTGGCGGGAGCGAATTTCATTAAACAGTCGGCCACCAAAACCGCTAATAACACCATTCATCACTCTCAGCTGCGGATAATCTGGGTTGTCCAGTTGTCCCCCTTGATGACCGACTAAAATACTGCTCTGGGTTAGCTTGGGTTGATCGACGAGAAAAGCATTTCCTAACGCAGCGGTGGGCTCAACATCTGGTGCAGTCAGTTCTAGCGTTGTTTCTGGATTTTCCCAACTGCCAAAATTCTCCTCGATCATGGCCTTGGTTGCCGCCACATCAATATCACCAACAATGCCAAGAATAATCTGGTCAGGACGAATATAGGTGTCGTAAAACTCGACTAAATCGTCGCGGTCAATATTGGCCAGCGTCTCGTACTCCACTGTGCGGGCGTAGGGACTATCAGCACCATAAATGAGCTTATTAAATTCCCGTGAGGCAATGCCGTCAGGCTGATCATTACGGCGGGAGATACCACCAGAGGTTTGACTTTTAGCTAAATCCAGTTTGTCTCGGGGGAAGGCGGGTTTTTGTAAGACTTCGGCAAACAAATCAAAAACAAGATCAAAATCTTCTTTGAGGACACTAAAACTTGCACTACCGGAACTACTTCCAATCCCGGTTTCAATACTGGCAGCCCGTTGCTCTAATATTTCATTTAGCTCGTCGGCAGAATGTTCTGTTGTGCCACCGCTGCGCATCACCGTCCCTGTAATTCCGGCTAAGCCGACATGGTCTGCTGGCTCATACCGTGACCCGGTGCGAATAATGGCAGAACCACTGACCAAAGGTAATTGATGATCTTCCATGAGGTAAATCACCATGCCGTTGTCTAATTCGTAGCGTTCGTAATCTGGCAGGGTAATTTCTGGTAAAGGCGGAAATTCTAGCTCATCGTAGTCTTTTGGTGTGAGGGCGATCGCCTGACTATAGCCGCCAACTGTCGCTAAGGTTATCCCGACACAAAACATCGTGACACTTCGTCGCCACATCAATTTCAAAAAACGACGAGGTTTAGCAGACCAGAAACTTTTCATAGGGAGACTTTCAGACAGGGCTTAGGGCTAAATTTGCTTTCAAAATTCTAACAGGATAGTCTTTGACTCTGCCGGATTTACCGGGGGATTGTGCCATGCATCGGTCATTTAAAGGCATTTATTTGCTCACCCAAAAACAAGCCAAGCTCAGGCAGAGGGGCGATCGCCTTCAAGTAAATACGGTTCTAGATCTTCATTTTGCAGTTTCACATGCTGAGTTGGGGCAGCTAATTCGATACCAAGCTCTGCGATTTTTTCCTGCAAAACCTGAAGGGTACTCAGATAAACCGGACGATAGCGCGGCGTTGCACACCAAGCTTTCAGGCTCACCGTAATCGAATACTCATACTTAGCATTCCACGGACAAGATAAGCTTGGCCCCGGATCTTCTAGAATTTCAGGCTGAGCAGCGGCAATCTCAAACCACATCTGCTTCAGTTGGTCGATATCTTGGTCAAATTTCACTAAAAACTTAAAGGCAAGGCGACGCTTGTCTGAATGGGAGTAGTTCACAATATCACCGCCCCACACTGTATTATTCGGCAGCGTAATGAGATTGCCGTTGGTATCTTTCAGCTTGGTGTTCACGAGAGAAATCGCTTCGACGAAGGCCAAATAATTTTGGATTTTCACCTCATCACCCACATCAAAGGGCTTATTAATCAAAAGCATTAAACCACTGGCAAAGTTGCTGAGATTACTTTGGAGTGCAAACGCTAAGACAAAACTGATACCACCAAACAACGCTAGTGCAGGCCCTAAGCTGATGCCCAGTGAGGTTAAGGCAATGAGCAATCCAGTTACCAAAACGCCCCGTTGCACTACCACCAAAATAAATTCTTTTAGTAGGGCAGAAATACCATCGATGCGATCTAGGAAGCGGCCAACAATGCGGGTCAAAATCACAGCGACAATAACAGAAGACGCGAGAATTCCGACAAATTTCATTAGTCCAATGCCAAGGCGAATACCACCTTCTTCGGATTGCAGCCAACTAATTATGCGCACCTGTAAAGCTTGGGTATCGGTGATATCAAATTCAAAGGTTTGGATCGCGTTAATGTAATCTCGGTATGAGCCAACGTCACCGCCCTTGGTCTCTAGTTCGTTGAGAATGACCCGAAAGCGATCAATAATGCGGATCTCTTCGGCTTGGAGTTCCACCACATTTTTTAGCAGTTGATCTTTCAGTTCTCGTTGGATGGCGATCGCCTCGTCGAGTTCTGTGACAAGTTGATCTAGTTGCTGCAAAATTCGGTCGCCGGAACCTTCGGTATGGTTTTGAGCTTCTTCCCGGAGAATGCGTTCTGTTTCAAGTAGCTCATCTTCAATATTGTCGAGATATTGAAAGACATTAATGTCACTTCGAAGTACCCGTGTAGCTGCGGCATCTGAGACAAGCTCAGCATCGGCGATCGCCAGTGCATGGCTAATAATGGCATCCTGCAATTTTGTGATGGCAGCTTCAATCTCTAGGTATTCCGGCGACTGGGGCACAGTGTCCTTTAGATCTGTTTCTAGCTCTGCTAATTTCAAAAAAGATTTATCAAAAATATCAATATCACGGGTCAGACTGCGATATTCCTCAGAACCTACAGCGTAATCTGTACGCGCTTCGAGACTTTTATTACGTACTCGACGGGAAACTTCCAGCTTTTCGTTACGTTTTGCCCGACTCAACTCCTCTTGCAGCAGGGGATCTTCTTGGAACTCCCGCATAGTTCTTAGGGCTTGATTAATAGCTCCCTCGGCAAGATAAAGCTTTTCTTTGCCCACTTCGAGTTCTTTGATCGCACGACGATAGTCTGGCGAACCGAGAGTGGCTGTATCCAGATCAGCTTCAGCGGCTCCAATGGTGACGAGAGCTTCTTGGATAAGCTTTTGGGCTGCACTTTCTTCAGCAGTGGCTTGATTTTCAATTTTGATAGCAATCTCAATACTGCTAATGTGCTGCACTTTATCCCTGAGCAACAGAAACCAAGCAGCAGCTTCGACATCTAGCTCTTGCAGTGCCAAAGGTTCGATCAATAACTGTAAGCGAGGGATCGGTGTATTGATATGCCGGACAGTGATGGCACCAGACGGGTCAATATCATTCGTCAACTCTGAAGCGACAAGAATCGATTGGTTCTCCATCTCACCGTTTACCACGGCAGCTTCTGATTCTGGGGCGATCGCCGGATCTAGCTCAACAGAGGAAACAATTGTGTCACCCTCAGACGAGGAAATTTTAGACTCGGCCACTACCGGGGCGGCGATCGCCGCAAAAAATAGCAAACAAAAGGTAAAAAAATGACGGGAAGAACGAAAAGATAGGTGACCCATGTGCCTGGTTAGAACTGTAAAAGTAACGCGATTTAGGTGGATGTCAGTAGTTTTCGATGCTCCCACAACCTCTCAAAAAAAGGTTGAGACAATTTAAATAGCTGCTTTTTTATTTAAAACGGCTAAAAAAGTATTGTTGTAATTGCCTCGTACATTATCAGAAAATTTCAGCTTCATCTGTGAGTTTTTCAAGAAGTTGATGGCGATCGCCACTGCGCTCACCAGACAAAGAATTTATAGGTGATCGCAATAAAAAATTGCCACGGCAGAACAAAGCTCAGCCAAATACCAGAAAAAATCCCGTAATTTAGCTGAGCTCAATAAGTCTTCGAGCAGAATACAAAACAGAGTTTATGTAGCTACCGACGAATATTGCTAAAGCCTAAGCATTATTTATAAAAATCACCATGAGAAGGCACAGTCTCGTAAACCTTTTCCTTTATCTGATGGGTTTCGACATGGTGTTTAAGCTGTAACTCCGGCAGGATAGGAGAGAAAGGCTGATGCAGGCTGACCATTTGCGCCAAAGTCTTTTTCAGTTCTGTGCGGGAGACGATGGCGTCGACGAAGCCGTGCTCTAGTAAATATTCGGACGTTTGGAAATTGTCGGGGAGCTTTTCCCGGAGAGTCTGCTCAATTACCCGTCGCCCAGCAAAGCCGATCGCTGCCTGAGGTTCTGCCAAAATCAGATCACCAAGCATCGCAAAACTTGCCGTCACACCACCCATTGTGGGGTGAGTCAAAACCGGGATATAAAGTAATTTTTTTGCGCGATGACGTTCTAACGCCCCAGAAATTTTCGCCATTTGCATGAGGCTGAGCATCCCTTCTTGCATTCGCGCACCACCAGACGCACAGAGAATCACAACAGGTAAGCCTTCAGCTGTGCCGTGCTCTACGAGACGACAAATTTTTTCGCCGACAACAGATCCCATACTGCCGCCCATAAAACCAAAATCCATAATGGCAAGGGCAATGGGTAAACCGTCAATCAGACCTGTACCCGTGACAACGGCATCATTTAAGCCTGTTTTTTCTTGGTAATCCTTGAGGCGATCGCTGTAGGCTTTTTTGTCGCGGAACTTCAGAGGGTCAGTGGGGACAACATTTTCACCAAGCTCTTTCCATGTATCGCTGTCGATGAGCTGATGGATGCGATCACGGCTGCCGACACGATTATGAAATCCGCATTCTTTACACACCATTTGATTGTTAATCAGATCTTTGGTGTAGGTCAGTACGTCACAGGCCTTGCATTTCGTCCATAGCCCGTCCGCAATTTCGCGCTCTTGCTGGGGGTGGAGGGCTGTTTCATTGTTCTGGCGATTTGCCGCAAACCAATCAAAAAGAGACATAAGCGATAGTGACGGAACATTTTAAAGATTAATCCCGTTAGTCGTCTTCTGGGGGGCTAAGGAGTAAACGGGCTGTCCATTGATCTTGCGATCGCACTTGCAGCGCTGCTTGGCTCCCTTGTCCGCAGTAGATGCCGAGTCCAATGCTTAGGACACGGTTTGGGATGCTGTGGGACTCTAGCAGTTGACCCATAAATTCGGCTTCCCAACGGGCTTTGGTGGTTTTAATTGTAATCCAAGTCACAGTTTAGAAAAAGTCAATGGTTATGGTAAAG
>CAZXBK010000073.1:0-20640 GCA_964638765.1 uncultured Synechococcus sp. | reverse complement strand
GAGTAAAAGAAACGCTTAATGCTTTGGTTATCCTAGCGGATACATCGTAAAAAATGAGCTGAGCCGTAATAACAAATGTGTCTTTCGGGAGATTATTTTTTCCCCACAACTCCAGATTTTTTTTAGCTCTCTGATGATTAGGATTAACCCATATACATAGAGAAAAATAAAGTAAAAGATATTTATGACAGCAGAGTTTTTATCTAAAACAGTTCTAGGTAATACCGTAATGGACTACGGTATGGCGATCGCCTTTTTGATTGGTGGTGTCGTTATTATCAATGGTTTTAAAAGTTTAGTACTTTGTTCGGTAAAGAAATGGGCAAAGCGATCATTTCTAGAGCTTGATCCACGACTACTAAATATTTTTAGTAAGTCTCTAGTTCGTATCCTTTACGTTGGCAATATATCCTTGGCGATCGGGAATTTATCACTTCATCCGATTCTCGACGAAACCATTGATTCCCTTGTCGTTATCGCGGCAACAGTTGTGACAATTCAATTTTTGTCACGTCTGATCGAATACGGCATCCACTCCTATTTTCTGAAGAAAGGTGATATCGAGCTAGAACAAAGTTTTAGCGCTCTAATGCCGATTATTCGGGCTATTCTCTGGACGATTGGTGCCGTATTTCTCCTCGATAACCTAGGCTTTGATATCTCTGCTGTTATTGCTAGCTTGGGTATTGGTGGTATTGCTGTCGCCTTTGCTGCTCAAGGCGTACTGGGTGATCTCTTTAGCTACTTCTCCCTCGTGATTGATCGCCCTTTTATCCTTGGGGACTTTATTATCGTTGGGGATTTTCTCGGTACCGTCGAGCACATTGGTATTAAAACAACTCGCCTAAAGAGTTTGAGTGGCGAAGAGATTGTGATTGCAAATACTGATTTGACAAGCTCTAGAGTGCAAAACTTTAGACACATGCACCAACGCCGCATTCAGTTTACATTGGGTGTTCTTTATGAAACACCAAAGGATAAATTAGAAGTTATTCCCGCTATTCTTCAAGACATCATTTCTTCACAGGAAAATGTAACCTTTGATCGTGCTCATTTTGCCTCCTACGGTGACTTTAGTTTGAACTTTGAAATTGTTTATTTTGTGAACAGTGGTGATTTCAATATGTATATGGATGTGCAACAAAAGATTAACTTTGCTATTTTTGAAGCTTTTGCCCAACGTGGCATCGAATTTGCCTATCCGACAAATGTCACGTACTTAAAATCAGACATGTCTAAAGATGCACCGATTCAGGTAGCAACTCACACTCAGGATTCCTAAGGAAATTGGCAAGAATTAAATAGTGATCGGCTTTTAGATTAGACCTATTTAAGCTGTGATCATCAATAGGCAACTCGTCTTTCTCGCAATAGATTGGAGTTGTCTTTTTTGTGTAGTTCCAATGAGTCGGTTTTTACTAGAATTTTGTCCTGAGTCATAATTCGGAAAGCGACCCTAGCCTCAACAATTTGGCATGAACAAACAGGACATCATCAAACTGCTCCAGCTCGAACCCCACATCGAAGGCGGCTATTTTCGGGAAACCTATCGTGATCAAACAACAATGCTCACAGCACGAGAAGGCGGCGATCGCCATCTACTCACGTCAATTTATTATTTGCTTACCGACGACCGACCCATTGATTACCTGCATCAAAACAAGTCGCCGATTATGCACTATTTCCACGGCGGCTCAGCCATTACCTATCATCTGATCACTCCAGTAGGGGAATGGCAAACCGTGAAACTTGGCTCAAATCTTGCAGCGGGCGAAGTCTTGCAGTTACTGGTTCCCAGCGGTTATTGGAAAACAGCGATCCTGGAACAGGGAGAATATGGACTCCTTGGGGAATCCGTTGTCCCCGGCTTTGACTACCGCGATATGAAAGTCGCCAAACTAGACGAGCTAACCCAGCTATATCCCCAGCATAAAGAACGCTTAACTTCGTATATCCACCCAGAAAAGAAGTAAAAAAAGATAATAATATTACGTCTGCCACAGATGATTTAGAGTAAAGTATTTTGCATACTAGGAAAGCTGTAACGTAGAGACTCTTTTCTGTCTTGAATTTACCCCCATGCCCTATCTCATCTGCAACACTGGCGAATCTTCCGGCCAACAACATCAGTTGCAAGCTGGGGTAAATTCAATAGGTCGCGCCCTAGGCAATACAGTCGTGGTCGTTGATGAAAGCATTTCCCGTCGCCACGCCGAAATCGAAATTTCCTTTGATCATGTTTTAGTACGGGATCTCAAAAGCCTTAACCACACCTTTGTAAATGGTCAACTAATTATCGAACAGCGTCTCCGCAATGGAGATGTACTGCGCTGTGGCAATGTGGAGTTTCGTTTTGTTGATTTACGTCCGCCGTTGCCCAATGCAACGATTCCACCCACAGATGAAGAAACTGACGATGACAGTTCTAGCGCCTTTATCAAAACGATCAATCCCCAAGAAACGAGCATCAAAATTAAAGAGCTGCTCAGCGAAAAGAAACAACAGGGGCAACCTTCGGTTTTACGCCTACGGCAGGCCGATAAAGAGCAACGTGCCCTTGATAAGCTGAACATTCTCTTAGAAATTGCGAAGGAGTTATCTTCGCCTGATGAGCCGGAAAATTTACTACAAAAAATTCTCGATCTGCTGTTTGAGATTATGAGCGTTGATCGAGCGGCAATTCTACTGAGAAGCCAGAAAACTAATCAGCTCGATTGTAAGGCGATTAAACTACGGGACAAAAAGCAAAAAAGCACCCGGTTCTATAGTCAAAAAATTACTGACTATGTTTTCGATAAAGGGGAAGGAATTGTTACTTCGGATGCGCGGGTTGATCAGCGTTTTGATAGCTCCGAATCAATTTTATTTCAAAAAATTCATGCCTCGATGTGTGTGCCACTAAAGCCTCGTGAAGAGGTCATTGGAGTGCTTTATGTGGATAATCTTAGCCTTGCAAATCTCTACACTGATGAGGATATGGACTTCCTCGCAGCACTAGGGAATCAGGCGGCGATCGCCATCGAAAACAACCTACTCTTTAAACAAATTCAAGCCGAAGCGGTCATGCGGGATAAGCTGGAGCGTTTCTTCCCCCAAGCAGTCACGAAAAGAATTAAAGAAACAGAACGTCTCGGCATTGTTGAAACTGAAGTGACGGCACTCTTTGCAGACATTAGTGGTTTTACGCGGATGTCCTCAACGATGGAGCCACGGCAAATTATTTCGATGCTGAATGAATATTTTCAGGTGATGGTCGAGGAAATCGTCTTTGAGTACCAAGGGACATTAGAGAAATACATTGGTGATGCTCTGTTTGCGATTTGGGGAGCACCCTACCGTCGTCCCAATGATGCACAGCTAGCCATTAAAGCGGCGATTGATATGCAGTGGGCTGTGACCAAGCTTAATCGCAAATGGGAGCGCGAAGGCAAAGAACCAATTTCGATTCACATTGGTTTAAATACTGGCGAAGTAGCCGCCGGAAATATTGGCTCTAAACGACTGATTCAATACGCGGCGATCGGCGATACCACCAATGTCACTAGCCGTATTTGTAATGTGGCGCGGGCGGGGGAAATCATCGTCTCCGAATCAACCTATCAATGTTTAGCGGGGTTAAATTTACCTTTTGAAGCGTTGCCACCGACGATGGTCAAAGGTAAGGATGAACCGTTAACCCTCTACCGACTCCGCTGGCAAGATATTTCCATTGGTGCAACGAAGCCCTTACAGCCAAGCTAAGTTGAATCAATAAAAAATAATCACAAAAGGGATAAACGCAAAACGAATTATCCCCAGAGTTACTTGAAACATATGAAATTGTTGTCTGAAAATTACCGGAGGCGGACTGCTTCGATGAGACGAGAGTAATAGAAGCTGGTGCTAGTCATCTCTGTACGGGCGATCGCAAAACCGTTATCAATGAGAATATTCCGAATATCGAGTTCTTTGTGCTGATACGCGCGGGTCGTTTTGCTGGGGCCGGGGAAAAATTCACCGATCTTTTTAAGCACCGTTAGATAAGCGGTTTTTGGTGCAAAACTAAGAATTAAACGATCTTCGCTGAGGGATGCGAGGTGAGAAATCATTTTTGCTGCATCCTCGGTGGGGTAGTGGATCAAAACATCAAGACAAATAACAGTGTTGTACTTGCCAGAGATACTTTCGAGGTCTTTTGCTTCGAAGGTGAGGTTCGGCGTTTCCCCAAATTTTGCCTTGGCACGTTCTGCCCCTTCCCCGGCCATTTTTTCAGAAATATCGCTGGCATAAATTGAGCGTGCGCCCATTTCATGGAGCGGAATACTGAGGCTACCTACACCACAACCTGCATCACAAATACTGCGTAACTGTAAATTTTGATCCGCTTTAAGCCACGCTAAAACTTTGTCGATTGTTTGCTGGTGACCGACGCGAATATCGGCTTGTACTTTGTTGACATCTCCATCGCCATAGATACGACGCCAGCGGTCAAATCCTTTGGCATTAAAGTAATCCTTAACAATAGTTTTGTCGTTATTAGCGGTGGTGGTCATGGGAAATTTGGGAAGGTAAAAAAGTTTGTTATTGGTTAAATAATGTACCAGTTTTAGGAATCACTTTCCCTGCTGTTCGGTCGCTGTCCACTGACAAAATGGATAGCTCACGAGGTTGGCGTTGTAGTAGCGCGGCAGGTGGGTCACTTCTGTACCAATCCAAGGGGGCACGGGAAAGTCTTGGGCTTCGAATTGCAGCTCAATTTCTGCTAACACTAAACCCTGATTTTCGCCGAAAAACTCGTCTACTTCCCATATAAAATCGCCCTGTTCAATGCGATATCTTTTTTTCTCAATTTGGGGGCGATCGCCTAAATGATCGAGCATGGCGATCGCCTCCACTTTCGGGATCGAGTATTCGTATTCCAGCCGCGAAATACCCGTCGTTTTGCCTTTAATCGTTAAAAAACCTTGATCACCAGCTAAACGTACACGCACTGTCCGTTCCGGTTGGCGCTGTAGATATCCTTGGCGATAGTAAATTCCTTCGGCTAAATCCCGCCAGCGATCGCCGACCACTAAAAATTTCCGTTCGATTTCCTGCGTCATACCGAATTTATCTATGTCATCAATAGAGTGATTGAGCTAGATTTTAACCCCTTGATCCTCGAAGTTTTGAACGAGATGTTATGAACAATCTTGGGCAAAGATTACTTGATTGCGGCCTTGATGCTTAGCGAGGTACAGTGCTTCATCAGCTTTCCCGATTAGCTGTCGCGACGTGGTCACCGAGCTTTCTGGCGTCACCACATACCCTCCAAAACTAACTGTCACATGGGAAGCAGTTTGGGAACAGGTGTGGGGAATAGCCGCGTCTTGAATGGCTTGCCACACCTGTTGAATTTTTTGCTTTGCAGCTTCTGGCGATCGCCCCGGCAAAATAATCGCAAACTCTTCCCCGCCGTACCGTGCGACAAAATCCGTTGTTCCTGTGAGGGTCTTCCGAAAAATCTTAGCCAGTTGAATTAGACAGTTGTCACCGGCAACATGACCATAATAATCGTTGTAGGCTTTGAAATGATCGACATCGCACAAAAATATTGATAGATAGCCCTTGGTTTTACGGACTTCTTCAATATGGTGCTTGAGGAATGTATCGAAACGCCGTCGGTTGGCAATTTGTGTCAAACCATCGAGATCTGCTAAACGTTGCAGGGCGCTATTGGCATGCTGTAACTGTGACTCGATTCGCTTGCGATCCGTGATGTCGTTGGACAAAGACAGGAGACATTCTTCACCATTAATCCAAATAATTTCACAGGACAAAATGGCTGTGTGGATTGTGCCGTGTTTTGTGCGAAATTCAAATTCGTGATTTTTGACCCGGCGATCGCGGTGTATCAAGTCAAACAGTCGATCACGATCAGCAAGATTTACCCAAAGATTTAGTTCAACGGCATTTTTTCCAATAATTTCCTTGGAGCTGTAGCCTGTCGCCTGACAAAAACTATCGTTCACTTCAATATGACGGCCATCGCTCAGTAACGTGATGGTGGAGGGATTCGGACTGGAATAAAATGCTTTGCCAAATTTTTCTTCGGCGAGTTTGAGGCGTTCTTCCGCTGACTGACGGCGGTGGATTTCTGCTTGGAGATATTTTTCTTGTTCGGCGAGGCGACGCTGGAGGGTTTGGGTACGCAGGTGCGCTTTTACCCTTGCTAAGACTTCGATGTGGGCAATTGGCTCAGCGATGTAATCATCAAATCCCAGTTCAAAAGCCTTCGTTCTATGGTGAATATCGACAGTCTGATCCACCAAAATCAGAGGGATATGCTGGGTATCAACATGGGATTTAAACTCAAAACACAGTTGGTCAATATCGCCCGCCGAGGCTGAAGGATGCCACAGAATTAATTCTGGTAATTTGGCGATCGCCTGCCCAAGAATTTCGCGCTCATCAGCGAAGACCTGTAGACGATATCCTTCCCGTTCTAGCGCCCGAGTGATGGGCTCTAAACCGCCCCCATTGCCATCAACAACAAATATGCAACCCATCAGAAATGTAATTCCGAATAACTTAGTACTGAAAAAAATGAGGCAAAGACTCTTCCTGAATTGTGGCACAGATACAGAAAGACAATCGATGGAGATTTTGAAAAGATGACGATATGAAAAAAAAGATTTCGTAAGCTTCTAGGAAAAATAATTAAATAGAATCGGGTGGCGATCGCCTCAGTTTTTCTATTTGTTTGTAACTCCTAAAAATAAAAAAGGTGAGACGTATCTCACCCTAATTTCAAATCGGTTTTTTCACGAGTTAGCCGAAAGCCTTAGCCTTCCTTAAGCCAGCTAAACATTGCACGTAGATCCTTACCGACAACCTCAATGGGGTGTTCCGCTTCACGACGGCGAATCGCCTTAAACTGTGCACCACCAGACTGATTTTCGACGATGAAATTACGAGCAAACTCACCAGATTGAATTTCGCTGAGGACTTCTTTCATCGCTGCTTTCGTGTCAGCAGTGACGATGCGAGGGCCACTCATATAGTCGCCATACTCAGCAGTAGTGGAGATACTGTCACGCATCTTAGCAAGACCACCTTCAACAACGAGGTCAACGATGAGCTTCACTTCGTGCAAACACTCGAAGTATGCCAATTCAGGTTGGTAACCCGCTTCAACGAGAGTCTCAAAACCAGCTTTGATCAATTCACTGAGACCACCGCAAAGTACTGCCTGCTCACCAAAGAGGTCAGTTTCAGTTTCTTCACGGAAAGTTGTTTCGAGGATACCGCCGCGTGTACCACCGATACCTTTTGCGTAAGCCATCGCGAGATCGCGTGCTTGACCAGACGCATCCTGGTAGACAGCGAAAAGCGCGGGAACACCTTGACCTTGGGTATAAGTACGGCGAACCAAGTGACCGGGGCCCTTAGGCGCAGCCATGACAACGTCAACATCAGCAGGGGGGACGATTTGACCGAAGTTGATATTAAAACCGTGGGCAAAGGAGAGGACATCACCAGCTTTGAGGTTGGGAGCGATGTCGTTGGTGTAAACACTCTTTTGTACATCGTCAGGTAGGAGGATCATCACCCAGTCCGCAGCCTTCGCAGCTTCTGCAACGGACAAGACCTTCAGACCTTCAGCCTCAGCTTTTGCCTTTGACTTACTACCTTCGTATAAACCCACTACAACATCGACGCCACTTTCCTTGAGGTTGAGGGCGTGGGCATGACCTTGGGAACCATAACCAATAATGGCAACAGTTTTTCCGTTTAAAAGATCTAAATTTGCGTCCGCATCATAATACATGCGAGCCATAGGACAGTTCTCCGACAAAAATTACAAAATTACGAATATGTGTTAATGCATACTGCAAATTGTTCATTATAGAGGATATGCGCGTTTGTCTCTTAGCACATATTCTTTTCTTGAGAATTTCCCCACGGATAGGTTTTTTCGGGTTTCTTTTGCTCTCCCGAGATGAATAGATCGAGTGAAAATAAAGGGCGATCGCCAGAGTTGTGATTAAACCTGTCAGCTTTAGGGACTGTTACAATAAACAAATTCAAAAAATGCCCTGTATTCAGTTTTAGTTAAGGCTCACTAGGTCCAATGGGAAAAGGAATCGTTCTACTTTCAAAACGCGAAATCGAAAAAATGCGTAACGCAGGACGTCTAGCATCACAGCTACTCGACTACCTGACACCTTTGGTCAAACCGGGCGTAAGCACCCTTGAGCTAAATGATGCAGCGGAAGCCTGGACCCAGGAACATGGTGCTAAAAGTGCTCCCCTCGGCTACGGCAAAAGTAATCCCTATCCCAAGTCAATTTGTACCAGTATTAACGAAGTCATCTGTCACGGTATTCCCAGTAAAAAAGATGTCCTCAAAAATGGTGACATTATCAATATCGACGTAACGCCCATTGTGGAGGGTTACCACGGGGATACTTCCCGCACCTTTCTCGTCGGCACACCTAAACCGGAAGTTGAGCGCCTAGTCGAAGTAACCAAAAAATGTCTGTACCTCGGCATTGAAGCTGCCCAACCGAACAATCGCATTGGTGATATTGGTGCGGCGATCCAAGAGTACGCCGAAGCCCAAGGCTATTCGGTTGTACGGGATTTTGTGGGTCATGGCGTTAGCAATGTTTTTCACACCGAACCCCAAGTTCCCCATTACGGCACGCGCGGCAAGGGTAAAAAAATCCGTCCGGGGATGGTATTCACTATTGAACCGATGATCAACCAAGGTACCCATGAAGCGGAAGTCCTCAGTGATGGCTGGACAGCGGTCACCAAAGATCGCAAGCTTTCGGCGCAGTTTGAGCACACGATCGCCATCACGAAAGATGGCCCTGAGATTATGACGCTTTCAGACTAACGGATGTGGAAACGGAGTTAGCGACGATATTCTCGGATAATTCGCGGCTGGGATTCTGACTCTTGGGATTGCTGGAGATGATTGGTCACGGTTAAGGCGATCGCCAAACCACCAATAAATAAAATTACCCGTGGCCACAAAGAACTTTTACGTTGACGGCTATGACCTGTGCGCAGAGGCGACTGACCCCGTACTCGTCTAATCTTTTCTGGCCATTCTGCGAGTTCCCGTTCGGTAGTCATAGCGATTTTCGTCAACAATTTAGCTGCAAGCAAAAGGAAGATTATCCTTTCTTGTGTCCTATTTTACAGAATCAAGCCATTTTTCGAGTGCGGCGATCGCCACCTCTGATCGACGACCCTTAGACCACCACCAAATATTGAATCGCAGCGTAAAAATTTAGAACCAAGTTTTAATTTTACTGATGAGTAAAAATTGATTTGATGACTGTTTTTTCGTTGCAGAATTTGCTGTTTGTTTTTGGGGCATTGTTATTTTTGCCAAAATTTCTTTGTCTTCATTTTCAAAGCAATCTAACCACTGCAATAGTTCTGGATGGGTTCCATAACCACGGATTTCGACACGGTCAAAAAATGGCGATCGCACCTTGGCAATAACACGGGTGGCTAAAGTGACAGCAATAACAGCCTCTGGCGGTTTTTCACCATAGATATTTGTCTTTAAACAACGGTCTTTAATCTCTACTCTTACATGCCATTGTTTATGATTTAGAGCGTAATTTAGGAGGAGGGCGATCGCCTCAATATCTCCCTGGCGCGCCAATCTTTTGAGTTCCTCTGGTGTCGCATCTAGATCACTTAAGTTGGGCGGATTTTCAGTCAGCGTAAAACAATCGTGCCATTGGAAAAATGTCTGGCCTTTGCATCTGCCGTACACTCGCACTAAACGGACACCTTCCACATCTAGGCGTTTGAGACCTTCTCGGATAAATCTAACGAGGGAGGCACGACGGGGCTGATGTTGTCCTTCGAGGCAAATTTGTAAATAACCCAACTCATAATGGACAAGGGCGACAATTCCCTTTGGCTGGAGATTACGGTTGATCAAAGTGGCGATCGCCTCTGCTTCCCCATGACGCGCTAACTCTAAAAAATGACGCTTAGTCATAATAATGTGGTGACCCAGATGATCCTAAGTAAAATATGAATTGTAGTGGCAGTGATGCTCCTACTTGTTCCCTTGGCAATAGCAATTGACCTTGCTTTGTACTTAGTAGAGCCGATAGTTTGCAGACAAGCTAATTAAAACTCTACTTAAGCATTAATTTATTAGCTACACCAAACAAAAACTCTATATTTATTATTCCCTCCCTAGAAGTGAAAGCAATGCATTTCGATGCAGATCTTTATATTATTTTGACTGGGAAACGTTTGACTTTTTCCTAGTACTCACTATCAGTATCACGACTTTATTTTATGTTTTTTCGCCCCCAGCCTTTGCCCACAACCTCAGATCAAGAATCCGTTTGGGATTATCCCCGTCCTCCCCGTCTTGAACCTTGCTCCAAGCAAATCAAAATCATTTTTAATGGTGTGGCGATCGCCGAGACAACAAGAAGCTATCGCGTCCTCGAAACCAGTCATCCCCCCGTTTACTACCTGCCGCCGGAGGATCTTAAGCAAGAGTGTTTACAGCCTGCTGAAGGTCAGTCTTTCTGTGAATGGAAGGGGATTGCCCGCTATTACAGCGTTGTTGTTGGGGATAAAAGTTTGGCAAAAGTTGCTTGGTATTATCCAGAGCCGACAGAACCCTTTAAAGACATTGAAAATTATGTGGCGTTTTATGCTCAGCCGATGGACATCTGTTACGTGGATGGCGAAGCAGTGAAACCACAGCCCGGCGGTTTTTATGGCGGTTGGATCACAAAGGATATTGTGGGGCCATTCAAAGGCGAACCCGGTAGTTTTGGCTGGTAATTGGGCTTTTTCAATCAAGAGAGATATCGTCTTAGACTATTAAGAAGTCATCAAGAAATATCCAAACACAGTTTTTCTATGCTGCTCTCGAGAAATATAAAATAGAAGTATAAGCATCTACTTTTTTTGACATCGGTAAATATTGTTAGGGCTTGCTACGGCAGCGGGTCGAAAAAACAATTGTTTAAAATCTAAAGTAAATGGTGATCCATCGCAGTTCTTTCGGGGAATACCGTCATTGAGGTGCTAGATGGCAAAAATTATATTGAAAACGTTTTTACGTCGCTGATTTCACCAAAACAGCTCGTCCTTAATAAATTTAGAGCACACAAGGGGTTCAGTGATACTGCCTAATGAGCTTGTAATTTTGTTAGTTGAAGATAATTTAGCGGAAGCTGAGTTGTTACAGGAACTGCTGCTCACGCTCGACACAACCATTTGTCAGCTCTGCCATAGGAGTCGTTTGTCTGAAGGACTAGAGGCCTTACAAAAACGGCAATTTGATATTGTTCTGCTGGATTTGAGTTTGCCTGATAGCCGGGGTCTAAATTCCCTATCGGCGGTGATTGCTATTGCCCCAGACACCCCAGTGGTGGTCTTAACGAATACCAATGACTCGGAAACGGCTCTAGAGGCTGTACATCAAGGGGCACAGGATTATTTAGTTAAAAAAAATATTGCCCTCGCTCAAGATACGTTGTGGCGATCGCTGCTCTATGCGATTGAGCGCAAAAAAAATCAAAAGGCATTACGCATTGCCAATGAACGCCTGCGGCAGGAAATGTTGGTGCGGGAGCAGATCCAACGTAAGTTACAGGCCTCAAATCAAGAATTAGAGCAATTTGCCTACATTGCCTCCCACGATCTGAAACAACCTTTGTCTAGTATCTATTCTTGGGCGCAGCTTTTACAGGTACGTTATGGCGATCGCCTCGACGGGAAGGGACATCAATATATCCAATCGATGCAAGACTCTGTAAGGCAGATGACCCAGTTAATTGAAGACTTGTTGACCTACTCTCGCGTTGATCGTGCTGAAAGCGAATTTGTTGAAGTAAATTGCAATATTATTGTCCATCAAGTGCTAAATCGCCTCAGTTCGGCGATCGCCGCAAGGGACGCAGAAATTACCGTAGACAACCTACCTGATGTGTATGCCAATCCTTTGCAGCTCGGACAATTATTCCAAAACCTGATCGAAAATGCCCTGAAATATCAGCGTGAAGGAGTCGTGCCATCGGTTTATATTAGTGCCCACTCCGAAAACCAAAAGTGGATTTTTAGTTGCAGAGATAACGGCATTGGCATTGAGCCGGACTACTTCGAACAAATTTTTTATGCCTTTAAACGACTCCACTCCCAATCCCAGTACGAGGGCACAGGCATTGGTCTAGCCGTCTGCAAAAAAATAGTCCAGCGGCATGGTGGTTCTATTTGGCTCGAATCCCATTATGGCGAAGGCTCAAAATTCCTATTTTCTCTACCCTTTCGACCCCAATCTGCCCTACCCCCTTAAAGATCAATCCAAGCGGTGATCTAGATCTTTGCCCCCAGCGAATTACCTTTGCTACATTGAGAGCATCTATAACTTTGATACCAGATCACGTACGTATCAACTGCCACACTACCAATACCTTGGGCAAAATTAGGGGAGGTTCCCGTGAGTTTTGAAAATGACCACCAACAATGTTTAGAGAAACTCATTTGGGCGATGGAGGAGCTGAAGATTGATTTTCAGATGGCTCAGCTCAACAAAATCGCAAATCTCATTGTGCAAACAATGACGGGACCTTGGCGTTCTTTCCATACACCCGAACATATTTTTGAAGTCGGTGGCTCGGATAATGCGATTGAACTCTTGGCTGCACTGTTCCACGACGTTGTGTATGTGCAAGTAGACAAAAGTGTAAATTTCAATCTCAGCTACTACATTGTTCCCTTTGTAAAAGAAGTTCGGGAACAGTTGTTTATTCGTGAGCCTGACGAACTTCCCAACGACCAGCTTTTTCCTATCATTCTTGACTTATTTGGTTTTCAGCCGGGTCAACCTCTAACTTCTTTCAGTGGGCAAAATGAATTCTTAAGTGCTATTGTCGGCGCCAAAGTTTTAGAACCATTTTTGTCACCTGCTCAACTTGCCGAGGTGATTTGTTGTATTGAGACAACTATTCCTTTCCGACCCGACGATGACCAGGGTGTGAGTGCCGCAATGGCGTTGTTTCATCGCTTAGAGGCTGTCAACGAGAAATACAATGTTGGCCTATCAAAAGAGCAGATGGAAAATACCATTCGTCGTGCGGTGAGATTATCAAATCGTGATGTTGGTAGTTTTGCCCATCCTAAGGCCGCTCGCTTCCTCGATGGCACATGGGATCTGTTGCCAGAGACCAACCATAATCTCCATAATCGTTCTTCCTATACTGTGGTTGAATACCGCCAAGCACTCCAGAAAATGGAGGGTTTCATGAATTTTTTACGGCCAGAAATTATTTTTCAGGAGTTTATGGGTGAGCCGAGCCAAGAAATTTACAACGAATTGATTGCCCAATCCCAGCGCAATTTGCAGGTTGGACGACTGTACCTTGGCTGTAAGCTCTTCACGATTGGTTTTCTTGAGGCGATTTCCCGTCGCCTAGGTCGTGATATTCCCCTGTCCAGCATGATGGGCGAATTGCCTTCCCAAGGAGAGGATGATATTCAGTCGAAGCTCATTGATTACATTCCGTCTATTGAGAGTACTTTTCCCCTCAGAAACGACGTCGAGAAAGAAGTTCTAGATCTTTTGGAAAAAGGTCGCTACCAAAATGCGTCCTATGATCTCAAAAATTCTCCTTTAGCAACCTATATCGTTAAATCGATTGGTTTTGATGCGGTTAGAGAACAGTGTGATCGTGCAAAACTCTTTTTCCGTGGCGAGCTATCCCAAGAGGAATTCTTAGAAAGTATCAGTCCAGAAATTACCCTTACTGTGGTCAAAGGCATCAACAAATTATTCGAGCAGCGCCAAGCGTCTTTGATGAAGATTATGCCTGCGGTTACGGCGTAAACTCTTTCGGTGAGTTGATGACAAACCTACTGGGATGGAGAGGTTACAATATCTCTACCTAGAATTATTGTCTTCATCTATACGTACACCGTGACTATTTCTCCGATTTCTCCTAGCGTTAAGACCTTTGATGCCAACCAGCCGGATGCCCTTGGCCGTTTTGGTCAATATGGTGGCAAATATGTGACGGAAACCCTAATGCCTGCGTTAGCTGAGCTGGAATCTGCCTATACTCAGTACCGTAATGATCCTGAATTTAAAGCTGAGTTGGATCTGTTATTAAAAGATTATGTTGGTCGTCCTAGCCCCCTTTATTTTGCAGAGCGACTGACTGACAGATACGCTCGCTCTGATGGTTCTGGTCCTCAGATTTATTTAAAGCGGGAAGACCTCAACCATACAGGTGCTCATAAAATTAATAATGCGATCGCCCAGGCTTTGTTAGCGAAGCGCATGGGTAAAAAGCGGATTATTGCGGAAACTGGTGCGGGTCAGCATGGTGTGGCAACAGCAACAGTTTGTGCGCGTTTTGGTTTGGAGTGCATCATTTACATGGGTGTACAGGACATGGAGCGTCAGGCGCTTAATGTCTTCCGGATGAAACTTCTTGGCGCAACAGTTCAACCGGTTTCGGCAGGTACTGGCACTCTCAAAGATGCGACTTCTGAGGCGATTCGGGATTGGGTGACTAATGTTGAAACTACCCACTATATTCTTGGTTCTGTGGCTGGCCCCCATCCTTACCCGATGATGGTGCGTGATTTCCACGCGATTATTGGCGAAGAGACCCGTCAACAATGCGAAGAGAAGTGGGGCGGTTTACCGGATATTTTGATGGCCTGTGTGGGCGGTGGCTCGAATGCAATGGGTCTATTTCACGAGTTTGTGAAAGACACGTCTGTTCGTCTTATTGGTGTTGAGGCCGAAGGTTCTGGTGTGGCGAGTGGTCATCATGCTGCAACACTCACCCAAGGAAAACCCGGTGTTCTCCACGGTGCAATGAGCTATTTGCTCCAAGATACTGAAGGTCAAGTGGTGGAGGCTCATTCCATTAGTGCGGGTCTTGATTATCCCGGTGTCGGCCCTGAGCACAGTTATCTTAAGGACACCAGCCGCGCAGAATATTACAGTGTGACTGATGAGGATGCGGTTAAGGCGTTTCGCTTTGTGTCAGAGCTTGAAGGCATCATTCCGGCGCTAGAGACTTCCCACGCTTTTGCTTACCTCGAAACCCTTTGTCCTCAGCTAGAAGGCAGTCCCCGCATTGTGATCAACAGTTCTGGTCGCGGTGACAAAGATGTTCAAACTGTTGCTAAGTATCTAGATAAAAACGGTTGGGATTAATCTGACAGGACTAGATCCACTGAATTTAAAGGCGATCGCCCCACTAGTTTTTATTGACTGCTCGGGGTGATCGCCGCTTTTTTTGAAAAAATTCTGTGGGTTTAAAGTTCACCTTCCAGGGGGAGCTGAATATAAAATTCTGTGCCGACATCAATAGCCGATTGGACAGCTAATAGGCCATCATGTTTTTCTTCCACAATTTGGCGGGCGATCGCCAACCCTAGACCTGTCCCCTTACCGATTGCTTTGGTCGTAAATAAATAATCAAAAACTTTTGCCTTAATCTCATCAGCCATGCCTTTGCCATTGTCCCGAATGCTAATTTCAACGGTTGATGGTTCAGTGACAGTTGTTTGTAAGGTGATTGCTGGCGGCTTCTCCTCAAACACAGTGGGATTTATCTGTGCCATTTCGTCGAAGACATCAATGGCATTCGCCAAAATATTCATAAAGACTTGGTTTAACTGGCCAGCAAAACACTCAACCTTTGGCAAGTCCCCATATTTGCGAACGATGGCGATCGCCGGACGAAACTCATTGGCCTTGAGACGGTGGCGCAAAATTAACACCGTACTGTCGATACCCTCATGAATATCAAATAAGTGCTTGTGATCCGTATCAGTTCGAGAAAATGTCCGTAGGCTTTTACTAATCGCTCGGATGCGATCGCCACTATCTTCCATCGCCCGAATTAATTTCGGTAAATCTTCCCGCACGTATTCTAAATCAACGGCCTCAAGCTCCTCTTCTAGATCCTGACTTGGCTGTGAAAGTTCCTCTGCATACATATCCAGCAGACCCAGCAAGTCGTTAATGTAGCCTTGAGTTGCCCCCACATTGCCGAGAATACAACCGACCGGATTATTGATTTCGTGGGCTACCCCTGCCACCAGTCCACCCAATGCAGACATCTTTTCATTCTGAACTGTTTGGAGTTGCATCTGTTGCACGTTTTGCAAGGCATCCTTGAGGGCGTAGGTTTTCTCCACGAGCATATATTCCGCCTGCTTTTGCTCAACAATCTTTTGTTCTAGTTTGTCGAAAGCCGTTTGTAGTTGACTTGCCATTTTCGTAAAAGCCGTTGCCAGTTGCCCTAGCTCATCTTGGCGATCTGTATCGAGGGCAATATCTTCCAGTTCTCCCGCCGTAATCTGTTGCGTTGCTCCCAATAACGCTTTTAGGGGTCGAGCAATTTGCCGTCGTAGCACAACAAAGAACAGCAAAATCTCTAGGGTCAGAGACGCTAAACCTAAGCTCAACAAGAAACGAGTATTACTGAAAGCCTGAGCCTGTAATAACTTCCTTGGGTATACCGTTACCAGATACCAACCCGGCCCTTCTAAACGAGAAATCGCTAAATATTCTGCATCGGTTGGATTGTAAATAACGTCGTCTTCTTGGGAAATGCCTTGGGCAAAATCAAAAATTCTTTGGAGGTGAGGATCGTCCGAAGCTTCTGCTGTGACTTGTTTGGCTTCTGTTGCAAGGCGATCCTTCAAACGAATATCTGCAATTAGCTCGCCATCGGCGCTCATGAGAACGTTATAGGCTCCCTCTAAATGATCATCAATGACACGGGTCATCAAATCATTGAGATCAATATCGTGGCCAATGGTACCGAGGTGGCGACCGTTCGCATCATCAATGGGAGTTTCCGCAGATACCATCCAGTCTTGGGTCACTGGGTCGGCATAAATTCCTGTCCATAGGGTTTTGCGTTCAGGATTGTTGTCAACATTGCCAAGGGCTGCCCAAGCTTCATTGGTAATATCGAGATCTTTAGAAGCGTTAATACCCCACCCTGCCCCCGGCCAAAACATAGCCGCAGCACCTTCTGGCAAACTGATGTAGGTATCAATAAAGCTAGTTTGCCAGCCGAGGCCGTACTGCTCTACCAGTTCCTGGGACAACATTAGTCTTGTGGTAAAGTCGGCGTTTAGCTCGACATTGGGCTGTACAAAAGAAGTGGGATGGTGCCTAGTATCAAAATCTTTGGTGAGGGTACCTTCGGCAGCATTCCGGTAGGTTTGGTCAGACCATTGAGAGAATTCACTTTTGAAGTGTTTCTGGCTGTCTTTTGGTGATTGAGCTGGAAACTTTTTTAGAAATTCTTGGCGCAGTAAACTGTGATTTTCTTCTGCTAACAAAAAAACTGATTCTTCCCGCTGGCCTCTTTCGGTGATGTAGCCCAACAATTTTGCTTGGGTGTCAGTGGCTAGTTGTGAGGTTTGATGCCAGTAGCTAATGCCGGAAATTAGCACAATCACTAATGCGAGCCGCAGCGTCATATTGCTGAGCGTATTAAAGGTCAGCGATCGCCGAAGTTTGGTAATTGGGCTAAAAAAACTGGGCAACGAGTGGGAAGTCATCCTACAAAATGCTCACAAAAATCCTAACAAATGAACCGAGATGAGGTAGCTCAAGATAGTTCACTCAAATTACGCTTGTAGAGTCAAGTTTGACTCTTGTGCAAACAAAAAACTTTAGTTGTACCTTTGTCATTGATGTAATCGACTCACTTGGAATGATTAAAGGTACTGCACCCAGTTGCGACTACTTTTAGTTAAGCTTACCAAAACCAAATTCAAAGTGTCGTAGGTTACTTGTCTTGTATTTGACAGTGAAATAGCGTCCTAACACGATTCACCAAGAGATTGGCAAACTCCGGTAGTATTTTTATTTTTCTGGAAAATATGTAGGTGAAGTTTTGATAAAGCATGAGAAAAAAGTAGCTCAACTTCTCTGGACTGTGTCGATTACCAATGAATTTGACTCAAGATGTAACGCAGCCGATCATAGTCATCTTTGAGTAAAGTACTAATCATTCGACCGACATTTACTAGCCACTGGCGATCGCCTTTGCGTAGTCGGTAAACTTCTCGCACTGATGCAGCGATAAGAGATTCAGGCGGCACCCAATTAACTTGTAGTAAAACTCTTAAAAACTCTAAGTCATCGGTGAAGTGGATAATTTCTTCTGGCTCGCAATGGTAAACCGATTGATGAATTTGTGGTGGGCGAGGCGGTAAATACTGAAAGACTTCGCCACGTTTTTTATTTCTACGTGTGGGTGGTGCTTCAAAACCCACGATTGCTGCTCGAAACTCGGTCTTGAGCATCGCAAAAATTTGCGGCTGCTGTTCCCGCAGTTCTTCTAGGCTCATGCCCAATGCCCTTGCCCGATGCACAGAATCAATTGGTGAAGTCGTCACATAGGTGACAATGCCGTAGACAACATTGCCGGACTCTTCATCGTAGGATTTCACCCAACTGCCAAAGGGAGGCATCACCGGGAAGCTCAAGTCCTCTGGTTCCAAACACTGTGCCGTAAATTCTGTCGTCGTTGTCTCGATGACCTCCGCAATATGATCTGGGTGGCGATCGCCGAGACTAAATTGGGGCAAGGGCAAGCGCATGGGTTATTTGCTTTCTTCGAGTTCAGAGAGATTAAAGGTAATAATTTTGTCCCAGTTGCCGCCTTCAAACAAAACTGCTGCACGACCATCAGTGACGCGCTGCACTAAGCCTTTAAAACGGTAAAACGTATCATCGGGATTAATCACTTTTACTGTGCTACCGGGCAGAATCATCGCAAGTTTTCCTTTCTAAAACACACTCCCACAATGATAACGGCTTATTGCTCTGGGGCTGAATCTACCGCCGGAAATACGTGCACACAAAAAAGTTTTATAAAAACATCGACACTTATATGTTTTTCGAGTACTATATGAAATATAGAAATAAGTGATTAGGTTATTGCTATGTCTCCTAAAAAGAAAAAAAGCTCTGATGATGAGCCGCTTAAGCCCGTCAAACTTTCGGCGATCGACGAAGATCTTCTCACGGTGCTGTTAGGTCGTGAGTTGTATGGTTTGGCGATTCTTGATCAACTCAATCTTGATCGCCCGGTTGGAAAATTAAAATTTGGCAGTCTTTATCCAGCTCTAAATCGCCTTGAGAAAAAAGGATTGGTATCTTGGCGTTGGGGTGATGAAGTGGAAGGTTCCGGTGGTGCACGCCGAAAATATTACAAAATTACAGGATTGGGAGCGCGATCACTAACAGCAGTTCAAAGTTATCGGGCTGCATTGTCGCAAAGAACAGGAAATATTCAAACAGTGTGGGAGATGGCATGATTATGAATCCAACTCCAGAGCCTACTCTAAAGAAATCCCTAGATCCCACTCCAAAGGAAACTTCAGATATAAATCGAGAAAGGATAATAAATCCTAGTGAAAAGAGAAGATTTAGAGTCTCCATTATTGTCTTATTACTAGGTTTTCTCCTAATGGCTATCGAAGCCCTTTGTGCTGATAGTACTAAACTACATACTTTTTATATCTTGATGACAATCTGTCAAGTTTGTTTGATTTTGACGGCACTTCAATTCTACCTATTTGCACTTGATCTTAATGAAATACAAGCTCAAGCCCAAAACTTATTTAGAGCATCTTTGAAGTCTGTAGAACTAAAGCTTCTCCCGGAGGATCATGTTGCTAATATGGCGATTCTTCGACGAAGGATGGAAAAACAAAACATTGACTTTTGGAAAATCCACTTTCGAATTTTACTTGAATTTCACAGCCTTCTTTGGGTCGTCTACGTTCAAATTCCACTAGATAATTTCTTCAGTTCTTCCGGTAGCTCTGAAGATGAGTACCAAATTGATGACTAAGTTCTGACTGCACCCAAATACTCTTAGGTCGCACCATGCTTTTTAAAAAACAAAATCCTACGCCTCCAGAATCTCAGAATTCAAAGCACCAAAATGGTATTGGTTTCTATCAAACTGTCAGAAGCAAGTATCACCAACATCATTCAGCTAATTGCGGCAGTCCTAGTAGGGTCTGGCTTAGTTGTTACAGCCCAATCCGCTACCTCTTCGACAGATAGCTCCGCAAATGTCGAGTATGAAATTCAGAGTGGAATCATTCAATCTAAGTAAATGGCGAGCTTTATTAGCTCAGACCAAGTTTTTTTAGCAGATTACTAAACGGCATCCAACAAATCTTCGCGAGATTCGAGGGACTCGGGGAAATAAAGTTCACAGATATCCTTTGGCAGCTCGTTAATCACAAATTGGCGACCTTGCTGAATCCAATATTCAACGTCTTCGGTAGAAAGATTTTCGCCCTCTGCTTGTAAGTATGCAGAGATTCGAGTGGGACTCCAGTGGTAGTTATCCGCCATCACCAAAATGAGTCGCGCTAAAGGTGGAATTAACTCCAAAGCTTGTTCCAAATAGCACCAGAGGGGAGGCGTTGCTTCTTTGATGTCGTAATTAATTGATTCGACGGGCGGCATTTCCGTGCCATTGAGACACATCGCCGTGGTGTTAATTAACCAATTTTGCAGCGTATCAGCGTTGGTATTTTCGTCTCGCAAATTTAGACCACGCATCTCATGGAAAATGTGTCGCCATGTCAGCGCAAAAATATAGTCTGCCTGCA
>CAZXBK010000072.1:0-20828 GCA_964638765.1 uncultured Synechococcus sp. | reverse complement strand
AAATCCAGACCCCAAAGGCTTCGGGACCCTTGATTTGATGTTTACGTATTATGACAAAAAATGAAGCTGATCTGTGGCGCGTGACCGAAATGGATTGCGTTGAGTTGGTGAATAATTACGCTGAAGTGTCTATTTCTCGGTGAAGTCTTTAAGGTAAAGGTTGCCGCAGTCGCTTAAAATTGTGCCGCGATAGCGTGTGACATTGTTTGGCGATAAAGATACTGCAATATCTTCAAACGTTAGTGATGTCAGTGGTTACATCAAACAAATCAATAGCTCGGCAACTGGGCGATCGCCCGTCGAAAACACGAAATTTCTTTTATATGCTCAGAAATAAACAACATCGTCAATGGTTTGACTTTAGTAGCGCTGCTCTACTGGGCTTCGTCACTTTTTTGATTTTGAGCTGTTGGCAGCATCACCTGCATGCCGAAACGGCCATTGCTCCAGTCGAAACAGTTAAATTGACTTGGTTTCAGGGGATCGTTCTGGGGTTTGTTCAAGGCTTAACGGAATTTATTCCAATTAGTAGTACTGCCCATATGAAGGTGGTTCCGGTGATGCTGGGCTGGGGTGATCCGGGTGTGGCGATGGCGGCGATCATTCAGCTGGGTAGTATTGTGGCGGTGCTGAGTTATTTTTGGCAGGACTTGCGGCAGGTCTTTGGCGGCGCGTGGCAGGCTTGGCAAACAAAAGATTTTGAGAAGCAGGAATGGCTATTGTTCTGGGGGATTTGTTGGGGAACAATTCCCATTGTGATCGCTGGTGTGGTGATCAAAGTTTTTGTCCCGAATTATGATGAGTCGCCGCTCAGGAGTCTAACCGCGATCGCCATCGCCTCGATTGTGATGTCTATTTTGTTGGCGATCGCCGAAAAGAGCAAAAACCATGATCGTAAATTTGAGCAGCTTACCTTAAAGGATGGTCTGCTGATGGGGGCTGCCCAAGCTTTGGCGATTATTCCGGGGGTTTCCCGCTCTGGCTCAACCATGACCGCTGGTTTATTTATGAATCTTGACCGCGCTACAGCCGCGAGATTTTCTTTTCTGTTGGGTATTCCCGCCATTACCATTGCGGGCTTGGTAGAGCTAAAAGGCTTACTCTCCGATAATCTCGGCTCTGTGCCCCTATTTACGCTGGTTGCAAGTCTTGTTTCCTCCGCTGTCTTTTCTTATCTGGCGATCGCCTGGCTGATTAAGTTTTTGCAAAATCACAAAACCTGGGTCTTCGTCTGGTATCGATTGGCATTTGGTATGATCATCTTGGCATTGACCCAGTTGCCCTAAACCCCTGCCCCTATGAGTGCCTCCACTATTCAACCCGCTAAAATTCTGCGTGTCGTCACAGAGTCCATTGCCGAAGAAATCGGGTTTGAAAAAGGTGACGCGATTGTGTCCATTAACGGGATGCCGCCCCGGGATTTGATTGATTATCAGTTTCTCTGCGCCGACGAATATTTAGAATTGGAAGTCCTCGACAAGCGAGGCAAAAAACACCACGTCGAAATCGAAAAAGACTACGACGAAGATCTTGGTCTGGAATTTGAAAATGCGTTGTTTGACGGGTTAATCCAGTGCAATAACGCCTGCCCCTTTTGCTTTATTGACCAGCAGCCCCCAGGCAAACGCAAAACCCTTTACCTCAAGGATGATGACTATCGCCTGAGCTTTCTTTACGGCAGCTACCTCACCCTGACAAACTTGCCCGAGCGAGAATGGCGCAGAATTAGTCAAATGCGTCTGTCGCCTTTATTTGTGTCTGTTCACGCGACTGAAGCCCCCATTCGCCGTCGTCTTCTAAAAAATGAGCGGGCTGGAGAAATCCTCAATCAGCTTCAATGGTTTGCGGACAACCGTTTACAGATCCACGCCCAAGTGGTGGTTTGTCCGGGGATTAATGACGGTGACCATTTAGAACAAACCCTGCGGGATTTAGCGAGTTTCCATAAAGGAGAAATTCCAGCGGTCATTTCGGCGGCAGTCGTTCCTGTCGGTTTAACGCGGTTTCGTCCCCAAGAAGATGAGCTAGACCCTGTTAGTCAGGACAAGGCACGGGAAGTCATTGCCCAGGTCAAGAAGCTACAAGCTGAATTTCAAGAGCAGTTTGGTACAAATTTTGCGTGGTTAGCTGATGAGTGGTTTTTGATTGGACGGGAAGAACTACCACCAGAATCTCACTACGAAGATTATCCACAAATTGGTAATGGTGTCGGCTCTATTCGGCAATTTATTCGGGATTTTCTGGCGATCGCCGACGAGCGTTTACCCAAGCAAATTTCTGAACCAAAAACCTATACATGGGTTGTGGGCAATGCCGTCGAGAAAGCCTTTGAACCCCTTGTCGAGCGCCTGAATCAAGTTAAAAATCTCACCATCAATTTAGCTGCCCTCAATAGTGATTATTGGGGACAAGCCATTACCGTGACCGGGCTGTTAACCGGGCAAGATTTGATCAATAAACTTCCGGATCATGACCTAAGAGATGGCATCTTGTTACCGACAGTGATGCTGAAACATGACGAAGCAAAATTCCTCGATGACATGATGGTTTCTGAAGTGGCGATCGCCCTTGAGACGATTATTTATCCTGTTAAAGACATTGAAGATTTACTGGAAAATTGCATTGATTTAAGTCATTCACCAGTGGGATCAGCAAAAAACTGATTTCGTGAAGAATAATCTCTAGATAGGTTAAGAATGCTTTAAGTTCCTTTGTAATAGAGGTGAAAAGTTGGAATATACGTTGGGGCGACCGTCCAAATCTAATGCTGTAAATATGACGGAATAAATTCAACAAAACGCCTCAATAGGAGCAGGAAAAATGCAAAAGCAACAGTTGTTAGCTGCCTATAATCGAGGCGATCGCCACCTACAAAATAGCGAGTTGTCAGGTTTGAATCTTAGTGGTGAAACGTTTGCCCAGACTGACTTTCGTTATAGTGATTTTTCCCATTGCTGCCTAGATCGAATTAATTTCTCCCACGGTCAATTCCATAGTTCTAATTTTCAACAAGCCTCATTATTTGGCGGTAACCTGAGCTACGCCAAGTTACAAAACTGCAATTTTCAGCAGGCCGATCTCACGAAAACAGATTTACGGGGTGCTTGCCTCAACCGCAGCAATTTAGATAATGCTCAGTTGAGTGGCGCAATTTTACACTGGGCATCCTTTTATCAGACGCAAATGCGTAACGTGAATTTGTGTGGCGCGAATTTGCGGGGAATCAATTTTCGGAGTGCAGATTTAACCAATGCAAATCTTAGTTGGTGTAATCTCAGTAGCGCTAAACTTAGCGGCGCAATTTTAGGCGGTACAAACCTCGACGGCGTGCGGCTTAAAGGTGCTTATCTTAATGCCCTTGATCTAAGTGGTCGCAATTTTGAGGGATTAGATTTACGAGAGATTATTTTTAATGGTGGTTTGTGTAATGAAACTCGACTTGTTGGTGCGAATTTGTCCCATGCTCATTTGAGACTGACCCAATTTATCGATACGGTTTTTGACCAAGGGAATTTATGCCACGCTAATTTTCGAGAGAGTAATCTACAGCGGGCTAGTCTAAAACGGGTAGAGGCGATCGCCGCCGATTTTGGTCAGAGTCAATTATCTCAAGCCGATTTTTCTAACGCTAATTTACAAGACGCGAATTTTGCTGGTGCAGATTTAAGTGGTGCAAATTTCCACAATGCCAACCTTCAAGGGGCAAACTTCACCAACACAGACTTAACTGATACTCAGCTGACAACGGCGCAACTCAATACTTGTATCTTGGGCGAAACTCAGTTGCCACAAGCTTTAACAGCGGCGTAACTCTGGCAAGACTAAACAAAAAGGGCGTGCTGTTGAGGAGTTTTTTAGAACCATAACCCGTTACTCGTCCTCGACAATATCGAGCTGAATACCGCGATCAATCACCTCAATATCCCACTGTCCCGTGCGATCGCCTTCAAAGGCTACCCAGCGTCCATCACCGCTAATCGTCGGGTTGCGGACTTGACCGATGTAGGTACTCGTTAAATTTTGGCTCTGGAATGATGTGCGGTTGTAGAGATGCACATTGGTTTTGCCGTCCTGTTCTGAGGTGTAGACCAAATAGCGACCGTTGCGACTAATATCCGGCTGATCATAAAACACATTTGGCTGATGTAAACCCGGCAATGGTAAGAGTTTGCGCTGGGATAAATCGTATAGAAAAATGCGGCGTTGTTGGCGGCGATCGCTGGCAAATACTAGGTAACGTCCGTCATCGGAGAGACGAGGATTTTTTTCGCTATGGATACTGTTGAGATTATTACCAAGGGGATCGGCAGCGGGAGTAATGTAGTTTTGATTTTGGCAGGCGGTTAGTAATGCAATCAATCCCAACCAAATAAAATAGCGAATCACAAAAAACGTATAACTTACTCAACAATTGTGTTTGCTCTATCATAGCCGCCTCTAAATAACTTCTCCGGTTCAAGGGGCAATGATAGAAACGCATTAGAAAGCTCTAGGTTTTTGATGGGTCTGAGGTTGTGCTGTTTAACCAATAATGACATTAAGCGTTTCAACAACACGGTTAACAAAAATGCTTGGTAGACATTCTCCAGTATTTCGCCACCAGCGCTGACTCAGATCGATAGTTCGTATTTGTTCGGCAATCACAGAACCACTCACCTGAAAACCTTCCGGGATGGGCAACAGCGTTTTTATTTCTGGTTTGATGGTCTTAGTAATGGGCGAGACAATGACAATGCCTGCTCTTGCTTGGTTAAACAATGTATGGCTAAGTACTAGACATGGACGGGCTTCTCCTTGTTGTTCTCGTCCTTGTGTCGGATTGAGATTCACCCGAATTACTGCGCCTCGTTGCAATTCCATGATGTCGATATCTACAGACTTTCTTGACCAACAGCTGAACTTTGAGTGAAATCTTGTACGTCTTCGGGATAACTAAAATCATCTGGAATGCTGTTAAGCAATTCGTTCAGGGTGACGGGAGATGGCTTTTTGCGAATAACTAAGCTGCCATTAATTTCGATGATTTCAACCAGAGATGTTTCGTCTAAACCAAAGCTTTCTGCCAGTTGATCGGGAATGCAGAGACTAAGGCTATTTCCCCATTTTTTTAGCTGGATGTCCATTATTTTGAGCCGTCGTTGTTATACAAAGTATAGTGACTGCGAACGAAAAGAGGTTTTAGGTAAGCTTTTATGTCAAAGGTTGTGCTGTGTGGGTATTACGGTCAAGGGAATGCGGGAGATGAAGCGCTTTTGGTAACGCTATTACAAATGTTGCCGACCAGTGTGAAACCAATTGTGTTGTCCCACAATCCGACCAAAACCACCGTAGCCTATGGCATTAAAGCAGTAAAACATAAGTCTCTAGAGGCTTTAAAGGCGATCGCCGCATCTGATGCGTTTGTGTGGGGTGGGGGAAGTTTGATGCAGGATGTGAGTAGTCTTGCGAGTCCGATTTACTACGGCGCTTTGATGAAATTTGCGCAGCTCCTCGGCAAGAAAACATTGGCTTGGGGACAGGGTATCGGCCCCCTAAATTCGGCGATCGCCCAGTGGATTACGAAAAGCTGTTTGAAGGGTTGTGATGGGGTCAGCGTCAGAGATCGAGGTTCGGCAGATTTATTAAATAGTTGGGGAGTTAGTCATACTCTTGGGCCAGATCCGGTGTGGGCTTTAGAGGGAATGACCCTCGATCAAGATTTGGATTTGCCACGCCCTTGCATTGCGGTCAATTTGCGATCACACCGAACCCTAACGCCAGAAAGATTAGCGGTGCTGATAGCCGCTTTAAAGATTTTTCAGCAAGAATTAAACGCAACCATTGTTTTAGTACCTTTTCAAGAGAGTCAGGATGGGGCGATCGCCGCGCAACTTTATGAGCAACTGGAACAGCCTAAAACTCTTGCCCAAGTTACGAAGCCACAACAGTTTAAAAGTCTTTTTCAGCAGGTAGATTTTTTGCTTGGGATGCGGTTACACAGTTTAATTATTGCCAGTTCTGCGGGCTGCGCTTGTTCTGCCCTCAGCTATGACCCAAAAGTGACTCAACTGCAAAATCAATGTAATATTCCCGGTTTTAATCTCGAAACATTGCCAAACGACGCGGCGGCGATCGCCGACATTTGGTTACAGCAGTTCCAAGCGAGTCAAAGCCACAATTCACTGGATATTGATATTGATGCAATTCAAAAAGATGTGCGGCAACACAAGCAATTACTGTCGCTGTTGTCCTAAATCTTATAGACCATTCCCAATCAAAATAAACGGCGACCAATAGTAGGGATGATTGAGATTTCTGCCAAGGGAATTTTCGGTTGGTTCACCTGTAACAGGGTCAATATTTTGTGCGAGGGCAACTTGCGCTTTACGGAGGGCTTCGGCTTTCGTGATATTCGGCTCATTCGCCAGCACCGCATAGAAATTGTTCATCAAAACCTGCGTACCGCCATCGTCCACAGACCAAAGGGAGGCGATCGTCGATTTTGCGCCCGCCCGTTGCATTTGAAACCCTAATCCCAAAATTTCTTTACCATCACCCAACTCATCACCGAGGGCAGTTTGGCAGGCACTCAGCACAAGCAAATCAACATTGGTTAAATCCCATTTTTCAACGTCTTTAAGGGTTTGTTTTTCTTGGTTGTTGAAAAGGATGAAAGATTCTTCCGGTGTGCCGCTGACGAATTTGGCGTGGGTGGCAAGGTGAACAACATTGTAATCTTCCACCTCGAAACGAATGTCTGCATTGAAATCTTTGCCCAAGCGGGTTGTAGTAGCAGAAATGGTTTGGGCGATCGCCTCCACTTCGGGTTGGGCGTGGGGAAGGTCATCAAAGGGAAAATTTCTGTCACCAACAGTGACGGTGCTTTCGGTGTCGGTGAAGGCTCCGGCGAGAACGGCGAGTTCGCCACTGGGTTTGTCAGTAAAGTTGGTGAGACTAACGGCAGTGATGTTATTGATGTTGTAGTTTTCGATCAGCCATTGGTTGCCATCGTAGAGCGCAGACAGGGGAACGTACCGCAGTTGTCCGTCGGGGGCGTAAATAATATTTTCTGTGCCTAAGTTTTCTAGGTCAGCGGCGAGAGGCGCGATTAGAGCGTCGTAAAGGGTGTTTGAGGCGGCTTGTACAGCGTCAAGGTTACGGCGCAGCTGAGGACGAGTGAGGGCATTACGATAATCGAGGATGGCTTGGTTTAGTTCGACTCGGCTTAGGGGAACGGTGCGACGGAAGGGCGGTGCAGTGGCAGAAATAACAATCAGTTCGAGGCGATCGCCTAGTACGAGGGGATAGAGAATAACGGCATTGTCGAGTTGGGTGAGTTCGTCCCGTAGATTCTTGGCGTAGAGATCGAGGTCAATGCTTTCACCGTCGGTGTTGCGTTGGAGTTTGGCGAGTTCGGCTTGGACAGGTTCACTCTCAAAAAACTCAGAGATTTCGACGGTAATTTCTTCCCTAGCTTGGCGTAGGCTTCTGATTTGGTCGCGTTGTTCTGAAGTTCTTTCGCCGACAGGAATTTGGCTGAGTTCAGTGAGGGTTTGACCGACTTGGATGGCATCGTCAAGCAAGATATTGTAGCCATTGATAATGATGCTTTCGGCGGTGCGGTTGACAATGCCTGTTTCTGTATCGTCATTGCCGCGAACATTGTTTAAATAGTCATCCAGCTCTTGGACTTTCAGTAAATCAAGGACACGCTGGGCTTCAAGGATGCGGTCTTGTTCGAGTAGGGCATCCGCAAGGTTGCGATAAGTGTATTCAATGCTGCTGAGATAAGTTTTTTGAATGTCTTGGTCTAGCCCTTTGATATCGTCACGGAGAGTTTCGTAAGCATTGACAGATTGCTTATAAAAAATAACTGATAATTCAGATTGTTCTAAATCTGAAAATACCGCAGCAACATTATTGAGAGTAACGGCTTCGCCATGGCGATCACCAACTGCCCGTCTTAACGGTAAAGCTTGTTGGAAATAGTCGAGGGCTTGCTGTTTTTCCCCTAACGCATCATAGACTAAACCGATATTATTAAGGGTAACGGCTTCTCCAGCGCGATCGCCAACTGCCTGCCTCAAAAGTAAAGCTTGTTGGTAAAAGTCAAGAGCTAGCTGTTCTTGCCTTAAATCATCGGAGAGTAGCACACCAATATTGCTGAGAGTATTGGCTTCTCCACTGCGGTTACCCGACGCTTGGTCAATTTTTAAAGATTGTAGGTAAAAGTCGAGAGCTTTTTCTGTTTGTCCTAGACCTGAGTAGACTGCACCAATATTATTGAGAGTAATTGCTTCTTGCGTGTAATCACCAGCTGCTCGCGATAAAGGCAAAGCTTGTTGATAAAAGTCAAGGGCTTTTTGTTTTTCCCCCAAGGCATCATAAACTAAACCTATATTACTGAGGGTTGTAGCTTCACCAGCGCGATCACTAACCGCTCGTGACAAAAGTAAAGCTTGTTGGTAAAAGTCAAGAGCTTTCTGTTTTTCCCCTAGGTCATCATAAACTAAGCCTATATTGCTGAGGATCGTAGCTTCGCCAGCGCGATCACTAACCGCTCGTGACAAAAGTAAAGCTTGTTGGTAAAAGTCAAGAGCTTTCTGTTTTTCCCCTAAATCAGAATGGATCAAGCCTATATGACCGAGAGTAGTAGCTTCGCCAGCACGATCACCAACAGTCTGCCTCAAAAGTAAAACTTGTTGGTAAAAGTCAAGGGCTTTCTGTCTTTCCCCTAAATCAGAGTAGACAGAACTAATACGACCAATCGTATTGGCTTCGCCATTAAGATCACCGATCTTTTGATAAACAGCAAGAGAGTTTTCGTAGTAAGTTAAAGCTTCTTGTTTATAGCCCGAGTCGCTATGTACGACACCTAATGCAAGGTTGGTTAGAGCAATTTTCTCATCATGCTGCTGCTGACTGTATAGGGATAATGCTGTTTGTAATTTACTAATTGCCGCTCGATACCCTTCTACCGTGCCTTGCTCAAATAATGACCATCCTTCAAGTAAAAGTGAGTCAGCTTCTGTTTCTGATTTACTTTGGGCAAAGAGAATCGACGATTCAGGTAAGTCTTGAGCGGTAGCAATATTTGTGCCGGAGAAGATGATTGCACTACCCAGCAGACCCCACACCCGACGCGATACACTCATAGTTTCTCTCAACAAAAACTTTTTGCGACACGAACCTCTATCATTCTAGCGATCCTTCCTTGCCCCAGATCCCCGACTTCTGTCGCAGCGAACCAGTTATCTTCGTGGAAATGTGAAAGAAGTCGGAGATCTTAGTTTTTCAGGCGTGATGACTGAGGCGATCTGAGAGATACAGACTTTAATGAGATTAGAATGAAAATAGTTCGAGCCATATTCTTCCCAAACTGAATATTAGAGCCTTATGAATGCACAATTAATGATCCAGCCTTCCGCATTTATTGATAGCGATATTCAGATCACACAGGTAAGAGGTCTTAGCCTGTTTAAATTTAGCGATGCCCTTCAAGATCGCCTAGCAAGCTTAAATGAGCAACAGCGCCAAGCAAGTCTCAGCGCAGAAGAACAAACAGAACTTACTGGGATTCTAGAGCTGGATCGAATCTTTACCTTGCTCAATGCCAAAATTATTGCCGAGTCAGCATAATGGCAATATCCAAAGAAATACGCCAGCAAGTACGATCTCGTGCAAATTATTTATGCGAGTATTGCCACTCCTCAGAAGAAGCCAGTGCCGCTCGTTTTGAAATCGATCATATTCAACCTCGTTCACTTGGTGGCGATGACTCCGTAGACAATTTAGCCCTTGCTTGTCAGAGATGTAATAGCTATCGCTACAACTTTACCGAAGGCATTGATCCAAAATCAAAATCTAGCGTCATCCTTTTCAACCCACGCAAAGACACATGGCGACAACACTTTATCTGGAAGCAAGGTGGTCTCATGATTCACGGCAAAACATCGATTGGAAGAGCAACCTGCAACCGACTAGACTTTAATGACCAGAACCACAATGAAGGCGCGATTGTTAAAGCCCGCCGTCTTTGGATTAAAGGTGGTTGGCATCCCCCAACAGATGATCCAGTAGAACTTTAACGAGTCTGAAATTATTGGCGATCGCCTTCTGAAGATATACCGCTACCAGTAATTTAGTTCTCCGTTTCTGAAATACCCCGCACGACAAAAGAAATATTTTGTTCCTCTGGTGCGGTGGTATTCATGATGTCTTCTAAGATGGGACGAATTTCCCCTAACAGTTCAGCCTTCATTGCCTTAAACTCTGGCTCCACAATTTCTGTACGAATATTTTGTTTTAAATCACCTATTTGCTCCGAAAAGTGACGGGCTAAACCAGACACAACTTCTGTGAGCATATTGGAAATGAGAGCTTGATTTTGTTGCCGAAAACTCTCAAATCTGGCCTCGACAACACTGGCAAATTCCGATTTAATGCGAGGTACGATCGCCTCAAAATAACTTTCCTGAACATCACTAATATTTTCGTTTACCGCAACGATTTGTTGTTCGAGATTAACGATAAAAGTATTGAGCTGGTTGATTTCGATTTGAACAAACTGCTTTTGTTTTTCTTCCAGTTCCGCAATTTGCGCCGCAAGGATTTTTTGAATAACAGGCAAGATTTGTCGTAGTAGCTCCTGCGGTTTGCCATCAAGATCTGACTCGATCTGTTCGATCTGTTTTTCCATGACGGCGATCGCCCGACCATATGCCTGCACCTCTGGCGGAATGAGGATGTTTTGAATGACATCAATCTCATCCTCGACATCTTCCGTTCGACTACCACTCGTTTTTTTCGCACTCGAATCAATGGAAGCAAATAGCTCCATAACCTGTTGCTCAGCCGTTTTCTCTACCGTTGGCTGTTTTTTTGCAGGGCGATCGCCTTGAGCTGGTGGAGAAACTTGTTGGCGCGGCGCAGGCGAGGGTTCTGGAAGAGATGACGATTCTTCTGGTTTCTGAGAAATGTCTTCTTCCGCAGACGGCTCTTCCGCAGGCAGCTCCTCCGATGACGGCTCCACACCACCTAGCATTGCAATGAGCGCATCTAAATTTGGACTGTCGTTCGAGTTCGGCTGAGCCATAAAGTCTAGAGAGCGCCCCGTAAGGCATGGTAGAACATCCGCAAAATCACAAGATTACGTTTACTCTACACAGAAAATTTACAAATGGGATCTTCCTTACCCCTTGTCACAAAACGAATTTTGAAGATCTACAACTTTTTTCTTTTATCTCGAGAGCCGTGATCGCGCTGCACAGCATGGCAAAACTGAATAAATCTCTACCCACCCCTCTCCCAAGAGCAAGAGGAAGAACCTTGGAGATTATGCCACGATATTAGATAGGTAAATTAAGTTAATACCCTTCTCACCCAACACATTTTATGGCTACCACATTTCCGATCAATATTGGCATCGACGAAGCAGATCGCAAGGCGATCGCCGATGGCCTCAGTCATCTCCTCGCAGATACCTACACCCTCTATCTCAAGACTCACAATTTCCACTGGAACGTTACAGGGCCAATGTTCCAAACTCTTCACCTACTGTTCGAACAACAGTACAACGAACTTGCCCTTGCTAGCGACGAAATTGCAGAGCGTATCCGTGCCCTCGGCTCCCCCGCCCCCGGAACCTACAAAGCCTTTTCTGAACTCTCTTCCATTACAGAAGAAGAAGGTGTACCCACCGCCGAAGACATGATTCGTCAGCTCGTGGAAGGTCAAGAAGCTGTAGTCCGCACAGCCCGCTCTATGTTTGATGTTGTCGATAAAGCCAATGACGAACCAACGGCAGATCTTTTGACACAACGGATGCAAGTCCACGAAAAAAATGCTTGGATGCTTCGCAGTCTTCTCGGCTAAATGAAGCTATTTTTCCTAAGCCTCTGACAACTAAAAATTTCTCAAGACGGATTAACTAAGGGACTTTGTAAACTTAGTTTGTCTGTTTTTTCTTTAAATATTTTCTCTAGGGGAAAGTACTCGCAGAGTCGCAAGGATTTCGTTAGATTAAAAAATATCTCCACGAAGAATTTAGCCCTAATCCTCCCCATCGATTCAGTTTTTTAACATCGTAACGATTGCTATGACTGCCATTAACGAATCCCCGGTAACAACGAACCACCAGCACGAAGAAGATAACCGCATGTTTGGGTTTATCGTCTTTCTGCTGTCGGAAAGTGTGATTTTTATTAGCTTCTTTGTAGGCTATATCGTTTATAAAACAACGGCGACGGACTGGCTTCCTGCTGGTGTAACAGGTTTAGAAGTTCGCGAACCCGCCATTAATACCGTGATTCTGGTGTCCAGTAGTTTGGTGATTTACGTCGCAGAACGATTTCTCCATAAAGACAATCTCTGGGGCTTTCGGGCATTTTGGCTACTGACCATGGCGATGGGAAGCTATTTTCTCTACGGTCAAGCAGTGGAATGGCAAGCCTTAGAATTTGGTTTTACTTCCGGGGTTTATGGCGGCATCTTCTATCTGCTGACAGGCTTCCACGGATTGCACGTTTTCACTGGCGTTTTATTGCAGGGCATTATGCTGGGACGTTCTTTCTTGCCAAATAATTACGCGGGCGGACAATTTGGCGTAGAGGCAACCTCTTGGTTTTGGCACTTTGTGGATGTGATTTGGATTATTTTGTTCGGACTAATTTACCTCTGGCAGTAGGTTTTCAGGCCGCTTTCCCTTGCAAACAATATTGAATGTGTGGTGTGTGAGTAATGATTATTGATGACCAAATTTATGACGTAATCGTTGTCGGTACTGGTGCGGGCGGCGGCACGATCGCCCGAAAATTGGCGGATGCTGGCAAAAAAGTTTTGGTGCTGGAGCAGGGAGAATTTACGGAAAAGGAAAGCTCTGAACTGACCGAAGTTGAGGTTTTCAAAAAGGAGCAATATCACGCGCCGGAGCAGTGGTACGACCAAGACGGTGAGCCGTTTCATCCTCAAACAAGCTATTGCGTGGGCGGTAATACCAAGATTTATAGCGGGGTATTAATGCGGCTGCGGGAACGGGATTTTGAAGAAGTTGAACACAAAGACGGCATCTCACCAGCGTGGGGATTGAGTTACGGCGATTTTGAACCCTATTACGCTGAAGCCGAAAAGCTGTATCAGGTGCACGGCAAAGTGGATGACGATGCGACAGAACCCAGCCACAGTAATGATTATGACTTTCCACCCGTAGAACGATTGCCGCAATTAGATGCCATCAATCAACGATTTAAGGATTATGGTTTGCATCCCAATTATCTGCCTATTGGTATTGGGCAAGAAGGGCGCACTGATTCGGAAGATACCGGGGTTAGTCCAGCGATTCGGGCGGGCGGTCTCTCCGAGATCAGCGGAGCTGCGCGCCTAACTTTGAAAACTGGAGCAACTGTTACTTCTATTCATACCAATCCCTCTGGCAAAGTTGTGAAAGGGGTACAAGCAGTCATTCAAGGACAAGCTTTTTTATTTGTAGCGGATATTGTGGTGTTGGCCTGTGGCGCAATTAATTCGGCGGTGCTTCTCCTCAAGTCAGCTAACGCAAAACATGAAAATGGTTTAGGCAACAGCTCTGGGCTGGTCGGTCGCAACCTGATGAAACAACTGATGACGGTCATTGTGGAACAGGAACCGACACTTGAAGACGGGTTATTTCAGCGATCACTCTACGTGAATGATTTTTATTGGGGCGACAAAGATTTCCCTTACCCAATGGGTCATGTGCAGGATTCGGGCGGGATTTTGCAAGACGTAATTTTCTCGGAATCGCCACCATTATTATCTGTTGCCGCGAAACTCCTGCCGAAATTTGGCCTGAAACAATTGGCGCGGCGATCGCTCGGCTGGTGGTTACAGACAGAGGATTTACCCGATAGCGATAATAGAGTTCTCATCAAAAAGGGCAAGACTTATCTTCATTACAAAGAAAATAATCTCGAAGCCCATGATCGATTGCTCTACAAGTGGCAGCAATTATTAAAAGCAGTAGACAAAGAATTTAAGGGCACTCATCCCTACGCGCGGATGCCCATTTCTGTGGTGGCGCACCAATGTGGAACTTGTCGCTTTGGGGAAGATCCGGCCAGCTCTGTCCTCGATCTCAACTGCAAAATGCATGACCTCGATAATCTTTATGTTGTTGACAGTAGCTTCTTCCCTTCTAGTAGCGCCACTAGCCCTATGCTAACTGTCATTGCCAATGCACTCCGGGTCGGCGATCGCCTTATTGAGCGTCTCCAATAAGTTCGTGTAGATAACCGTTACGCTAGCCAATTATCACATTTGAGCTGGGGAACTAAAGCGAACTCACGCATATTGTTTGTGACTACGATCAAATCCAAACTTCGTGCGTGGGCTGCAATTAGCAGATCGTTCCCACTGATAGGCGTTCCTTGTTTTTCGAGATGGTTGCGTATCTCCGCATAACTTTGCTCAACGGCGGATGTTAATGGCAGTACTGGTAGCAAATCTAAGATTAAGTCCACTCTTTCTTGTAAACGTGGGGAATTCTTTTTTGCAGCTCCAAACTTTAATTCGCAGGCAACAATCACACTTGTACAAATTTCACTTTCACCAACGTCACTAATTTTTGAGAAACATCTGCCTTGTGGATGTTTGATAAGGTCGGAAATGATATTGGTGTCGAGTAGGTAAGTGTATGACATTTAGAGATTGATATCGTCTAAGGGGAGAAGTCCTCTGTCTACATCTGGAAAATCTTCGTCTAAATCGTCGAGGGCGACCAATGTTTCTAGTAAGCCTAGTTTTTTAACTGGTTCGAGAATCAGCTTGCCGTCTTCTTCTTTTAAAAAAAATTCTGTAGCCGATAAAGAAATTTCTGGAGGGATGATAAAGCTCTGTTGGTCGCCGTCTTGAATAATCTGTACTTTACAGGTTGCTGTCATCTTATCGACATCTCGTAAAAACATCTTTCTATTATGGCTAAGGTAAGAGGCGATCGCCTCCTTGAACGACTTGAATAACAATAAAGAAGGAGTGACTTACATTCAGTCACCCCTCAAATCTTTTAATGGATATTCTTTAAATATCGAGGTCAAGCATATTTAGCTTTGGTGCGTTGGTCTCGATAAACTCACGGCGGGGTGCGACGCGATCGCCCATTAATACGGTAAACATCCGGTCTGCTTCGGCGGCATCTTCAATTTCGACACGTTTGAGGGTACGACTTTCTGGGTTCATTGTGGTATCCCAAAGTTGTTGGGGCATCATCTCACCAAGACCCTTAAAGCGCTGGATGTTGTACTTCGCGTTGGAAGGCAACTCACCAATTGCAGTTTGTAGTTCACGCTCGCTGTAGCAATAGGTGTGATTCTTACCGCGCTCTAACTTGTAGAGAGGAGGGCAAGCAATATAGATATAGCCTTGGTCAACGAGATCCCGCTGATAACGATAAAAGAAGGTAAGTAGTAATGTCCGAATGTGTGCACCGTCTACGTCTGCGTCCGTCATGATAACCACGCGGTGATAACGTAATTTCTCTGCATCAAATTCTTCGCCTTTAATCCCAAGACCCAAAGCTGTAATGAGGGACTGAATCTCATTATTTTTGTAGATTTTAGAATCGTCAGTTTTTTCAATATTGAGGATTTTTCCTCGTAATGGCAGAATCGCTTGGAATTGGCGATCGCGACCTTGTTTAGCACTACCACCCGCAGAATCACCCTCTACTAGGTAAATCTCAGATTTTGCAGCATCTCTTTCACTACAATCAGCCAACTTACCGGGAAGGAGAGAAGATTCGAGGACAGACTTACGACGGACTAACTCTCTCGCACGGCGGGCTGCTTCTGCTGCTTTAAAGGCTTGGATTGCTTTTTCGAGGATGCCATCAACAACATTGAGATTAAACTCAAAATATTCGTTCAGCACTTCACCCATAAAGGAATCAACAATACCGCGAACTTCCGAGTTGCCGAGTTTCGTTTTAGTTTGGCCTTCAAATTCTGGCTCTGGAACTTTGACAGAAATGACCGCCGTTAAACCTTCGCGAATATTCTCACCGGCAAGATTAGAATCATTATCCTTAAGCTTGTTCCGCTTACGGGCAACGTTGTTCATTGTCCGCGTCAAAACCGCTTTCAAACCTTCGAGGTGTGTACCACCATCAACGGTACGGATGTTATTGGCAAAACCAAGTAAATTATCGCTGTAGGCATCAAGGCACCATTGCAAAGCAACCTCAACCTGCACATTATTCTTCTCACCGGAGACGTAAATAATCTCTTCGTGGAGGGGAGATTTTTCGCGGTTCATGTAGGCAACATATTCTTTAATGCCACCTTCATAGAAATAAGTGTTCGATTTAGGGTCGTTGGCGCGGTGATCCGTAAAGACAATTTTTACTCCGGCATTCAAGTAAGCCAGCTCTCGCAAACGTCCGGCAAGGGTGTTGTAATCAAAAATTGTGGTTTCAGTGAAAATCTGAGCATCGGGCATAAAGTGCACAGAAGTACCTGTTTTATGGCCGGCGGCTGCAACTTCGGCTAAATCTCCTTTCGGGATGCCCCGTTCGTAACGCTGCTTATGTTCAATTTCTTTACGCCAAACAGTAACTTCTACCCATTCAGACAAGGCGTTTACAACGGAAACACCAACACCGTGCAAACCTCCGGATACTTTATAGCCGCCATCGCCAAACTTACCGCCAGCATGGAGAACAGTCATCACTGTTTCGAGCGCAGATTTTCCAGTGGTGGGGTGAACATCTGTGGGAATACCGCGACCATTATCGGTAACGCGTACAGAACCGTCTTCTAAAATCTCAACGGTAATGTCTGTACAAAAGCCTGCTAATGCTTCATCGACGGAGTTGTCAACGACTTCGTAAACAAGGTGATGTAGGCCTCGCGGTCCAGTGGTGCCGATGTACATACCCGGACGCTTCCGGACTGGCTCTAAACCCTCAAGAACTTGAATCTGTTGGGCACCGTAATTACTGGACATGGACGAACTCCGAAATAGGGCGTTAAACTTCTTTGCCTGTTTTTCTGGCTAAATCAGACAGAAATTATAGCATGAAAGGTTTGTGGGCGAAATACTCTGCAAATGGAAGCGCTTTTAGTGCTGGGGTGCAGTTCCCTGAAATGATGTTGTGAAAAACTACATTGCTCAAATATTTCGATGTAGTACGTTTATTTTACCTTAACCTTCTGGATCTGAGCCGTTTTGTTGCGGGTTCTTAGGAGTCGTATTTAATCACTTCAAGATTACTGAAATTGCGTTTTTTATTGGTGTCGATCAGGTCTTGCTTGAGACGGCAAAATTCCTGCATGTAATACAAATAATCGTTGTGGCTGGGGTCTAAGCTTTCATACTTCTCACGGCAATACTCGTAATGCTTTTTTGTGTTGACATATTCCATCGTGGCGATCGCCGCCCGAATTTGGAGAGGCACACGATGGATGTCAATCTCAGTTTTCTCATTAAGAGACATCAGAGGTCTAAAAATCTCCATCTTTTGAGGGTAGTTGATGAGAATATCGACTATTCTGCCGAGTAGTTGATTGTTAGCGAGATTTTGCTTGGCTTCTAAGGGACTATCCAAAATTTGCTGCCAAAGCCAGCGATTATGAGAAATATTAAAGTCTAATTCGCTTTCCCTAAGTTGAGTTTCAATCTGTCGCCGGAACGCTGTGCAATACAAATATAGGAGAAGCAAAAGTTTTTCTGCCTCCACCAATGTCATTGAAGCAGTGGCGACGGGAATGTCTTTAACTTGTTCGGGCTCTTCGTATTCTGGCTCCTCAGATTTTTGCCGCTGGGATTTAATGAGCCGCTTAATCTGATAGTAAAAATTCTCTTGGAGCTGCTGATAATGTTGGCGATCACCTTTACTAATGGATTGGGCGAAAGTGGAAATGTAATGGCTGCGGAGGGTTTGATCTTTAATCTTGGCGAGAATACGAATCCCTTGGCGACCAATTTGCTGGACTTGATCTGCTTCCCCTAAATCTTTTCCTAGCAATAACTGATCTAGTTGCCAGTCAATCCACAACGGGGCATCCCGCAGCGCTTCCTTGTATTGATTAACACCGCCGGGCATCAATAAGAATTCATCTGCATCTTTCCCACCGGGCAAATTTAACACCCGTGCCTGCATCTGTCCTGAATAAATCAGCGGTTCAATTTCAGTGAGTGCCCGTTGCGTTGCTTTCACTCCCGCCTTATCTGCATCAAAATTTAGAACAATTTGTTTGGAGTCGGTGTAGCGCAACAATTGCCGCACTTGACCTTGGGTAAACGCCGTTCCCAGAGAAGCCACTGCATTTTCAAAACCCGCTGTATGTAAGGCAATCGCATCAAAATAACCTTCCACCACAATCGCTTGATCCGCTTTGGCGATCGCCTGTTTTGCTTTATCGAGAGCAAAGAGAGTATTACTTTTATCGAAGAGGGGTGTTTCGGGGGAGTTGAGGTATTTCGGTTCTTCACCAGTGAGGGTTCGACTACCAAAACCAATGGCTTTTCCTTGGCTGTCATAAATCGGAATCATCAGGCGATCGCGGAACTGATCATAATGACCGTTGCCTGACTGACGCGGTTTAATCAGACCTGCCTGTTCCACCAACGCAATGGGATATCGTTTCTGCTCAACTAGATAGCGATAAAGCGTTTCCCACCCACCGGGGGCATAGCCGATCCCAAATTTCTGGATAGTGGCTTCTGATAATTTGCGTTCTTCCCGCACATATTGCAGTGCATGTTCCCCTTGAGGTTGCTTAAGCGCATACTGATAAAAACTCGCGGCGATCGCCACAATTTCGTAGAGTTGTTCTTTTAACGAAAGTTGCCGTTGAATCTCTTGTCGTTGTTCCGGTTCGAGGGTTTTGAGGGGAATCTGATACCGTTGCGTCAGACCCAGCACCACCTCAGCAAAGGAGCTTTTGTTGATCTCCATCAGGAACTTGATGGCATTGCCCCCAGCCCCGCACCCAAAACAGTGATAAAACTGCTTCGACGGGCTCACCGTAAAGCTGGGCGTTTTCTCATCATGGAACGGACAAAGACCGAGCAGATCCTTACCCCGTTTTTTTAGCACTACATAATCCGATACTACCTCACTGATATCGACCCGTTGCCGTACATCTTCAATTGTGTCGGGATGAATGGCGGGAGTTGCCATAGTGCTAATGCCGCAGGAATTGTTGAGTGCTTCTAAATTCTACTGAGCCTAAGTGATTTTGGAAAAAGAGAGAGGCGATCGCCTGAAAGCAGAAAACTACTTCGTCTGAATTAACTCAATATCGTACAGGTTGAAATTTGCATCTTGGCTAACCAATGAGTAGCCACGATTTTTTGCTTGGGCAATGATCAATCGATCAAAAGGATCACGATGATGCAATGGCGACTGCTTGTAGATCTCTAGGTCTGAAAAAGTAATCTCGATGAGATCTATTTTTACAGCTTTTAAAATCTTTTCCAGATCCTTGAAATCACAATTCAGCTCTAGCTTACCGACATTCATCTTGATCGCTATCTCCCACAAGCTCACAATGCTTAGATGAACTGTATCTGCGGAAACCTCGATTAATCTGCGTAGGTCATCTGTTAACTTCTTATCTCCTCTGATATACCAAAGCAAAATATGCGTATCTAGAAGAATATTCATCAGGGTTACATATACTCCTGCATGTCTTCGAGAGGTTCATCAAAATCATCTGACATCCAAATTTTTCCTTTGAGAATGCCAAAGCCATCGCGTTTTTTCTTGTCATCAGACTGAGTTTCTTCGTTTGTAGGTGGGTTCTGTGAATATTTGCTTAGTAGAAATTCGACGTAATGTTCTACTTCTGTTTGGAGCGACTCTGGTAGAGCGTTGATTTTCTCTAGTAAGGTTTTTTCTGCGGTAATCATCTTGCCTTTTCCCTAGTGAGAATATCTCTGATTATAGGGGTTTGATTTTGAGGCGATCGCCCAAGCTGAAGCTAGATAAAATGGTGGGACTGGTTGTTTAAAACTATGGCAATTTCTCCGAAGGCATTCTACCGGGCGACAAACCCCACAAAAGCACTTGACCCTCACGACCCAACAACAGCGGGTTATTACATCGACTTTTCGGAAGTGCGGGGCGGTCAAATTATTGAGGAGCTACGGACGGCGATCGCCTGGGCAGAGGCAACAGATTATAAGTGTGAGCTGTTTACTGGGCATATTGGCTGCGGTAAATCGACTGAATTACTCTGCTTGAAGGAAAAGCTGGAAGCTGATGGTTTTCATGTAGTCTATTTTGTTTCTGATGAAGACCTCGACATGGGTGATGCGGAGATTACCGAAATTCTTTTGGCGATCGCCAGACAGGTGAGTGAGAGTTTGGAGAAAGATCAGACCATCAAAGACAACATCGCGGGGACATTGCAGGGCGCAAAGAAGCTGTTACAGTCGGACGTTTTAAAATTCAATATTGAAACTGCTGAAATCCCCGGCATTGGAAAATTTGGTGTCGGTTTTGATAGCACTGAAGAGAATCAAGATAAGCTTTCTTTGTCGGGTTTTATTGGGAGTATTTCAACGACCACACGCAAAAATCGGGATATGCGCGATCGCCTACGAGACTTCCTAGAGCCAAAAAGTGAAAAGGTAATCGATGTTCTCAATGAGGGTTTGTTTGCGCCGGTTGGAGAAACGATAGCTTCCGCTTCATATGATGGGACGGTGCGACTGTGGAACCGCTCAGGGGAAGAGTTACAGGTACTGAGGGGTCATGAGGATGGGGTTTTGAGCGTGAGTTTTAGCCCCGATGGAGAAACGATAGCTTCCGCTTCAGATGATGGGACGGTGCGACTGTGGAACCGCTCAGGGGAAGAGTTACAGGTACTGAG
>CAZXBK010000071.1:0-20837 GCA_964638765.1 uncultured Synechococcus sp. | reverse complement strand
TTGCTGTAGATATTTTTGGGCAAACAAATAAGCCTGCCGCCGACATTATTCTCTGCGAACCGAGTTGGCAGGGCGATGCAAACTGGTTGCGATATCGCGAGTTACAAGAGATTTATGTCGATATTCCCATTGTTTTATTTACTAGTCAGCTGGATATAGAACGCTTAGCCCAAGCGAAACAAGATGGGATTCAGGGCTATTTTCCTAAGGGCACGGCGATCGCCTCGATTATTACGACCCTAGAGCAAGTCGTTGCCGGAGAAATTGTTTGGTCACAACGCCCTCAAATCAGAAAACAAAACGTTTTGACGAATCTCCGTCGCCGAGGTTTGGGAGATATTCATCGCACCCTAGATAACGTTGAACAATATCTAAGTAGACAGGATATTGCGGCATTAAATCGTATGGTTGGGGAAGGCCGTCGCCGTGAACTGAAAGCTGCTGCATGGGTCGTTCGTCAACTTTTACCCCAAGCGAGTTTTAGTATTCAGCCGATTAAATCGCCTCAAACATCACCACAAATTGACGACACCACACAGATAGTCCCCTTAGAAAATATGGGTTTATCGACCGTTAATGTCCGGTGGTACACCCTTCTTGAAAAGACCCATTTCAAGCTTAGTCGCAGCCTGTATAACGGTACTGGTCGTCCCCTCGAAACTGATATTTTATCGACAGAAAAAAAGCGTGAACTTTACTACATCATTCTGCAACAGCTCACCCAAATTCTGAATGATCCCCAATGGCAAACCCTTGATGCTGAGACTTTTGAGCAGCGCAAAAAACGCAGTCTACGTAACGCTTGGCGGTTTAGTACCCAAGAATTTATTAGCCGCTATTCGCCTAATGAAGATAGTCAGTCTGAAGAGTTTATTGAACTATTAAATCGTGGGGCGATCGCCATCCATGAAACCAATCTAAGAGCCGTTCCCTATAGTCTGGAACTGTTTCAATATTTGCTCCTTGATAAACCATTAACTATTGACAACGTTGAATATCGTCTCGAAGCACAGGAAGCTTCTAGTCGTGCACAGCTACTTTTAGAAAATTTGGTGATTCAGCTAGGTAATGGCGTGATGCAATTTGTTTTAAATACCTTTAGCGAGTCCGAAATTTTTAAGCATAATTTGTACAGCAAAAAAATTCGCTCATCCCGCGAAATTGCTCGGTTTCGGAATGAGCTGTCGTGGCAATATCGCCGTGAACAATATTGGTTTGAGCCAAAGGCAATTTTTGAAAGCCAATATTCCCTATTGCAATTTTCGACCAAGGGACTAACCCGCGCATCTATCTATGCACCGCGCCACGAAGATTTAGCCTCCCTTGAAGGCTTGGCTTGGGGCGTGACAATGGTTTTAGAGTTGCGGGATGCCCTCGCCCCACGGGTTCGTGCTCTAGTGGCTTGGCTTGGCAAAATCGTGGTTTATGTACTCACCAACGTTGTTGGACGTGCCCTGGGTTTAATTGCCCGTGGTATTTCCGACGGGGTTGGGACAAGTTGGCAGCAGGTAAAAAGGCGATCGCTTTATCGTTAATGTTTAATCCATTTCCTCATCGCCAAAGTCTGGAGTTTATAACCTAAAGGCGTTGGTGGGTGCGACAAAATCAACCTGAATACCGGGGACTTGCATCATCGGCGCAGGCTTCATTTCACCACGAAAATCAAGGATCTGGACAAGTAATAGATAGGCGATCGCCAACAGGAGGGAGATAGCACCAGTGATAATCGCTGTCAATTTTCCGCGTTGCATAGACTTTAACTCTCTTCGATAATGACCTATGATTGTAGATTGGATTACTTATTATAGAAATTGTTAGGAGTTATTCCGTTATGTCCCGTAAATGCCAGCTTACTGGAAAGAAAGCCAATAACGGTATGGCAGTGTCCCACTCCCACCGTCGTACTAAAAAATTACAACAAGCTAACCTCCAGTGGAAGCGCGTATGGTGGCCCGAAGGTAACCGTTTTGTACGTTTGCGTCTTTCTACTAAAGCAATTAAAACTATCGAAAAGAAAGGTCTTGATGCAATGGCTAGAGAAGCTGGCATCAACCTCAACAAAATCTAGACTGAATTTTTTTACGACTAAGTTGAAAAATTTAGACGAAAAATTAAATACCACTGAATCTTTCAGTCCGACTCCTACATCAAGCGGTGGGAGTCTTCTTTTTTGCCCGAGTATCAAAGCTGTTTAAAGAGGCGAGCACTTCACAACTGCTTTGCATTCAATCGTCTAAGTTAAAGTCTTATTTTGTCTTAGATATCAACTTTAATATTGCCGAACAATCAAAACACTATGGCTCGTAGATACTTTGAAGATGTGTTGTTGTTTGCTTTAGAAGAAAAGAGCTTTATAAATCTTCATTACATACGTAAATACATTTAATGTATGAGTATACTTTGAATAATTGAATTTGACTCCGTAGTCATGATCATGAAACTCAAAAATTTGCTTGGAAAATTAGGTTTAAGTTCTACGGTAATTGGATGTGTATTAGCCATAGCTCCATCAGCAAATGGGATGGAATTTACCTTTTCTCAAGGAGGGTTTCGAAATGTTGGAGCCGGGACTATTCTTTCTGGAAGCTTTTCTGGAGATGCCGGAGTGGATGGAATTCTAAGTCTAGATGAGCTTGATGAATTTGAGGCAAGTTTTGGAATATTTGCTTGGAACTTGAATTCTCTAAATCAGTTTGAGTTCGATATAGAGAATAATAATCTATTATTTGAACGAGCAATTCCTAGTTTCCCTACTATAAGTTTAGGTTTGGAAGGTGCTGGCGGAAGAACAACGAAAATTAGGAATTCGTTTGTCAGATCTTTTATATCTGATGCTGAAGTTGTAATTATGCCTGTGGTTGATGATGGGGGTGGAGTAGCAGTTGTTCCAACTCCAGTAACCATACTTCCTAGCTTGTTTGGCATTTGTCTTTCTGCCGTTCGTAAGCGCAAAGTTGCATTATCTGAGGACTCATAGCGTAGTTAATATCTAGGTTCTTTTCTCTGAGATTAGGTTGAAAAAATCAGAGAAAAGCTTATCTAAACTAAAAACTAAATCTTTCGATTCGACTCCGACATGAAGCCGTGGGAGTCTTCTTTTTTGCCTGAATCTCGAATGTTCTAGAGGGGCGATCGCCTCTCCATCATTCTGGCGTATGTTCAATTTGTCGCACTTCTACAATGGGGAGAATGTCGAAACCTCAATCATTCCGGTCATTAAAGAGTGCATCAACCAGAGCAACCAGAGTCTCAACCGCCCAGTTTATTGATCAAATTAGTACGAGGAGCAGGTGTCGCTCTCATCATTCAAATCGTCAGCTCAGGAGTTGTCTATGGCTCGCAAGTGCTCCTAGCACGTTGGATGGGGGCAACAGAGTACGGCATTTATGACTACGTTACGGCGGTGATTATTTCCTGTGCGCTGTTCGCCGGTCTAGGATTACCCAACACTGTCTTACGCTTTATTCCTTCGTACCAAGCCCACGAACATTGGTCGTCCCTCAAGGGCATTATCCGAGGGAGCTGGCTACAGACTTTAGTGATTAGCTTGATGGTAGCGGCGATCGCCTCTGTAATTTGGCTCAGAGTAAATGAGACGAGAAATTTTGTAGTCTATGCAATTCCCATTACTGTCGGGCTGTGGGCAACCCCGATTGTTGCCCTGATTAATCTTCAGCGGGAAATCGTCCGTGGCTGCCAAAAAATTACCCTCGCCTATTTACCCGAATTTATCCTTCATCCCTTCCTGCTGGCCTGCATTGCTGGCATTTGGCAACTTTTCCATACCCTTACCAGTGTTAATGCTCTGTGGATTTTTATTATTTCAGGTGTGGTAATTTTGGTGATACAGGGCTTGTGGTTTCAGCAAACGCTAGATGATTCAATTCGCACCGCACAACCGAAATACGAGCTGAGACAGTGGTGGGGCGTGGCATTACCTCTAACGTTTATGAGCGGCTCACAAATTATTTTGAGTCAAACCGATACTTTGATGATCGGTGCTTTTCTCAATGCAGAGCAGGTCGGGATCTATGGTGCAGCGTTAAAAACATCGGTTTGGGTGAGGTTTATTTTGATGTCTGTCAACTCAATCACGGCGCCACTAATCTCATCTCTCTACAGCCAAGGCGATCGCCAAGGATTGCAGGAGTTGGTTTCGACCAATGCACGGTGGATGTTTTATCCGGCTCTAGTGACGGCGATCGGTCTCGTAAGTTTTTCTGAGCCTGTTTTACAACTTTTTGGGAGCGAATTTACTGCTGCAAAATGGTCATTAGCGTTGTTAATTATTGGACAGCTCGTGAATGTTGGTTCTGGTTCTGTGGGATATCTTATGACAATGACGGGACATCAAAACCAAGCCGCTAAGGTGATGTTCGTCGCGGCGATCGTCAACATGATTTTGAATTGGGTGGGTATTAAATGGTTCGGGATTCTTGGTGCAGCCTTTGCCACAGCTTTTTCGATGAGTCTTTGGAATCTTTGGCTTTATCGTCTCGTTACCCAGCAAATTGGGGTTTTTCCATCAATTATTGATAGCTATCGTGCCAGACCAAAAGAGTTGTAGAACTGAGTGAGAAGATTCTATTGGGTCTTATCCTGGATGGATTATTTTCCGACACAAAAAATCCCTCCTACAAATGAAGAGGGACCTCACAAAAGTTGAATTTAACCTAATGAAGCTTTGGTGTTAAGACTTGGCAGCGTGGGCAGCGGCTCGCTCAGAAGTTTGTGTCCACTTAGAAGTACAGAGAATACGACTGCGATCACAGCGGTCAACGTACTTACTCGCAATATCTGTCACCTCAAGCATCAAACCCTTATCGAGTTTGGTGGGTTCTAAACCCATATCGAGGAAACATTGGTTTTCTACATAAAGATCATTTTCGGAGTCTTCATTACGGGGATTTTCTAGGTACTGAATTTCTGCACCTGTAATGCCGTTAATGATTTCCGCCAACTCTTTCACACGGTGAGTTTCTGTCATCTGATTCAGGATTTTGACGCGCTCTCCTTTTTCGGGAGGGTTGGCGATCGCCAATTCCACACATCGAACGGTGTCTTTAATGTGAATAAAAGCACGAGTTTGACCACCAGTACCGTGGACAGTGAGGGGATAGCCCACTGCTGCCTGCATCAAGAAACGGTTTAGAACTGTGCCGTAATCACCGTCATAGTCAAAACGATTAATCAAGCGCTCATCCATCGCTGTTTCCGGAGTGTTTGTGCCCCAGACAATACCTTGGTGGAGGTCTGTGACGCGGACTTTATCGTTTTTGTTGTAGTACGCAAAGAACAGTTGATCCTGCGTCTTGGTCATGTGGTAGATGCTACCGGGGTTTGCAGGGTGAAGAATCTGCTTTTCAATGACCTTACCTTCTTCTGTTACTACCTGAATATCGAGGTAGCCTTCGGGAATCTTCATGCCCGCAGTACCGTAACCGTACACACCCATTGTGCCGAGGTGAACGATGTGGATATCTAGTCCAGATTCAACCACTGCACAAAGGACATTATTTGTACCATTGAGGTTGTTATCGACGGTATAACGCTTATGTTTCGCCGATTTCATCGAGTAGGGCGCTGCCCGCTGTTCAGCAAAGTGGACAATGGCATCCGGCTCATAATCTAAAAGGAGATTCAGTAGGCGATCGTATTCTTTTGCAATATCAAAATTTAAAAACTTGATGCTCTTGCCAGTGAGTTCTTTCCACGCCTCAAGTCGTACAGACATTGGTCGGATCGGAGTCAGAGAATCAACTTCCAGCTCATTATCGATATTCCGTCTGGAGAGGTTATCGACAATCACGACATCGTGACCTGCCTGAGATAAGTGTAGCGATGTGGGCCAGCCGCAGAATCCGTCTCCACCCAGAACAATGATTTTCATTGATTTCACTCCTTCGGTTGCTTGTGAATTTTCTTGTGAATACTGTCAAAGTCGCGTGCACGGCATCGGCGCTTTTGCGAAACTCACTTTAACAAATGCTCCGTACTACTTATACTCTGTGTTGAGTTGTTAGCAAAGCTAGACGCTATCTGTGATTTTCGTGGTTTAAACGGTTCAAAATAGCTTGATTCCCGTCAAACTGCTGAGATTATCCCATATTATGAACGGCTGAGATCGGCGTAAAATAAGTTCTCAAAAATTGCTGAGAGGCTTACTAAATCAAGGTTTTCGGGTTAAGGAAACAGTAAGGTGTGGCGATCGCCCTGTTTAGGTTTGCTGTAGAACTTGAGCGGCTGTAACTTTATTGCCTAGTTGTGATTCTTGAAGTAGTGGCGAGACTAAAACGTCGGCACCAGAGAAAACAGCTTCATCATAAAGACCTTCGTTGAGCGTTAGGATTGTCACTTTGTTAGCCATCGGATCAACAATCCAGTATTCGTTGATTTCCCGTGCTTGATACTGTGCGCGCTTATAACGATAGTCTCGACTAATATTCTCTTTCCCCGGCGAAACTACCTCTACGACAAGCTCTGGTGGTGGCATATCTGGCATGATTGTTGACCGCCTTGCATTTTCAAGGGCAAGATCTGCTGCTTCTGATAAGACTACTAAATCTGGAATTCGCACAGACTCCTTAGAACCTGTCACCGCGACCTCAAGACCGATGCGCAAACAACCAGGACGAATACCCATTTGCAGAAAATAGGCGAACAAAAAAGATGCGATGCGTTGATTTAAATTCTTCTCTGGTGGCATCTCAAGCAATTTTCCATTTTCTAATTCATAACGAATGTCTTCCTCTGGATAAAAAGCAAGAAATTCAGCGAGGGTCATTCCCCGTGAGGCGATCGCCACCATAATGATTGTCCTCAGATTATTGCAACCTTATTGATTAATTTTGGCACAGTTTCCTAATCTCACTTTTACAAGATGATGAGCTTGCTGGAAGATTGTTGTGCTGCTTTGACGACACCGATTCTAGCGCTTTCCCCATAGCCAACCTGTCGTAGCTTTGCCGAACAAGTGGTCACGTCTTCTGGATCAATGCTCGCTAATAATCCCCCAGAAGTTTGTGGGTCAAAAAGCAATTCATATTTCGGTTTTTTTCGTAATGACATTTTTGCTTGAATGAATTGTTCTGCGGTGTGATTTTGTGGTGCGAGGGAACTCATAAATCCTTGCCGAATCGTCTCTAAAGCACCCTCAAGAATTGGCAATTGATCTAAATATAATTCTGCGGAAAGTCCAGAAGGTTGCAGCATTTCGAGGAGATGTCCCGCCAAGCCAAACCCTGTGATATCAGTACAAGCAGTTGCGCCATATTTGCGTAAAATCTCAGCTGCTTTTCGGTTTGATTGCACCATTGAGGCGATCGCCCCATCTATCCATTTACCTTTGGCTGCTCGTTGCATTTCTGCGGCAAATAAAGTGCCAGTTCCAAGCGGCTTCGTGAGAATTAAAGCTTGTCCAGCTCGTACTTCTCCTTTTCGCCAGATGTCTTCTTTTTGAATGAAACCATTACAAGTTAAGCCCAACCCCAACTTATCTGATTCATTGGTATGACCACCAATTAACGCAATATTCTCTGTCTGCAAAACTTTCGTCACACCAGCCAACATCTGTTGTAAAAGTCCCTGCTGCACTCTGGCCTTCGCATGGGGAATGCTCGCCAAAACTAAAACACTGTGGGGCATTGCACCCATCGTATATAGATCGCTCAAGCAATGCTGTGTGACAATTTGACCGAGAAGATAGGGATCATTAATTAGGCTCGGAAAATAATCCACCGTTTGCACTAGCAGTTTGTCGTTTGGAATCGCAATGACTGCCGCATCATCGGGTTGGTCTAGCCCGACAATGACGCCTTCAGTTTCAGGGGTTTCAAGATCTGCCAAAGCCGCCAACAAAATATCTTTGCCGACTTTTGCACCACACCCCGCACAATACATTTTTGATTCGGATTTCGTCGCCATTTGCATCGGTTGCATCTCCGGCAAATCGGCAAACTGATCCATAAATTTGCGGTCAATTTTATCTTTCCAATTCCATAGCCAAGTACTGCGCCAACCCAATTTCCACCAGGAGGCGATCGCCTGTTTATCTCCAGTACCAATGAGGGCAAGATAACGTTTTTGGGGTGTGTAATTAATTAGGGTTTTGCCAGTGAATGTGCGCCGCCAATTTTGAAAGAGCGGCTTTCCTTGACGCACTGCAAACACCCCAGCTTTGGGTCTAGAATGCTTCTGCATTGATGCAATATCACCTGTTGCAAAAACGAAAGGATGGGACGGCGATCGCAGGGTTTCATCCACCACGACAAAACCTTTAGTATCAGTTTCAATGCCACTTTTCTCTAACCAATACGCAGGCGACGCTTGCGTTACCCACATCACTTTGCCTGCCAGCTCTAAGCCCGAGCGACATCGCAAATCAGATTTGAAAACCTGCGTTACTTCTTCGTTGAGGTGAATCTTGACGCCACGCTCTACTAATAATTTCTCTGTTTTTTTACTAACCCAAGGATTTTCATTACCACTCACCAATTCAGAACCGCGATGAACAAGGTGCAAAGCAAGTAAATTTGGGGATGTTAGCTTTTGGGTTAAAGCGTGGTGGATATTAAAGGCTAGTTCTGTCCCTCCTGCACCGCCACCAACAATAATAATGTCTTGTTTTCGAGACGGATTTTTTGATGTTTCATCTAGAATTTTTTGCCATGCTGTGAGAAATTCTGGAACTGGTTTAGCAGGAATCACATGGTCTTTTGCTCCCGGAATATTCGCAACGCTGGGAGTACTACCAATGTCTAATGACAAATAATCAAATCGTACTGGGGGACGATCGCCACAAATCACTTGCTTTTTTTCTAAATCCAGCCCAACAACCTTATCTCGCAGAAAATTAGCCCCGGCAAAATAAGCAAGGCGACGGAGATCAATATGAGTTTCTTCGTAATCGTAAAAACCAGCAACAAAGCCCGGCAGCATTCCCGAATAAGGCGTATAGGTTACATCACTAATTAACGTCAGGCGTACATCCGGTAGAGGATTCATTCCCCACATCCGTAGGGCGATCGCATGACTATGACCACCACCCACTAAAACCAAATCTGTCATCGACAATCCTTCGTTGAGCCGTTTGTACATTAAACATTTTAAGACTGTATGTAATCTCGTTTATATTAAAGTCGATTCTTTTTCACTAACAAAATAAAAAAGTAAGTAGAAAAACATTTCCCCACTTACTTCCTTTTCTATTCAAAAAAATATTCACTTGTAGATCAAACAAGTAATTTTACTCAAACATGTCCTTAATGGAATCAACCACATTTTCCGAAAAGTCTTCTAGGTTTTCAGTAGATTGTTCTAGTTTGTCCTGAACTTTCGCAACATCTTGTTTTGCTTTACCTTCAGCTTCTTGAGCTAAACCCTGTAACTTATCAGAAACACCGGACAAATCGCTTTTTATTTCACCGACGTCTCGCTTGGCTCTCCCCGCAACTCTATCGGCTGTACCTTCTACACGCTTACTTGCACTGCTACTAGACATCTCATCAAGCATCTCTGAAGGGCTAGACATTTCAAGTAAAAGTGTCGTTTGAGACATTGTTTCAGCCTGAGCAATCTGATTTGAATTTAGCGTGATGTCAGGTTGGACGAATGTTACTAACAGTAAACACAACCCACTAATAAAAATCTTTAAGCTCTGTAATTGGTTTGATTTGAATTTCATCTTTTCATTTTTTACGTCAATCACCCAAAGCATAAGGTTTGAATTGTTATGTTTGTATCTGTCTGTCGAATATTTTTTCTATTAACTTTAGACATATTTATTAAGACTTTTATTGATTAAAGTCGACTAGTTTAAGTTTGTTTCTATGGAATTTGAGCTATACAAAATGGAATATGTCTTAAGGTTTTTAGGATTTATTTCAGTCGATAGAAGCGAAGAAAGGTTTCGAGAAAGTATTGTGTTAGTAACAACGCAAAAGTTGAAAATGTATTTCAGCTTGGTGCAAATTATTTGAAATTAAAGGGAAAAATATTATGAGTAATGAAGATAGAATTGACGCAACCTTAAAGAATATTGAGGGTAAAGTTCAAGAAGCTGTTGGTGAATTTACTGGCGATCCTAAAGATCAAGCGGAAGGTAAGGTGAAGCAAGCTGAAGCCGAGGCACAGCATACAGTTGAAAATGCTAAGGACGAAATTAAAGAAGATCTCTAATATTTGATTTTTCGACAACTTTTCTGGAATGAAACTGGTAACTGATTTTGTGAGGTGAGGGACACAATATTTTGTGTTTTTCACCTCTTTTTATTAGAAGAAGTATGACTAAAGAGAAACCTCCCGACAAGTGTGTTGCTGGGAGGTGAAAGTTGTTAGTGAGTGGCTTTGGACTTAATCGTTGAATTTAGCCCTCAGTTTTCGGTTTTGGGCGGGGAACAGGGCGCGCACGAGCGGGAGAGCCGCTAGGTTTGCTTTGCCCTTGGATTTGTGGCTTACCTTTAAATTTATTGTTAAAGCGACGACCACCGGACTTTTTACGGTTGTTACGGATTAAGCCGATATCTTCGCAGGTCTGGATATTGAGGACATTATCAATGAGCTTCGCCGTCAAATCATAGAAGTGATTTACTGGACGCTCTGGTAACGCACCGTGGAGCTGAACTTTAAAGAACTTGGGTTTTTCGCCGTCTTTTTTCGGGGACTGGCGGATTTTGACAATAACTTTCTTGGATTCTGCGTCGTAGAAAATGACTTGCCCACGGATGGAAAAATAACCGTCTTCGACTTCTTCACTACTGGGTACATCCTCGTCGGTTTCTGGGTCAACCTCGTCATCGAGGTTTTCTGGCTCCCATACACCCAAAATTTGCAGGTGTAAATGGTTATCGTCTTGGCGAGTACGGGGATAAACAACCCAGACGTGTTCTTGTTCTAAATCGATGTGATTTTTGACGAGACTGATGACTCTGCCAAGGAGCACGGCCTCAATGTTGCCGTCGGTTGTTGTGATATTTCCTTTGCTGAGCTGGTCTGCTTCGTCGGGCGTATACTTGCCGCGGACAATACCGATCGCCCGATATTGGCGGGGGTGGCTGGCAGGTGGAATGGGGTGGTTACGCTGTTTCGGCTCATCTGAAGCGAGTACGGGTTTTGAAGGAGAACTCGATGCAGGTAGATGGGTAGATTCAGACACGGGCTTATCCAAAGTTTCTCAACAAGTAAGGGCTAACAACAAAAATGGCTGTCTATGTTGTTTTAATCTAGACAGCGGCGGGAGCGATCGCCGTAATGGAGCGATAGGAGAGGAAACCTTTAGAACTCAGTGAATTCAGGGGTAAAGACCTTCCAGCGCCTGCCTATTGTACTCAATGCAGTGACAGAGATGATAAATCAGCAAAATTTAGATAGAATTTTTCCAAGTTATTCGATTTTCTGCTAAGTTTTCGCTATCTACGCCCCCGTTGTCCTTTACATTATTGCCGAGCCATGACAAGCAAAGTCGTCGAAAAGTATTACCGCCCTCACCCTTGGGTTTACGGTGTTTCTGGTTTATTTCTGTTAATGGCTGGGTTCCTATTGTTCCTTCCCAGATTTGACCAGTGGGTCATGGAAAAGCGTATTGCAGCGGCGACGGAAGCACAGCTCAATGAAACGGTCGAGGATCCGGCGATCGCCGTCCTAGAGAAAGAAGCCCAGAGCTACGAGGTCTGGCTCCAGAAAGAACCCAATAATGAAAGAGCGTTGCGTGGTTTGCTTGATACTCGTTTGCAATTAGGCGATATCAGCGGTGCGGTTGTTCCCCTAGACCAGTTGGCACAGCTCAACCAAGGCAACGAGGACTATGCCATTTTGCTTGGTCAGGTGAAACAGAAGGCGGCGGACTACGAAGGGGCAGCGGCAGAGTTTAAAAAGATTCTTTTACTTGATCCGACCAACGTCAAAGCGTTGCAAGGCATGGTGGATTTGATGCTGGAGCAAAATCGCCCTGAAGGTGCAATTGGTTTGTTGCAACAAACGCTCAAGGATATGGGTAAGCCGAAAGAGGATCAAACTATTGAAATTGATTCTGAAAAGGTGACTTCTATTCAGTTGATGCTCGGTCAAGTCTATGTTGACCAAAAGCGCACCACTGAGGCGATCGCCATCTACGAACAAGCCGCGGCAATTAATCGAGCTGATTTTCGTCCCGTTTTAGCGAAGGCAATGATCTTAAAAGATCAAGGCAAAGATGCTCAGGCAAAACCCCTTTTCACTACGGCGATCACCTTAGCGCCTGCGAAATATCGTGATCAGATTAAAGAGATGGCCGTCTTTGACCAAACGGAGCTAGAAGTAATCGAACAAGCCCTGCCAGACGAAACATCGCCTGCTGCTGAAGAAATCCCCACAGCTACCGAATAAAGTTTGCGCCTCCTTTAGAAAGCCCCAAGTCGAAGCAAAATATCTTCAATATTTTCCTCTGAGTTATTGCCCGAAACCGCCATAATACAGAGGAATTTTTCTTGGGCATTTGTACTGACCCGACCTGCCACTGCTATGACTGACGATATCCAAAGCCGCCTTTTACAACTGCGATCGCAACTCCAAAAAGCTGCCTATGCCTACTATGTTTTGGATAATCCGATCATGGAAGACTCGGTGTATGACAAGCTCTACCGGGAGCTGGAAGGATTAGAAAAGGACTATCCGCTACTCATCACTCCTGATAGTCCCACCCAACGGGTTGGCGATCGCCCAGCAGCTCAGTTCATTAGCGTGAAGCACAATATTCCGCTCTATAGTTTGGAGAATGCCTTTGATTTTGAGGAGTTGCAGCAGTGGGAACAGAAGTGGCAGCGGGCACTTGAGAGTGAAGTTCCGGCACATTCAGGCTATGTCTGTGAGCTGAAAATTGACGGTTCGGCGATCGCCTTGACCTATGAAAATGGTCTTTTGGTGCGGGGAGCAACGCGGGGTGATGGGGTAACAGGCGAAGAAATAACCCAAAATATTCGCACCATCCGTACGATTCCGTTGCGGTTAAATCTTGATAATCCGCCACCAAGGGTTGAGGTACGTGGGGAATGCTTTTTACCCTTAGATACCTTTGAACAAATTAACCAAGAACGAGAAAAAGCTGGTGAAAATCTGTTTGCAAATCCCAGAAATGCGGCAGCTGGAACCTTGCGGCAGTTAGATTCGCGCATTGTGGCTGACCGAAAATTAGACTTTTTTGCCTACACCTTACATATTCCCGATGCCGATAACTTTGAGCTGCCCACAGCCCAATGGGATGCCCTAGAACTTTTACAACAAATGGGTTTTCGGGTGAATCCAAATCGGGATCTCTGTGCTGATTTGAAAGCAGTGCAAGATTACTTTGACAGTTGGGACGAAGGGCGCAAAAAACTTCCTTATTTGACCGATGGCGCAGTTGTTAAGCTCAACGATTTTCCGTTGCAGCGGGAGCTAGGCTTTACACAAAAGTTTCCTCGCTGGGCGATCGCCCTCAAATATGCCGCTGAGGAAGCGCCTACGGTGGTCAAAGATATCATTGTCAATGTTGGTAGAACTGGTGCGGTAACGCCAATGGCGGTGATGGAACCCGTGCAACTCGCGGGAACCACTGTCCAACGGGCAACCTTACACAACGAAGATCGGGTTAAAGAGTTAGACATTCGCATTGGTGATACGGTTGTCATTCGTAAGGCTGGCGAAATTATCCCAGAGGTGTTGCGAGTATTGCCAGAGCTACGCCCTAGTGAAACTGTTCCCTATGAAATGCCCACCACCTGTCCAGAATGTGGATCGACTTTAATTCGTCCCCAAGGTGAAGCTGTTTTACGCTGCGTCAATAGTTCTTGTCCAGCAATTTTGCGAGGTTCCCTTGTCCATTGGGCATCACGCAATGCCCTCGATATTCAAGGTTTAGGCGAAAAAAATGTGATTCTGCTGTTGGAACACAAGCTCGTTAATTCCATTGCAGATATCTACAGTCTCACGGTCGAGGAAATTATGGCTCTGCCTCGCATGGGTCAACGATCTGCCGAGAAACTAGTGGCGGCGATCGCCGAATCCAAGTCCCAGGATTATGCGCGAGTTATTTATGGTTTGGGCATTCGGTTTGTGGGCAAAGTGAATGCCGAGATTTTGACCCAAAATTTTCCCACCTTAAAAAAGCTTCAAACAGCAACTTTCGCTAAATTGCAGGGAGTCTATGGCATCGGTGAAGAAATTGCCCAGTCTGTGGTGGATTGGTTCCGGGTGGAGGCAAACCAGCAACTCATTACCGCGCTACAAAATGCGGGCTTAACCTTTGAGACAACCCAAACGGCTCCGGTACAAACTAATAGCAGCATTACGGGCAAAACCTTCGTGATTACGGGGACATTACCAACGCTCAAACGTTCTGAAGCGGCAGACAAAATTAAAGCAGCTGGCGGCAAAGTAACCAGCTCAGTCAGCAAAAAAACAGATTATTTGCTGGCGGGCGAAAGTGCAGGTTCGAAACTAGAGAAAGCAAGAAAATTAGGGGTTACGGAACTCAGCGAAGAACAATTGTTAGAGATGCTTTCCGCTACGACAGTCTGAATCTTTTGATGCAAGACAAAATCTAGAGGTCTCAATTTCTCTTATTTAAAGAGGCTGGGCATTTTCTCTGTAAGTTACGACACTTGTCGAAACCCCTTCCCGCCTTCGGTGACCTTCCCCAAGGAAGGATGCTTATTGTTGATTTATGGGCTTTTACAAGAACTCTCTTCAACAGTAAGGTTTGTCATGCAAGGTGTGAGGCGAAACTAATGAGTCGCCCGCAAAGCAACACAATCAAAAATTAACCAAGCCATAATGTCGAATTGTTAAGTTTATCTTTAGATTTTCCTAACACCGATTTCGAGCAACTCAGCACCCATGGCATTTTCCATTCCGCATCGATACCGTAGCTTTTTGCCGCGCTTTTATCGACTGGCCTTTGTCGGCATTTTGTCCAATATGATGGTTCCCCTCGCAGGTCTGGTAGATTCCGCATTCCTGGGGCACTTAGACAATATCAACTATCTGGCCGGGGTGATTTTAGGCAGTATTTTATTTGACTATCTTTATCGCATTCTCAAATTTCTTCGCAACAGTACTAATAGTCTGACTGCGAATGCTGTCGGACAAAACGATTCGACCGAGGTTCTGGCGGCACTGCTTCGGTGTGGCGTTATTGCTTTGGCGATCGCCTGCGTAATGCTGCTCTTCCAATATCCGATTCACCAGTTAGGGTTTGCCATTCTTTCTGGCGCTCCAGAGATCGAACTATCTGGCTTAGATTACTTTAATGCCCGTATTTGGGGTGCGCCAGCAGTCTTACTAAATTTTGTACTTATCGGTTGGTTCCTCGGTCGTGAAATGAATTGGGTCGTCCTAATCATGTCGATATTGGGCAACGGTAGCAATGTCGCCTTTGACTACTTAATGATTGTGCAGTGGGGTTGGGAAAGTACAGGGGCGGGTGTTGCAACGGCTCTCAGTCAATACTTGGCTCTACTCGTCGGTTTCGTCGCTATGGTTCTAACCACTGACTGGTCAGCAATGGGGACTGCTTGGCGCGCGGTGCAAGATCGTCAAAGCCTCACATCGGCGATCGCCCTGAAAGGCAATATGTTAGTGAGATTTCTCGCGTTAATTTCTGCCTATTCGATTTTTACAAATTTAAGCGCGTCCTTCGGTGCAGAGTTTCTTGCCCAAAATGGTTTGCTCTTGCAAATTGCATTACTGAGTCAATTCACAGTGCAGGGAGCAGGCATGACCTCTCAAACTCTTATTGGCAATTTCAAAGGACAAAAACGTATCGATAAAATTTTGCCCGTTTTGCAAGTGGCGCTGGTGACCGCGATGGTAATTTCCCTTGGCTTTGCGTTAAGCGCAGTATTTTTCCCAGATACTATTTTTAAACTGCTGACAAACCACGGTGACGTTAACCATATGATGAGCCAATACGCGATTTGGCTAGTCCCTCTCCTCAGTCTGACGGCCGTCGCATTTATGCTGGAGAGCTACTTTAGCGGTATCAAAGATGGTGCAGCGTTACGTAATGCCGCGCTATCTGGCTTTGTCTTTGGGTTTACGCCAACAACATTTTTCGCCAACTATTACCACAGCGAGAGTTTACTCTGGGCAGCCTTAGTCAATTACATGGGAGTCATTTGTCTATATCTCACCTATCGCCTACTGCGTACCCATAAAGCCCTTGAGCTTACCCTCCAACCAGTTACCACGTCCCAGACAAAAGCCCCGGTGTCCACCTAGCAATTACCCATAAGCATTAAAAGCATCATTCATTTGTTAACGCCAAAACATTACTAGTAAGTGACCAGTGATAATCTAGGTTTGTTAAATTAATGTTAATTAATTCATTACCTCAGGTTACACTCACGCACTGTCTATGGTGTTTTCGCTTCCAGCTCGATATCGTAGTTTTTTGCCGCGCTTCTACCGACTTGCTTTTGTAGGCATTTTGTCGAATATGATGATTCCCCTTGCTGGTCTTGTGGACTCGGCATTTTTGGGTCATCTCGAAAATATCAACTATCTTGCTGGGGTGATTTTAGGCGGTATTTTGTTTGATTATCTCTACCGCATCCTAAAATTTTTACGGAATAGCACCAACAGTTTGACGGCGAATGCTGTGGGTAAAGATGACCAAACGGATGTCCTCGTCGTAATTTTGCGCTGCGGTCTAATGGCATTGGCGATCGCCGCTGTGATGTTGCTGTTTCAATATCCTATCCACCGATTTGGATTTGCTCTGCTATCTGGCTCGCCGGAAATGGAGATGGCAGGACTCGATTACTTTAACGCCCGCATTTGGGGAGCACCTGCAGTATTACTGAATTTTGTGGTGATCGGTTGGTTTCTCGGTCGAGAGATGAACTGGATTGTGTTTCTGATGTCCTTTGTCGGCAACGGCAGTAATGTCCTGTTTGATTATTTGATGATTGTGCAATGGGGTTGGGAAAGTACAGGGGCAGGTTTAGCGACAGCGATTAGTCAATATCTAGCGCTCTTTATCGGTTTGGGGGCGATCTCCTTAACTACAAAATGGCAATTCCTAAAAGCAGCTTGGTCACGATTATTTGAGGGGAATGATCTCTCCCAAACCCTTGCTCTAAAAGGGAATATGTTGATCCGCTACTTTAGCTGGATTTCTTCCTATGCCATCTTCACTAATCTCAGTGCATCCTTTGGGACAGAGCTATTGGCAGAGAATGGTTTACTGTTGCAAATTGTCCTATTAAGTCAATTTACGGTGCAGGGTGTGGGCATGACCTCCCAAACTTTAATCGGTAATTTTAAGGGTCAAAACCAAACAAAAAAGATTTTGGCAGTGCTCAAGGTTGCGCTAATAACTGGTTTGGCGATCGCCCTCAGTTTTGCCTTAATGACAGTCTGTTTCCCCGATACGATTTTTAAAATTCTCACTAACCACGCCGATGTCACCCAAATGATGCAACGGTTGGCGATTTGGCTCATTCCTTTACTAAGTCTCAATGCGATCGCCTTTATGCTTGAAAGCTACTTTAGCGGCATTAAAGACGGCGTGACCCTCCGCAACGGTGCATTACTCGGCTTTATTTTTGGCTTTTTACCGCTCACCTATTTCGCCAATTATTACCAGAGTGAAAATCTACTCTGGGCCGCATTAACAGGCTATATGGCAACAGTTGTCCTGTATCTTTTTTCTAAACTCTTACGCGTCAATACATCACCCATTTCAAATACAACCAAAAGAAGCAATGGGCAAATTAGCACAGCTCAAATATCTGCGGTTTTAACAGCAGGAAACGATTGAAAAAGAGAGGGCGCAGTATTTTAGTTGATAGTCTAAAGCTACTCTGGAAAATGATGGTAGTGCAGAGCAATGGCTTAGAACTAACTTTGACGATCACCTCAAGTTTTGAGATGATAAGAAACAGCAGAACGCCTGATAAAGACTTAGGCTCATGCGTGTAAATGCAAAAGATTATCCTAAGCTACTGCCGGCTTCTTGCGATTATTCCACTCCTTGTCAGTGAAGTTTTCGTGATAGGAACGCTCGACATTAACGTCCCATAAATTGTGATTTTCTCCCACAATATTTTTGGCAGCGAGTAATGCCGTTAACATTGAGTGGTCTTGGTTGTTATAGCGGTGCATGCCATTACGCCCGACACTTTGTAAATTTTCAAAGGTTACAATGTAATCTTTCAAAATTTCTAAATGCTGGCGATATTCACCATCGTAAACAGGGTATGCCTTACGTTGACGAATGACGCAGCCATCTTGAACATCACCTGGCTGGACACCTAGTTTGAGTCTGACAATTTCTTCAGAAGCAAGTTGAATTAGTGCTTCATCAGACATTTCCCATAAAGCATCCCCTTCGCTGCAGAAATATTCCATTCCCAAACAAGTTTTAGAGCTATCAGGAACCATTGCAGGACTCCAATTTTTGAAATTCTGAATGCGACCGACACTAAACCTAGGACTATGAATATAAAGCCAATTATCAGGGAACAGATCATCTTTATTAATGACTAAAGATACAATCAAAAAATCACGGTACTTAAGACCCCTTGATGCTTCCAGCACTTCTGGCGGCGGAGCTGGATCTAATCGCTGGATTAATGTCGATACTGGCATGGAGTTAACAAAATGATCACCGGTAAACTCAATAAGTTGATCGCCTTGTTTTGCCAATACTTTAGTGATGCGCTTGCCTTCTCGTTCAACTTTGACGACATCCGTATGAAGGTAAACTGGTGAGCCGTAGGCGTTTAAGCGTTGTTGGCAAGACTCCCACATCATGCCTGGACCTAAGTAAGGATAGTCAAATTCTTTAATGAGACTTTTTGCTGTTTGAAGACCAAATAATGCATTAATTACAGTCTTACGCAACGACATATTGGCAATGCGTTGAGCTGCCCAGTCCGCGCGAATCTGGCTGCAGGGAATGCCCCAAACTTTCTCGGTATATGTCTTGAAGAAAATACGATATAGGCGATCGCCAAAGCGTTCTCGTACCCAATCTTCGAAGGTTTCTGCTTCAACTTGTGGGTTAAAAAACTTTTTGACTTTAGCTTTAAAATAGCTAGCAATGATTAAAGCACTACCCACGAATCCAAAATTTCTAAGAGTCTTAAATAAAGACAAAGGGTAGTCGTAGAACTTGCCATCATAGTAAATGCGAGACAGTCTGGGTACTTTGATGAAATCGTCTCCAAGGATTTCGTGCCAGACTTGCTCAACTTCAACCACTTTTGTGAAAAAGCGATGACCGCCAATATCAAAACGATATCCTTTATACGTTTCTGTCCTTGAAATACCACCGACCTTAGACGACTTTTCTAAAACGATAGACTTCATATCATTTTTCATTAGCTCGTAGCTACAGGTTAGACCTGCTGGTCCTCCGCCGATGATGATCACAGGAGCATGCTTCATATCATTCCTTAAAAGAATATTAAAGTTAGCATAGCGTGTCTATTCAAATTATTCGCTCATATGTTTTCCGCACGAGAATATGGGCTTGGTATAGTGAATCAAGCTGCCCCATGCGAATGCCGCGCCGCCATAAAAAAAGTAAAGCCAGTGCCAAGGAATAACTCGTAAGGCAAAAAAGAAGCCACGTTTATAGTAGAAGAAACGATAAACTTTCCAGTTTATAGTCAACAATCCAAGTACAATGATGGAAGTGGCAACTAACCAAAACGGGGAAACGAGTACTCCCATAATTAGGCTGCAAATCAAACAAAAAACAAAGATAACACTGAAGCGATTAGTTTGATTAAGATTGAGATCTGAATTAAGAGTGCGAGTGCGCAAAATTAATGTTGTCCAAGGTAAAGCTCGATAAAATATCTCAGCTTTAAGTAAATTAATAAGTCGCCAACATTTGAGGTGTTTAACTTGAATGTCTTTGCAAAGATAAATTGAATGACCATTTCGCCGGAGGCGGTAACCTAACTCAATATCTTCAATGCAAGGTTTTTTGTACTGTTCATCAAAGCCATTAATCTCTTGAAAGATTGGGCGTCTGACTGCGCCGCAGGCCCCCCAGAAAGTTGATGCTTTTTCTGAAGATGATTGGTGAGTGTAGTGATGAAATAAGTTTTTGTACTGGGAGAGAAAATTACTGGCTCCGGGAGCATCATCATAGGAACCGATGAGAGCAGACAGTCCGGGATTCTGTTGAAATTTTTCTAGTACAAGTTTTATCGTGTTGGGATGAACTGTCACATCAGCATCTACAAAGAATAGGATATCTCCTGTCGCTATGTTCGCGCCTTGATTGCGAGCACGAGCCGGCCCTCCTTGAGTTTGGAGCTGCAAAGTCTTGACCTGTTTAAATTGTTCGGCAATTTGTAAAGAATCACCGGTAGTTCCGTCACAAACAACAATGATTTCATCCGGAAAATGAATGCTTTTTTGGATACTCTCCAAGCATTTATAAAAATCTCTTCCGCCATTATGTACGGGAATAACAATAGATATTGTCAAAGAAGATTGGGTCATTATATTTATCTATAATTTATTCGTAAAAAGATTATTTGCAAATACCGCCTTTATTTTGACTGCAAATCAGTCTTTGAAATACTGCGAAAATTATTTTCTGTTCTAAGTTAAGGTTAAGGTAATTCTGAGTCTGAATTCTATAGGGTCTCGCCACAGGAGCAGTTTAAGGCGTTTAACTTGCGAAAAATATTTGTGGCCGCCACTTTTTGATATTTATTCCTCTTCTGTCAGTCTAGGCAGAAGAGAAGTGCAATTTTCTCCAAAGATAAACAAAGTATTTGAGAGGATTATACTCATTGACTCGGTTGCTCAATCTTCTTAAACCACCTAAAACTTGAGATATTGGATAAATCCCTAGCCAT
>CAZXBK010000070.1:0-20957 GCA_964638765.1 uncultured Synechococcus sp. | reverse complement strand
TTGACTACAACCTGCATATTGACGGGCTCATCATCCACAATCAGGATCGAGTAGCAGGTTGTAGTCAATCATCTTTCGCTACAAGATTATGCGATCGCCCAAGCTACCAATGGCATGGAAGCCCTAGACCTGATCGAGTCGGGCATTAAACCCGATATTATTTTGCTCGATATCATGATGCCGCGCATGACGGGCTACGAAGTGTGCGAGAAACTGCGCGAAAAATATTCCCTCGATGAACTACCTGTTCTGATGCTGACTGCCAAAAATCAGGTTAACGATCTGGTGGTTGGCTTTAACTGTGGTGCAAATGATTATTTAACGAAGCCTGTTTCTAAGGCGGAATTATTGGCGCGTATCAAAACCCATTTGCAACTATCAACGATTTCCCTGAAAAATGCCCAGCTTTATTTTCAGCTTAGGGAAGGTGAAAGTCGCCTGCGCCATTTCCTCGAAGCAATGCCCGTCGGTGTGGTGATTGTTCGTCCTGAAGGTCGTCCCTATTACCTCAATCGTCTTGCTACTGAAATGCTCCAAAAGGGCGTGGTAAAAGATGTCACCATTACCAATGTCGCTGAAACCTACAACCTCTACAAAGCAGGTACAGACGAGCATTACACCTCAATGAATCTGTCCTTAATCCAAGCGCTACTGGGTAATAGTGCGAGTACCGACGATATCGAAATTCGGCGGGAAGATGGTGTGGTGATTCCCATTGAAAGCTGGGGAACGCCTGTTAAAAATGAAGATGGCGAAGTGGAATTTGCTATTGTGGCGTTCCAGGATATTCGGCGGCGGCGACAAATGGAAACGGAGCGGGAAAGCTATATTGCCAAGCTTTCGGATGTCAATGACAGTTTGCGGCGGTTTGTGCCTCAGGAATTTTTGCAGCTTCTCGATAAAAGTAGTATTGAGCAGGTCACCCTCGGTGAACAGAGTCAGCGGCAAATGACGATTTTGTTTGCAGACATCCGCAAATTCACCTCAATTTCTGAAGGTTTGCCGCCAGCAGAGGTGTTTGCATTGCTCAATGATTATCTCGGACGTATGGAGCCACTCATCGAGAAACACGGCGGTTTCATTGATAAATATATTGGTGACGGGATTATGGCGTTATTTCCCAACACACCAGACGATGCACTAAAGGCGGCGATCGCCATGTTGGAAGAGCTAGAGCAGCATACAAGCGAACATTATCCGGAACTACAAATTGGTATCGGCATCCACACGGGAGACTTATTGCTCGGAACCGTGGGCGGTGAAAATCGTATGGAAACAACGGTTATTGGCGACTCGGTAAATCTGGCTGCGCGGGTCGAATCCCTCACAAAGTTTTATGGTGTGCGCTTGTTGATTTCCGAGGAAACCTACCGACATTGTCCTCACCTCATGGTGCGCGAAATTGATCGGGTGACAGTGCGTGGGCGATCGCGACCGACGACTTTGTATGAAGTGCTGCTCCGCTCTGACCACAAAAAACGTGAAACGCTACCGCTCTTTACCGAAGCGATTACAGCTCTAAACGAAGAAAAACGCCAGATTGCTTTTCAACTTTTTGCGAAACTCCAAAAAATAAATCCCGATGATAAGGTTGTCCGCATTCACGGCGATCGCCTGGTCAGTAAATTGCGTCGCGGCATTAATAGCAAACTCGATATTTAGAGTCCTGGCAATAATCTCAACGTTTTAATTTGCCACGGTTGAACCTGTAATGAAACCTCTGTTTCTAATGGGCTTTCTAGGGCATCTATTACTTTGGTTGTTTGCCAATTGAAACTATTTTGAAAATCAAAATCTACCATCTTTCCTGTTGATTCATAAAAACGTAAAACCCAGTTTGATTTATCCTCTGATTGTTTGAGTGCCAGAAGTATTAAAGAGTTTTCACCTAAGTTTAAAAATGATTGTTGTGGTGATTGTGGATTTGTAGTTCTAACAGAAATATTTTGCGGTTTATAGACTCGGAATGGCGTATTAAATTCCTTAGCATGGCGGACAGTATCGGCTGCTTGCCAAGTATTTTTATGGGGATAAATCCCATAGGAAAACTTGTGTTCGCCTCGATCTGCTTGGGGATCTGGCCAAATGGGACTTTTCAGGAGTGTTAACCGAATTTGATTGGGTTTTGCATCGTAGCCGTGATGAGAGTTATTGAGAATACTCACCCCATAGTCACCATCGTTTAAATCAGCCCACCGTAAGGCTGGCACTTCCCATTTCGCTGGATCTTCCTTAGGATTTCTGGCGATCGCCCCACAAGGCACTTCACAATGACAGGTTTCATTTTCGATAGTTAGTGGAAAAGCAGCTTTTAGAACCACTTGCTCTTCTTGCCAATCGGCAACGGTATCAATTTTTAGGATGGGGCTATGACTTTCAAGAACGTAATCTTGGATAAAAGTTGATTTGGTGAGCTTTCTAGTAACTCGAATAACGGAACGAATTTCATTTTTTTCTTGCCATTCAATTGAAATAAGTTCAGTGGGAGGAAGTGGTTTCTCTTCGTAGTCCGGCGCAATATCCCACGCATCCCAATATTGACCTTTATCCTCAAAAGCCTGGAATTGATTTCCTGACTCTGAAAGCACTTGCCGCTGATTTTTTTTGTCAAAAAGCTGTTTGATATCACCTGTTTCTTGATTGATTTCGACGCGGAGATAATCATTTTCCAAGATGAACTTCGATTCATAAACTAAGTCTTCTACTCGCTGTGTCGAAGCATAATTATCAGAAACTAGCCAATATAATGAGTAGCCGACTGATGGAATGGTGGCAGTAAAAAATAAGGTATTTTGGGTTGTCTTAGACTCGATAAGATGACTGGGAATTTTAGTGCCAGTGTGATCGTAAACAATCGATGATTTTTCGATATTTACGCGAACTGTTTCGGTACGTTCCCAATTGAGATCATTAAACAAAAGAAGAGGCTTGGCTTCTGAATGAGGTGGATTAGAGAAGTCAATATGAATGGCGATCGCCGCAAAAATCTTATCTAACAATTTTTCGCTAGTATCAATGACATATTGCCAATCGCGATTCGCTTCCTCAAAAACTTCTGGGATGGATGTACCGGGCAAAATATCGTGGAACTGATTAAATAAAACCTTTTTCCAGAGGTCGCGAATAATATCGTGATGCTCAAAATCTTCGCCGAGGGCATTGGCGATCGCCGACCAGAGTTCTACTTGGCGCAATAGGGTTTCGCAACGACGATTAAATTCTTTTTGATCGCGATGAACAGTGTAATAACCGCGATGTAATTCCAGATAAAGTTCATCATCCCAAACAGGTAAATTCGGCGTATCTTTGATTTGTTCTAAAAACTGTTGCGCTGTCGAAAATTTGATGTTGGGGAAAAACGGCGATCGCTGCCATTTTTCAGCCACCTGAATCATATCTTTGGTGGGGCCGCCGCCATGATCTCCCACCCCCGGAATCCAAAAAATATCCTTCAGTCCGGTTTGCTCCTCCCACTTCAACGCGTAATTCGTCATCGTGATCGGATTGGTATCCATAATCCCGGTGATATTAGGCGGTGCCATAAAGGTTAAAAGTTCCGTTCCGTCCGGCGATCGCCAATTAAACAGCCCATGAGGAAAAGGTTTGGTGTCATTCCAGTGAAGTTTGCCTGTGCCAAAAGCTTCGATGCCACAAAGCCGACAAATTTGTGGAAGTTGCTGGGGAAATCCAAACGTGTCCGGTAACCAAGCGATGGGTGCAGTCTTGCCAAATTTCTCCAGAAAATATTCCTGCCCATACAAAAACTGCCGAATGATCGATTCTCCCGACAACAAATTCACATCTGGCTCAACCCACATTCCCCCAAGGATTTCCCAGCGATCGCCCGCCACTGCCGCTTTGATTTTTTCCCACAAATCCGGCCGATTTTGCTCAATCCATTCATAGAGCGCCGGGGTACTATGGCCAAATACCAACTCCGGAAATTCCGCCTGTAAATTCAAAACTGAATTAAAGGTGCGTTGCCCTACTTCCCACGTTTCATCGGTTGGCCAGAGCCACGCCATATCGAGGTGGGCATGACCCATCACGTGAAATTGCCGCTCTTTAATCGGTGCTGCTAAGGGTATTAATTTTTCTCTGACAACCGCTAAAGATTGATTTAGTTCCGCTCGATTTTGGAAGGTTTCCAAGGGCAATGTCTGTAATGCTGCTTCAAACTCAGGTAATTTCTCTGGCTCATATTTTTCGAGATAGCGACTTAGAATCCGTAACTCTGTCGCCACAAATCCTGCATCTGGTTGCGTCAAATTATCCGACTCAAAAATCAGCTCAGATTTCATCAAAGCCCCAATATCGTGACCCGGACTAATGAGAGCGATCGCCACCTCAAACGTTTCACCGGGTTTTGCACTGGGTGAAAGAGATAACCGCGTCGAAGAATCAAATAAATCTCCCTCACAAGCCAATTCACCATTTACATAAATCTTGGCTTCAGCTGCCCACCAAGTTAGATTGAGCCGACAATGCAGCCCTTCAAGCTCATAATTTCTGATGTCACGGGGAATAGTGAATTTCTGATAGAACCAAGCAAGTTGTTCACCCTTCGGAAAAACAAGATAGCCACTTTCATTCCCCACAATAGGCTGCGATCGCCCTGGCTCAAAAGCTTCGTAATCATTCTCTAAGGTATCTCCACTCAAGTAGTACAGCCAGTGATCTTGGGTTGGAATCGTCGCCAAAGAGCAAAGCTGCTCAAAAAATGTGGAAATACTGCCTGAAGACATAAATACTGCTTAAATTCCGATGAAATCAACAACCATGACGAAGAAAGATTAACTAATTGTGTTCCGCCGTAAAATTTCTTTCAATATCAAGAAGTAACACTATCAATTTTGGGTGATATTTTAATGCTATCTTTCTCCACCCCAACAAGTATTGCGACAATGTCCAGAAGGTCTAAGACGCCAAATAAACTCGCGACCATCACTAATATATTCATGGTGTTAGGGGGAATTGTCGCCAGCCCTCTAGTGATGGAAAAAATGGCGATCGCCCAAATATCCTATCCGCAATATGGCGTGACGGCACAACATGAGGGCGGGAACTGTTTACCTGTGCGTTCAGAGCCTAATCCCGATGCATTTATGGTTGCTTGTGTTTCTAATGGAGCGACCTTAAAGACTGTAATTGGGGAGCGAAACGGTTGGATACAACTTAACAGCGGCAATTGGACATGGAAAAATAGCACCAGCTTGAAATCAGTTATAGTATCAACTCCTCCCCCAAACCGTGCCCCAGCCGCTACAACCGGATTTCCTATCTATGGCGCAACTGTTCAATCTCCAGCAGGTTGTTCCTATGCCCGCAAAGCACCTTCGACGGCTGGAGATCTTGCTTCTGATTGTCTTCCTAATGGCACGGAGTTAAAAGCCCTTATTGGACAGCAAGGTGGCTGGTATCAACTCAGCAGCGGTAACTGGATTTTCGCAGGTAATGTGCGAGTTCCTTAAATTATTAATCGCGATAAAAACTCAAAGTTTCAGTCCAGTTACTCTCTCTTGCATTTGCGGCGTCAGTAGCTGGATTTCTTTTATTATCAGCCGTTCAGTCGTTGATTATTTGGGGCGATCGCCACTCTTTTTAAACACATATAATTGGGGTTAGTCGGGTTTTAAGAGCGTGATGAATACGGTAGAAATTCAATCTGTGTCCGATGCAAACGGTAAAACTTTTTATCGAGCAACGTCTGGGAAGAAATCTTCTGTTGGTGAAACAATGGGACAAGCCCTCGATGCACTGATGCAGGAGTTAGAGGAGATAAAATTTCCCGCATTGCTGGTCAGTCAAAATTTTCAGCCAGATATCTTTTTTTCTGAAACCCAACAAAAACGACTAGCAGAATTAATGAACTTATGGCGAAACGCTAGAGATCAAAACACGCAATTAAACCCTTCATTACAACAAGAATTAGACGATCTCGTTGAGATAGAACTAGAGGCAAGTATGGCTCGTGCCGCTAATACTTTCGTGGATCAAGAAGTTTCGTGAATCCTTTTTATAAAGTTGTTGCTGAGCGGGCGCAACATCGTTGTGAATACTGTCATGCTCCAGAAATTGTGTTTAATTTTCCATTTGAAGTGGAACATATTATTCCTAAGTCAAAATCTGGTAGCGATGAACTTGCAAATTTAGCCTTGTCTTGTCGCTCTTGTAATCTACGTAAAGGCGATCGCATCACGGGTAAACTGAGTGATGGCAAAGCTCATCCATTATTTCACCCGCGACAAAATATTTGGGCAGAGCATTTTCAAGTATCAGCAAATTCTGGAGAAATTCTTGGCGTGACAGACATCGGTCAAGTAACTGTTTCTTCCCTTTGTATGAACGCTCCTTCCCAATTAAAAGCGCGTCAACTTTGGCTACGTTTAGGTCTATTCCCGTAAATAATGAAGGGGCGATCGCCTCATTCATCACATCGCATTTTGTAAAGCTTGTAAAACCTTGCCAGTATCACCATTTAATAATGCTGGCACATCTAAAACTAATCCTTGAAACTCTCGACTGCGTAACAAACCATTCGTATCGGGCAATAATTTTTGATATTGACCATCTTCTAAAATGAACCAGTCAATCTCTTGGTCAAATGTCCGCCACACCAGATATTCTTTCACGCCATTTCGTTCAAAAGCATCCTTTTTCCCGTGGAGATCATAGGAAGTCGTACTGGCTGAAATTTCCACAATTAGCTCTGGTGAGCCAACAAGATAACCATCCTCACTGACAGAAGTCCGCCCACTATCAACCCGGAACATCACAATGTCAGGCTGAGGCTCATTGTCATTATCGAGTCGTACAGTCGGTTCAATACCAATTCTCAAATTTGGGTGATTTGCTTTATACAACCCCAACCAAGTCACTAAATTACTATGGGGTTCCGCATGAGGTGTGAACCTGAGAGGTGATGCCACGTAGACGACTCCTTCAATTAATTCCGCTTTTTTTACATCAGGACTAGCCGCATATCGCCGCTCAAACTCGGCTTGATCGAGGCGATCGCCATTTTCGAGAAACGGAATTGTCCGAGATGAATCTGCTAGCACCATATCTACAACACCTGTTGTTGTCTCGCTCACCTCAATTTAACACTCTCATTCTGAATCAGAAGATAGAGAGGCGATCGCCTTTTATTGCGACTCAGCATTGACCATCAAAAGCTATCGAAATTATTGGAAGCGAGATTGTTGTTGAGGATCTTGTTTTAAGTGAAGGCAAGCAAGCAGTAATTTGCTTCTCTGTTATTAGATAAAAAAGAGCATAGGGAAAACGACGAATTATTTTGCGGCGAAGATTTTTCAAAACGACAGGATAGGCTTCAGGATAACGTTGAATCTGCGCCAAATTACTATTAATAATGCGGATAAATTCTGAACCCAACCCTTTACTACGTTTTTCGTACCAATCATATATATTTTCTAGGTCTTGCTCAGTCCGAGAAGTTATAAAGATTGGCAACTTCATTTGTCTAAAATCCGCTGTCGCACATCCGCCCAAGCAGAAATATCATCTGGATTATCTTGGTGTTGGATGAGTCGATGCTCAAGTTCTTCTACTTGGTTGGGAGTCAGGGGTAATTCTTCTGTTGATGTCGCGATATCATCCCATAGATCTTGAACGAGTTGAATCTTCTCAGCAAGACTCAATTCCTTAATTTGTTCGAGGAGAACGCTCATAAGAATTTTGTAAGGCGCATGGTGACTACAATCTTAGCCCATGAGTCAGAAGGGCGATCACCCCTCTGATATTCTCTCTAGCCTGCTTTTCAAATCGCTGTGCAAAAAACTCTGTTTGATACATTGTTTCTTTTTCCAAAAACTTTTGGAGGATAGCGGTGCGTTTTTCTCGATATTCAGCCACAGGAACCCATTGATATTCCTCGCGAATTTGTGATTCAAACTGTCTAAATCTTTCTGAGCTACTGCCTAAAATTACAAGGTCAATATCTAGAACAAATTGGCAATCGAGATTTGCTGATACTTCGTGGGTTTGAGTTGCCAAAATATGGGTTGAGACTTGTTTGGCGATCGTCCCGTCAACCCCAGTATCAATCAAAAAATCCCTTGCCCAAGCTGCACTATCCACTTCATTGGAGACTGAACGCGGCTGATAAATCGCGTCATGGAACCAGAGAGTTAATGCCACTTCTGCTGGATTTTCTAAGAGTGCTTGAACCTCAGTCATCCATCCCAGACAATCTCGCAGATGATCGAGGGTGTGGTAATGGCGTTGCGGTTCCGTGTAAGCCGTAATGAGTTTTTCGTAAGTTTGTCTATGTTCCGCGCAGTCTAGGGTTGCCATCAGATTGCGCCAGCGTTGCCAAAGCTCCGAATGTGAGGGATTCATTTCATCCTTGCAAATCGTTACGGTTCAGACTGTAGTCCCAAAGCAGATCGCTATGATTTAGGAGTACGTTTCTACGTATTTACTGTGCGTAGACCTCTAGAGAATCTACAGGCAAACTTCCTATATGTCTCACCCCCTCTACATCGCTTTCATCTGGCATCAGCATCAACCTCTCTACAAAGCTCCGGATGGACAGTACCACTTGCCCTGGGTGCGGCTCCACGGCACAAAAGATTATTTAGATCTCATTCTGCTGCTCGAAAAATATCCCCGACTACATCAGACAGTTAATCTTGTCCCTTCCTTAATTATGCAGTTGGAGGATTATGCAGAAGGAAAAGCGCTAGATCCTTACCTCAAGCTGGCGTTGACTCCCGTGGAGGAACTAGATTCTGACCAGAAATGGTACATTCTCGAACACTTTTTTGATGGCAACCACCGCACCCTAATTGACCCTCACCCCCGCTATTCTGAACTCTACAACCAACGACAAGAACAAGGTCGGGCATGGTGTTTAGAAAATTGGAGTGACCAAGATTTTTCAGATTTGCTGGCTTGGCACAACTTAGCTTGGATCGATCCACTCTTTTGGGATGATCCAGAAATTGCCGCTTGGCTCGAACAGGATCGTGGCTTCACTTTAGGCGATCGCCAACGTATTTATTCCAAACAGCGGGAAATCATTAAGCGCATTATTCCCAAGCATAAAGAGATGCAGGATAATGGTCAGCTTGAAGTGACCACCACGCCTTATACCCACCCCATTTTGCCGCTCTTGGCTGATACTGATTCCGGTCAGGTGGCAGTACCCGAAATGGAATTGCCGGAAAATCGGTTTATGTGGTCGGAGGATATTCCTCGCCATCTCAATCGTGCCAAGGAAATGTACCGCGATCGCTTTAAGCGGGAAGTCCGGGGTCTGTGGCCATCAGAGCAGTCAGTCAGTCCTGAAGTGCTTGATCCTATTGCGGCGGCGGGCTTTAAGTGGATTTGTTCTGACGAAGCCGTGCTCGGCTGGAGCCTCAAACATTTCTTCCATCGCGATGAAGTGGGCAACGTCTACGAACCGGAGATGATGTACCGACCCTATCGTCTGGAAACCCCCTCTGGCGATCTCTCTATTGTTTTCCGCGACCACCGTTTATCTGATCTCGTCGGCTTTACCTATAGCGGCATGGATCCTGAGGACGCAGCTAATGATCTTGTCGGTCACCTAGAGGCGATCGCCCGTAGTTTGCGCAAAAAACAAAAAGACCCCAAAACCACAACCCTGGAAGAACCCCATCTCGTTACCATTGCCCTAGACGGCGAAAACTGTTGGGAATTCTATGAGCGGGACGGCATTCCTTTTCTAACTGCGCTCTACGAAAAACTCAGTGCCGATAAAAATTTGGAGCTAGTCACAGTCTCTGAATTTATCGAGCAATTCCCGCCCACCGCAACGATTCCCCGTCAAAATCTCCACAGTGGCTCATGGGTGGATGGTAGTTTTACTACTTGGATTGGCGATCCGGCGAAAAACCGCGCTTGGGATTTGCTCTACAAAGCCCGCAAAACCCTTGAAGCCCACCCCGAAGCAACCGAAATTACAAATCCGGAAGCATGGGAATCTCTCTTTGCCGCCGAAGGTTCTGATTGGTTTTGGTGGTTTGGCTATGGTCACTCCTCCAACCAAGACGCGATGTTTGACCAGCTTTTCCGCGAGCATGTCGCTGGCATCTACAAAGCTTTAAACGAACCTGTACCACCGGAAGTGATGCAGCCCATCGAAAAGCATGAAAGCAAGGAAGAGCATATGCCTCAGAGCTTTATCCATCCGATTATTGACGGGGTGGGTGATGAGCAGGATTGGGAAAAGGCTGGCTGTATTCAGATCGGCGGTGCGCGGGGCACGATGCACCAAAGTAGTGCTCTACAGCGACTGTTTTACGGTTGGGATCACCTGAATTTCTATTTGCGTCTTGATTTGCGTCGGGGTGTGAAGTGGGGTGAAGAGCTACCGTCAGAATTGCATCTACTCTGTTTCTATCCCGGTATCAACTGCCCCATCAGCCCTGCGCCGATCGCCAGTATGCCTGACCAAGAACCTTTAAATTATTTGTTCCGTCACCACATCGGCATTAATTTAGTGACGGGTTCAACTTGGTTTGAGGAAGCTCTTGATTATGGTCAGTGGTGTCCGAGAGCCGCCCACGCCAAAATGGCCTACAAAGAGTGTCTCGAAATCTCTGTGCCTTGGGATATTCTGGGGGTTAAGCCGGATGTTCGTCTAAACCTCGTGGCAATCCTTGCCGATGATGGCGAGTATCATAGTTTTGTACCCGAAAATCAATTCGTCACACTCCAAGTGCCCTAATCTAACGGATTTACAAAAGGTCGTCCTTCCGGAAGGGCGATCGCCAAGACGGTAATGGAGAGTGACGTAGCGTTACGACTTTATTACCGTTTTTGATTTTTGAGACACAAAATCAGGGTCATCTGCGTCATAGAAAATTACGCCAGATTCTATCAGGATCGAAATCATGTCTTTGTCTCGTTTATTTCGGACTGCTGCTCTTTCTCTCTCCTTTGTCCTCATGCCTTGGGTGGCGATCGCCGAGGAGAGGCCCACTATCCAGCTCGCTATTTTGCTCGATTCTAGTAATAGTATGGACGGCTTGATTGACCAGACCCGTAGCCAAATCTGGACTGTGGTCAATGCTCTCACCGATGTGCGCAAGGATGGTCAAGTCCCTAATTTTGAGGTGGCGCTGTATCACTACGGTAATGACTCTCTTCCTTCCTACGAAGGTTTTAACCGTCAACTGACAGACTTTACGCCAGAGCTAGATAACGTCTCAGAAAAGCTCTTTGAAATTCAAACTAATGGTGGCCAAGAATATAGTGGCTGGGTGATTAAATCCGCAGTGAACCAACTCACTTGGGAAGACGATAGCGACGACTTTCGAGCAATTTTCATTGCAGGCAACGAACCCTTTGATCAAGGAAAAGTAGGCTGGCAAGAGGCGATCGCCCTCGCTAAAACCGAAGATATTATCGTCAATACGATTTACTGTGGCAGCGCCGAAAATCGCGAACGAGCTTTATGGGCAGAAGGCGCAGAAATTGCCAGCGGCGCCAACTTTAATATCAACCAAGATCGTGCCGTCATTGTCCGTCCATCTCCCTACGATGATGATATTCGAGCGCTCAATGACAAACTCAATTCCACCTACATTCCCTATGGAGACTTCGGTACGAGGGGATTAAATCGCCAAATTCAGCAAGATGTAAACGCTGGGGCGGCGATCGTGACGAGAGGCAGTTCTAAGAGTTCTGCATACTATCGCAACGCCTCATGGGATTTAGTCGATGCCCTCGAAGAAGAAGCTGTTGACCTAGAAACTTTGCCCGATGAAGCACTGCCGCTATCCCTCCAAGGATTAACTCTTGAGGAAAAGACAAGCTTTATTTCAGGCGTTGAGGCGGAGCGCGAGGAAACTCAAGCCCAAATTCGTGAGCTAACCCTCAAGCGCGAAGAATATCTCCGTAACTTACCAGTAGATGAAGATGTCACAGATACTCTCGACTACGCCATGATCCAATCCCTGCGAGAGCAACTAGCCCGCAAAGGATTTGTCCTCGAATAAATCAATTACTCAATTAATAAATTTTTTGATCCCCGATTTCTCTCAAAAGTTGGGGATTTTCTTTTGAAAAAGTCGGGGCGATCGCCTAATCTTTCATTCGTCACTCAGATTTGAAAAGCCCATTAAAATGTAGACACAACGCATTGAGCTAATTTGTACGGGACACAAACAATGGTTGCGACGCCAGTTCAACAAAAAAAATATACGGCAGCTGAGTATCTAGAACTCGAAGAAAAAGCTGAGTTTAAAAGTGAATTTTTTGATGGAGAAATCTTACCGATGGCAGGGGCAACAGCAAATCACAACAAAATTGTGTTAAATCTCTGCCGTGCTCTTCCTTTAGAAGTGAACGAACAAGCTTACGAAATTTTTTCGAGTGATATGCGTCTGTGGATTCCATCAAAACAGCATTATACCTATCCGGATGTGACCGTCGTTCGGGGTGAGCCGAGCTACGTTGAGAATAAGCAAATGATGCTTACTAACCCTTGCCTAATTATTGAAGTAAGCTCTGCTTCAACTCAAAGTTACGATAAGTCGATTAAGTTTGATTTTTACCGGTCGATTCCAGACTTTGAAGAATATGTTCTGATCGACCAAAAAAGCTACAAAGCAACGCAATGGACAAAATTACCCGATGGCCGTTGGGTTTTAGCCGATCATTTTGGTGAAGATTGCCTTTTAAAACTTGAATCAATTGACTTTGAAATTAGTTTTCAAGACCTCTACAAAAGAGTAAATTTCGCGGATGATGCAGATAAATAGTCAGGCGATCGCCACACTAGAAAAATCTTGAAATTACTAATTTTTCTGTTCAGTAAGCTTGAGGCGAATTTCTTCGTAATACCCAGATGATTGCACTCAGTTCCAACTCTCCTATGACTCCAGAAGAATATCTGGAATTTGAAAAGACAAGTGAAATTCGGCATGAGTATATTGATGGCGAAATTTATGCCATGTCCGGAGGGACAGGGAACCACAATTTAATTAGTCTCAATTGCGCGATATTACTCAGAAATCGTCTGAAAGGTTCTGGTTGTAGGGTCTATATGTCTGACATGAAAGTGAATGTAGCCGAGAGTAAGCGTTTTTTCTATCCTGATATTGTTGTGACTTGTGACCAACGAGACCAGCCAACTTCGACCCATACTAATTTCCCCAAGCTCATTATTGAAGTGCTTTCACCATCGACGGAAAGCTTTGATCGCAATGGCAAGTTTAAGTTTTATCGGACGATTCCCAGTCTGCAAACCTATCTACTAATTGATGCTCAAAAATGTGGCGTGGAATGTTTTCGACGGCAAACTCAGGATATTTGGACAGTGCAATTTTACGATTCTCTAGCGGCGATCGCCCAGATAGAATCACTAGATCTCGACGCGCCATTAGGAGAGATTTATGAGAATATTTCTTTTCTCGAAATGTCTCCGAAACCTTGAGATACGGCGATCGCCACAGTTTATAAATCTGTAATTTCTTGATTTTTTCGTTCCGCCAGCTTGAGGCGAATTTCTTCGTGGTATTCCTTCGTAATCGGATAAAAATAGGCCAAAATCAAACCAATAATCAATGCAATAGTCGGTAAGGGGGCGATCGCCACCCGGATTGCAAATAGAGCAGAGTCAGGTTGCACCGGAGGCGTTTCCCCGGCAACAGATTCGATGAAACCAGCCCAAGATAAAGCTTGCCCCACGAGAAATAGACTAATTGCTAATCCCATTTTTTGGAGTAGCACCATAAAGCCATAAAAGACCCCTTCTCGCCGTTGACCCGTATTCAGTTCGTCTAGTTCGATAACATCTGGAACCATTGACCACGGAATTAGGTAGCTTACAGCCACGCCACAACCAGCCATCACCGCAAAAAAGAACATTAAACCAACCTGTCCGGGCTGGAGAAAAAATAGGCCAATCTGCGCCAAAATCCAAATACTCACACCTGCAAAATAGACTTTTTTCTTGCCGACTTTTTTGCTGACGGCACTGGCGACAAATAACAAAATTAAAGCCGTTCCTTGTACTGCAAGGGCCGCATTGGGGAACATCGCATCGGGTAAGCCCATCCAGCTAATGACGAAATAGGGCAGGATTGAGGCGGTTAATTGAATTGCAAGCCACGACGCCAAATAAATACCGATTACATAGAGAAAGGGTTTATTACTGAAGGCAATTTTAAACTGTTCTTTAAAGGGGACAGGGGTTTCGCTAGCTTCGTTGCTGAACTGGTTGACGAGCAAATGTTTTTCCGTCGGAGACTTGATAAAGGTAAAGGCACTAACCGCCAATAAAATCACTAGGGCGATCGCCACAAAAACCCAGACAAAACCTAACTGCAACCATTGCAAAATCACCACGCCTAAAACGGATAATCCCGATAGCGCTGCGAGAAGATAACCGAAGATGATGCGTTGGTTCCGATTGAGAATGGGTTCGCGACCTTTTTCCTGTAGCCGCAAAGTACACCAGAGCAAGGTTAGCAGCGCAAAAATAGAACAGACCAGCCCTAAAATCCAATATTGTTTGGCGGGATTGTCGGGATAAGCCTGAAACACAATGCGCGCCACAATGAGCGAAAAAATACTAGAGCCAATGGAAAAGCTAAACCGAAAACTATTGAGACTTGTCCGTTCGTTATAGTCCTGGGTCAGTTCTGGTGTAAGGGCTGCATAGGGAAGATTGACAGCGGTGTAGGCGAGATTAAACAACACTCCCATCAGGACGTAATAGCCAAACAAAAACCAATCGTTAACGGCATCCACATCGCTAAAGTGCGGCACAAGCCATTGCCCGAAAAACACGATCACAAAGGGCAGCGTTCCCCACAACATCCAAGGTAATCGCCGTCCCCATTTCGTTCGGGTGCGATCGCTCAAAACACCGACAAAAGGATCATTCACGGCATCGGCAATCTTGCCAATCATCAAAATACTGCCCGCTAGCCCTGGCGGTAAACCCGCAACCTGCGTAAAAAAGTAGAGTAAGAAAAAGACGAGCACATTAGCCGTCAGCGCTGGCCCGATATCTCCTGCCCCAAAGGCAATTTTTGTGGTGAGATGGAGTTTTTCGGCTTGTGGCTTTAGCGAATCAGTCATTGCAAGAAAGAATTTGGACTATCCGCAATTGTAGTTCTTGCCACAATTCATGGAAAAATAGACTCGGCGATCGCCTCTGTTTTGTGCAGATTAAGAAGCCAAAATCATTTCTGGCATGATGGTTGAGAAAAAAGCATTCAGACGCTTTAATTTTTGTCCAGCGACGACTGTACTCACCCTCTTGAATTTGTTCCGAATAGGATGAGATTTACAACATATCGTAATTTTGAATAACGAATGGAGATACAACAATCTATAGTCTAGACCTTAGACAAAGAGTCATTAACGTTGTTGACCCATTGTCCATATCAATCGAAAAGACCTCTTCTCAAGCTTGCTTAGAGCTTTACTTCTTTATCCAGAGTTCACGTTTAATAGAACAAAAAAGAGCATTTAAACTAAGCATCGGAGGAAGTTGTGGATTGCTTCTCACTTAACTCAATACGAACAATTTCCTTGTTTTCTCGTATCCCGAGTTCATATTAAGAAGCTTTTTGGGGAATACGTGTAGCCAGCTTATTTGCCAATCGACATCATAGTGACGACAATCACTTAAATCGAAGACACTAGTCTGTTTGAGTGTGTAACGACTATCGGTTGAGTTGCTGATAAGGTTCATATCTCACTCATCCATACCGTCACAGAGATTTCCTTAGAATCGCCCGATACTAAAAGCATAGAGACAAGCAACAATTTCTCTCGCTTTTACGGAGCTACTCCAATGACAATCCAAACCGTTCTCGAAACTGCCCTCATCCAAAATTTTATCACCCCAGAAATGAAGGCTGTCATTGCTCAGTCTTTATGGTCTAACGAAATTACCCAGCAACAATTAAATATGGTTCAGATTTTGGCAGAAAATCTCAAGTCTGGAAAAACACAAGTCATCACAGCGTAACCAGTCACTGAAGATTTTTTACCCATACAACAACTGATCACCACCAAAGATAAAGGTTGTGGACAAAGAAATACAAAAAATGCGATCAGTATTTACTTAAGAAGGAATATCAAATAACACTTGGCGAATGTAGCGATCTGCCCATTGCTTATCAAAAGCTTTTTCCAGAACGCGGCGGGTTTTATCGTTTTGCTGTTGTTCTGAACAGTATTTTTTCTGACCTTCAAGATGAATGCGCTGCTGCTCCGCCGAAAGAGGCGTAAGTTCTAGCGCTTGCCGACAATTGATTTCGAGGAACTCCCGCACTCGCTCTAGAAAGAGTGCTTCTTCGTTAGCGCTAGTGGGACGAACAAAAAGACAGTATTCGGAAAAGATATAACCCCATTCCGGCAAAGCACGCGGCTCTGAAAAGACGAATTTATCTTGATTTTGCTCTAAAAGTTTTTTGTATTGAGGGGATAAGGTTCTGTCGGCAGTGGTGGGAGAGAGGTCAACGATCGCCGCACTGATTCCTCGGGGGCCTGCCACAATATCACAGCCGAACATCGGCAACGCATACTCTGAGCGCGGAAACATAACGCAGTGGAGAATGTCGAGATTTTTGCCAACCTTCGCCATTTCCAAATGCATTTTGCGGAAATGTTTGCTCTGATAACAGGTGTTTGCGATAACGAGGCGTTCCCCTTCTAGTTTGCCCTCGATGTAGCCTAAACCTTCCGGCAGAACGAAGGGTTCTAGGTCGAGATAACGATGCCATGATGTTGTAATCACATCTGCCAACTGCTGTATGAGGGGGTAAAACACTGACTTTACAGGCGAAGGGTGGCTAGAGATCATACTAAAATGTTGGCTAAGGAAAGGTGGCAAACTACCGCTACTGGGGCATTTCACCGGGGGTGAATAGTGCCAAACGGGGTAAAGATAGCTTTAAAGATATACTGAGACAGGATCAAATACTTATATATTGTTCCATAAATTAACTTTATTGTGAGAGTGCAATATGTTTGGTTTGGGTTGGCCAGAAGTGTTGGTGATTCTTGGCGTTGTTGTTTTAATCTTTGGTTCTAAGCGCATCCCTGAACTAGGTAGCGCCCTCGGCAAAACGTTGCGCGGCTTTAAGGAAGAAATTGAATCTCCGGAAGATACAGAGGATTTTGCTGATCGTGATGCTTAGGTTTTCTGCTGAGTCATTAAGTCGCGGTTTGTGCAACAATTCAGACTAAATGGGACTCTATCAGGGCGATCGCCACGATTAACCCAGTTCAAAATTAATAGACACGGACTGCATAGATTGCTAGGGTTATGCCATCAAGTTCTTGGGTGTGATCTCGGTTAACCATCATTAGGGATATCTATGATTGAAGTCGAGCAACTGGGCAAAATGTATGGCTCTACGCCGGCGATCGCCGATCTTAGTTTTCAAGTAGATGCAGGAGAAATTGTTGGTTTTCTAGGGCCAAACGGCGCGGGGAAAACAACCACAATGCGGATTTTGTCGGCATATTTACCCGCTACTTCAGGGACAGCAAAAATTGCTGGTTATGATGTCCACGATGAATCTTTGGCGGTACGGCAAAACATTGGTTACTTACCGGAGCGGTTGCCGCTGTACCCGGAAATGACGGTGGAAGGGTTTCTTGATTTTGTCGCCCAAATTAAAGGTATCAATGCTGGCGATCGCCCTGAGAAAGTTGATGCGGCGATCGCCACGTGCCAACTAGAAGAACAGCGCCACTCCGTTATTCGTAAATTGTCGCGGGGATTTCGGCAGCGGGTCGGCATTGCCCAAGCCATTGTCCATGAGCCGCCAGTGATTATTCTCGACGAGCCGACAGTGGGTCTAGATCCGGCTCAACTGATGGAAATGCGAAATTTGATCAAATCTTTGGCTGGCGATCGCACGGTTTTGTTATCGACTCACCTGTTATCAGAAGTGAATGTGACTTGTTCGCGGGTAGTCATGATCAACCAAGGTCGCCTTGTGGCAACGGATACACCGGATAATCTGCGGGCAATGGTTAGCGGTGATGGTGGTTACTATTTAGAGATTGACGGCAATCCAGAACAACTCCGGCCACTGTTGTCGGTGGTTCCCGGCGTGACAGCTATTCGGACAGAAATCCTTGGCGATCGCCGTGCCAGTTTAGATATTAGTATTGCGGCGAATTATGAACCGGGGCGGGATTTCGCATCAATTGTAGTGAGTGCAGGTATGGGACTTTATGAAATGCGACGGACACATTCTTCCTTAGAGGATGTTTTCCTTGAGTTAACCCGTGAAGACCCGACTTTAGCAGAATCGGAACAATGGGGCGATCGCCCTGAGGGAGTGTGATTGTGAATAATATTTTGGCGATATTTCGGCGGGAACTACAGCAATACTTTTTCTCGCCTGTCTCCTATGTGTTTGCCACCTTATTTTGGTTTGTGGCCGGAGTCTTTTTTCTAAATTTTCTCATTGGCCCCCAAAGCATTGTGATGGACGTAGCCATGCGGGAACAACAGGGTTTACCCTTACCACCGATTGATGTCGCTGCTGAATTTTTACAACTTTTTTGGAGTGTTATTGGCGCGTTAAGTTCGTTTCTTTTACCTCTGTTATCGATGGGATTGTATGCTGAAGAGCGCAAACAGGGGACATTAGAACTACTGGCGACTTCGCCTCTGACGAATTGGTCTGTGGCTGTTGGCAAGCTACTGGGGGTGATCTCATTTTTTTCCGTTTTGCTCGTGCCGATTGTGCTGTGGGAATTAATCGTGATTGGGGCGGCTGAACCCGCAATCCCTTTATTGCCATTTCTGTGGATGCATATTGGCGTATTACTCTTGGCAGCGGCGATTTTGTCGTTGGGTATGTTTATTTCGTCATTAACCGAAAGTGCCTTGATTGCGGCGATTATGACCTTTTCCCTTGTGCTGGTTCTATGGCTTTTAGAACTCCTCGGCGATCGCCTAACGGGCTATTGGGGTGGCGTAGTCCGACATATTTCGCTGTTGCGCCATTACAACAACTTTTTAGTTGGGGTTGTAGATAGTAGTAGCCTAATTTTATTTGCCAGCTACATCGTTCTCGGCGTTGTTCTAACTGCCCAATCGATCGAATATTTGAGGTTTGCGCGACGGTAAGCTGCTATGGTTTGCTTGATTGAGTCTTGTCGGCTCTAAGGCGTTTTTTGAAATTTTCAACATCTTTAGCCAAAGATTAGGGTGTAGCTACGGCATTGATGTCATTAGGTTGTGAGGGTTATTAGACCCCGCTCAAAGTTATGGGGAATTGGTCTCGTTATCTAATTTGGTGTGGAGCGGCGATCGCCATTGCGGGTTTGGTGATGCTCACTGCGGTACAAAGTAATATTTTGCTGGCCTACAGCGTCATTGCTATCGGTCTCACACTATTTATTTGCGGTGTCGCGCTACAGGAAAATACCCAAGCTCGTCTAACAGCTTTTTGGTCCCGTCGTTCGACCCAGCTGGGAGCCAATGGTTTTTTATCGGCGATCGCCGTCCTTTTTATTTGGTTATCGCTGAATGGCATTGCCGCCCAATTTGCAGTACGTTTTGATTTAACAGAAACCCAGATTAATTCCCTCTCTTCTCAAACGCGGGAAACAATCCAAAAATTAGATGAACCCTTAAAAATTTGGCTATTCCAAGAAATTGACGACGCTGACATCACCACTTTCCTTGAAAAATACCGACGCATTAATGCTCGTATCCAATACCAATTTGTCGATCCAGATATCGATGTTCGGCTAATCCGTCGTTTTAATGTGCAAAATCGCGGCGAAGTTCACCTTGAATATGGCGAGAGAACCCAGTTTGTTCAGACCCTTGCCGTTGAAGAAGCGCTAACAGAAGAGAAATTAACCAATGGCATTTTAAGGATCACCAGCGATCGCCAACCCCATCTATATATATTGCAAGGCCACGGCGAGCCACCCATTGATGATTCTCCGAAAGGATTGGTGCAGATGGTGAAAGCCCTCGAAACCCAAGGCTATCGCGTCAGTCCTCTAAATCTCATTCAAACACCATCCCTACCGACCGACGGCGATATTATTGCCGTGATTGCCCCCCAAGCGGCTTTGCTTCCCGGTGAAGTGGAGTTACTCCAAGAATTTCTTGACCAACAAAAAAGTGTCCTAATTCTTCTCGACCCCAATACTGACCCCCAACTCACCCAACTCTGGGAGGAATGGGGGATTACCCTCGACCAACGGATTTTGATTGATGGCGATCGCCGCTCCGAACAACTCGGCTATGGCAATACCACTGTCCTCGTGACGGACTACAACAACCATCCCATTACCCGCGACCTCGAAGACAATATTTCCCTGTACCAGTTTGTTCGCCCCGTCAGCACAACAGCAGTAGAAGGGATTCGAGCCGAAAGTTTTCTCTTTAGCGATGACCTGACTTGGGCAGAAAGTAATTTACCCAGTCCCGATGCCACCTTTGATCCTGCAACCGATTTACGCGGACCCGTTGATTTTGGCATTGCCCTCGAAGCCCAGCAGCGACTTGATCCAGACTTGCCAAAAACCCGCCTCGTTGTTGTCGGCAACACGACCCTCGCCGCCAATAATGGCTTTATTCAATATGCCAATGGCGATGTTTTGCTGAATATCATGAATTGGCTCGATCAAAATCGTGATGTTTCCTTGGCAATTCGACCGCGATCGCCTCAAAATCGTCGGCTACAATTAACAACATTTCAGGTGGATCTTATTGCGTGGTTAGCCCCTGTGATCTTCCCCCTCAGCGGCCTAATCACCTGTCTAATTCTTTTCAAAAAACGACGATAGTTTCACAAAACTCTGACAAAATCATCATTAAAACATCATTAATTTTGCTGAAATATAGCGTAAATTACAGAAAATGCTATCATCGGTTTGCATTCCATCGCACCCACCCAAAAAAGGAAAGATTTCATCATGGCGCATGCACCTGTATCCCCAGTGGTGCTCGTAATATTAGA
>CAZXBK010000069.1:0-21341 GCA_964638765.1 uncultured Synechococcus sp. | reverse complement strand
TAGGAAAGTAAACTGTGCGCATTCCGCTCGACTATTATCGAATCCTTGGGGTTCCTACTAAGGCAACCACAGCCCAAATTACTCAGGCTTATCGCGATCGCGTTGCACAATTGCCTCGCCGTGAGCATAGTGATTTGGCGATCCAAGCGCGCACAAATATTATTGAGCAGTCTTATCAAGTGCTCTCTCAGCCAGCAAAGCGGGCAGTCTACGATAATGAGTTTTTAAATGAAACCTATCAGCTAGAATCCCAGAGCCGTTTGCGCTTACCGTTTCAGAGTAGTGAGGCCGAGGCGGCGGAAGAGGCGGAAACTAATAGCCCGGCGATCGCCATCGAGCAGATTGATTTTTTAGGTGGCATTTTATTATTGCTAGAACTGGGTGAATACGAACTGGTTCTGAAGTTAGTTCCTCCCTATCTCAAGGCAAAAAGCAATCTCGTTAAGCAAGATCTTTTTGGTTCAGCAGAAGTCGTTAAAACAGAATTAATCCTTTGTTTGGCACTGGCCTATTTAGAACTGAGCCGTGAGCAATGGCAGCAAGGTCGCTATGAAGCAGCCGCCGATTCAGGACTAACGGGACAAAAGTTATTGATTGATGCGGGAATTTTTCCCAGTTTGCGCGGTGAAATCCAAGGAGACTTGGATCGTCTGCGTCCTTACCAAGTTTTAGAATTACTGTCGCAACCTGAGTCTGAAACGGAGCTTCGTAAAAAAGGTCTGCAATTGCTTCAGGCCATGCTTGATGCCCGCGGTGGTATCGATGGTGCTGGGGAAGATCAGTCTGGCCTAAGCATGGACGATTTTCTGCGGTTTATTCAGCAATTGCGTAGTTATTTGACGGTCAAGGAGCAGCAGGATCTGTTTACTGCTGAGTCAAAGCGTCCTTCGGCGGTAGCAACTTATTTAGCGGTTTATGCGTTATTAGCTGGTGGTTTTTCGTCACGGCAGCCGGAACTCATCGTGAAGGCGAAAGAAAAATTACTACGCTTAGGGAAGCGGCAGGATGTTCACTTAGAGCAGGCAATTTGTGCACTACTGCTGGGACAAACGGAAGAGGCAAACCAAGCCCTTGAACTGAGTCAGGAATATGAGGCGATCGCCTACATTCGTGAAAATTCTCAGGACGCGCCAGATTTATTGCCAGGGCTTTGTCTCTACGGCGAAAAATGGCTCAAAACAGAAGTGTTTTCCCACTTCCGAGATTTGAACAGTGAATCAGTTTCTCTAACAGAATATTTTGCGGATGAACAGGTACAGCAGTACCTAGAAAAATTGCCCGCCGATGCGAATAACCAAGACTGGTCAATTGTCTCTAAAGAATCTGCGAAACCTGCGACTCAAGCTCGTATTGAACCTGTGGCAGATTTATCGGTTAATCGACCTTCTAAAGCGAGTCGCATCGATCAAACCCCACCCAATAAAGCAGTTCCATCTCCCGCAATACCCAAGGCCGTGCCGACAGCTCGTCCCAGTGCTGCGCCCCTTGCCCCCCGCGCTACAGTGACACAGCCAACGGCTACAACCGTCAAATCTCCAGCCAAACCAAAATCTAAAAAACGCAAAGCCTCGAAGCGTAAACCATTTCCTTTTAAGGGGGTGGCAATTTTAGTGGGTGGCCTTTTGGCTCTGATTTTAATCATTCGGGCGATCGCCTCCCTTGGTGGTGGCGGTAATACTATCCCAGATCCATTACAGGTGTCGCTGACCGAAGAGCCGCCGATTCCAATTCCCATTATCGAGGAGCCTACCGAGGAAATTCCCGAGGAGATTCCCGAAGGAGAATTTAACGAAGATATCGCCGCGCTACTGGTGCAACAATGGCTCGATGGCAAAGCGTTAGCTTTCAGTGAAAGTCATGACACGTCTGGTTTACAGGAAATTTTGGCAGAACCACTTCTCTCACGCTGGGTGAACGGTGCGAGGGATGTAGAAGCCGCAGGCAATTACCGTGAATACGAACATGCCCTTAGTATTGCCGAAGTGGAATTTGACCCCGAAAATCCCGATGTGGCAACTGTGATTGCAGAGGTCACTGAAAATGCTCAATATTATTTGCCGGATGGTGAGCTAGATGCTGGCCGTTCCTACGATTCCGAATTGACTGTGCGCTACGGCTTGATTCGCCAAGATGATCAGTGGCGTATTCAGTCTTCCGCTGTCCTCTAGTTTTATGCCGTCTGGTCGAACCCATGATCGCATCACGCTGTGGGGCTTACCGTGGGTCGTGGCGATCGCCTACGCCTTGACTCGTAACGGTGAACTAACGTTAATTGCGGGATTGGCGTATCTATTTAGTGGCTTGATGTTTGGCCCCGATCTTGATATTCACTCGGTGCAATTTAAGCGTTGGGGGATGTTTCGCTGGATCTGGTTACCCTACCAAAAATCCCTTAGTCACCGTTCTAATCTGTCCCATGGTTTTCTTGTCGGGACAACATTGCGGGTGGTTTATTTTTCAGTTTTTTTGCTAATTGTTGGCGTTGTGACGGTGGCGATCGCCCAGAGTTTATTGGGCTTTGAGTGGAATTGGCGCGCTTTTTTTATTACTGGCGGACAACAAGTTCAGCAAAATTATTGGGCAGAAATGCTGGCATTATTCGTGGGGCTAGAAACGGGGGCAATGAGCCATTCGATTAGTGATTGGACAGGGTCGGCAATTAAGCGCTTCAAGAAAAAAGGTTTTGCTGGTTTGTTTCAGCAGAAAAAAACAAAACGTAAGTCTACCTCGCGCCGCCGTAAAACAAAATCTACCCGCAAACGGAGTCGTAAATAATGGTTGATCGCGTGATTGATTGGGCTGAATATCATCAAACAATTGAGCAGTTAGCAGCACAAATTCAGGCTTCCGAGTGGCCATTCAATCAAATTTTGTGTTTAGCCAAAGGTGGGTTGCGTGTGGGTGATATTTTGGCGCGAATTTTTGATCGGCCCCTCGCAATTCTGAATGTGGCCAGTTACGGCGGTGAAGACAATCGTCAACAGGGAAATATCCAATTTGCCGAACATCTTACAAATTTTGGAACCCTCGGCGATCGCCTATTACTTGTCGATGATCTTGTTGATTCAGGCGTCAGTATTACAAAAACGATGGAGTGGCTGAAAGTTTACGCACCCCACATTACAGAAGTGCGAGTGGCAGTCCTTTGGTACAAGGCAAATTCTGAAGTGAAACCCGACTATTTTGTCGAATATCTCGAAAATAATCCTTGGATTCAGCAGCCTTTTGAGCATTACGAACAAGGCCTCTAGACGCATTTCTTTGCAAAAAGGGCGCTTATCGTGATCTTCTATGAACAAAGAACGTTACTTTTCTTAAAGAAACGCAGGCGATCGCAGCAGGCTGAATTCGTTGTGAGACAATAGTCTAAGCTATTAAACTAAACAAGAATCCATTTATTAAAACCCCAATAATATGAGCGTCGTTAGTCAAGTTATCCTAAAAGCCGATGACGAGCTCCGCTATCCCAGCAGCGGTGAGCTGACTGGTATGAAGAGCTTTCTCGCAACAGGTGCAATCCGTCTTCGCATCGCCGAGACATTGGCAAGCAGCGAGAGCAAAATCGTTGATGAAGCCCAGAAAAAATTATTTGCAATCCACCCCGAATATCGCGCCGCAGGCGGTAATGCCTCCACTACTAAGCGGGATAACCAATGTCTTCGGGACTATGGTTGGTATTTACGTCTCGTCACCTACGGCGTAATTGCTGGCGACAAAGACCCCATCGAAAAAATTGGTCTAATCGGCGTTAAGGAAATGTACAACGCCCTCGATGTACCTGTTACAGGTATGGTTGACGCCATTCGTTGTCTTAAAGAGGCTGCTCTCGGTGTTCTCGATATCGAAGAAGCAAACCTTGCAGCTCCTTACTTTGACTTTATTGTTCAGGCAATGTCCTAGGACAGTCTTAAAATTTTGCTGTTGTAAACAGGCTTTTTTTTTAAAAAACAAAATAACTCACTGCGTCGGGTACTTAATCGTTTTAAGTGACCCGATTTTTATTGTGTAGGCGATCGCCACCAGTTTTTATGCTTATTCACTGAAAAAGGATTTTCCGTCACACTGGTAGAACTGCCCCATCATCTCAGAAGTTGCCATGAAACAATCCCTCACTGAAGGTTCGATCCGCCAGCGACTCACAAAGCTCACCCTGCCAATGGTTTGGGGAATTCTGGCAATTGTGGCATTTAATCTTGCTGATACGTATTTTGTGGGTCAGTTAGGCACAAATCAGCTAGCGGCCATGAGTTTCACGTTTCCTGTAGTGATGACGTTAGGCAGTTTGGCGATGGGGTTGGGGATTGGGGCTTCGTCGATTATTGCGCGGGCAATTGGTCAAGGCGATCGCAGTCGTGTGCAGAGATTTACCACGAACAGCCTGACTTTAGGTGTGGCGGCGGTAGCGTTGCTCGCATCCATTGGTTTACTAACGATTAATCCCTTATTTACGGCGCTAGGTGCTACTGAAACGACCATGCCCTTTGTGCGGCAGTACATGCAAATTTGGTATTTCGGGATTGTCTTTCTTGTGATTCCGATGATTGGCAATAGCGCTATTCGAGCGGCTGGCGATACCGTTACGCCTAGCTTAATCATGATTTTTGCAGCGGGTTTAAATATTTTGCTCGATCCTTTTCTCATCCTTGGGGTGGCAGGATTTCCCGAGTTGGGACTAGCTGGAGCTGCATGGGCAACGGTTATTGCGCGGGCGATTACACTGGTTGCCTCGCTGTGTGTTTTGAAATTTAAAGAAGATATGTTGTCTTCTCACTTCCCCGACTTGGAAGAAACTCTCTGGTGTTGGCGGGATATTCTTTACGTTGGTCTGCCTGCAGCGGGAGCGAATATGATTACCCCAATTTCGATTGGTATCATTACGAGTTTGCTGGCGACCTATGGAGCCGTTGCTGTGGCGGGATTTGGTGTGGCATCCCGGATTGAATCTTTTGCGATGATTGCATTAATGGCTTTGTCTGCAAGTATTGGCCCCTTCGTTGGACAAAACTGGGGCGCAAAAAAATATGGACGTGTAGCTGAAGCTCTACGGCAAAGCTATATTTTCTGTCTAATTTGGGGATTCGGTATGGCGATCGCCCTTGCTATTTTCGGTTCATCCCTAGCTCAGCTCTTCAATGACAACGGCGAAGTTATTGAAGTTGCCTCGATGTATCTGTGGTTAGTGCCCATCACCTATGGCGCTGGGGGCATTATCCAAGTAGCCAGTTCTGCCTTTAACGCCCTTGGCAAACCCATTCCTGCAATCACCATGACGACCCTGAGGATGTTTGTTTTCTATATTCCTTTTGCGTATTTAGGTAGTCGCATCCTTGGGATTACAGGGGTTTTCGTCGCAGCCACCGTAGCTAATATTTTGGTCGGAATTGTTGCCTTTTTCTGGAGCAACCGCACTCAAAGACAACTAATTAAGTGCACTGAAATTGAAGCTGTCTAGTTGATGTCAATAAGATTTTCTATAAAAAGAAAAGGGCGATCGCACACATTGGAAGCAGATTTATAACAGTTTTCTTTAACACAACGAATTAAAGAAGGCTTCTTACTTAAGACTAATACGAGACACATTTGTACTTGTTAGAGTAAAAAGAGAAAAATCTTAATAAAAAATAAAAGATTTTTACCGAATATTTGACTCAAGGAGAAATACATGAAATTAACAGCTAAAGCCTTGGCTGCGAGTCTTGGTCTTGCCATGTTTGCATCAATCGGCCTATCTACTAATGCCCAAGCTGAAGCTGTGTCACCGGACAGCGCAGCATTGGAGGTAGCACACTCCCACGGCATGATGGGCGAGGAGAAAGCTGCGGCGCCTAGCATCGTTGATATTGCAGCGAGTGATGAAATCTTTTCTACCCTAGTCACTGCTGTTACCGCAGGAGATCTCGTCGAGACTCTATCTGGAGACGGCCCCTTCACAGTTTTTGCGCCGATTAATCCAGCCTTTGCTGCTCTGCCCGAAGGAACTCTTGAAACTCTTTTGATGCCTGAGAATAAAGCATTACTTCAAGGGATTTTGACCTATCACGTCGTCAGCGGCAACATCACCTCTAGCGATTTGATGGAAGGAAAAGTTGCGACTGTCGCAGGCAGTGACATCATGGTTTCCCTTGAAGATGGCGTCAAAATTAATAACGCCAACGTGATCGCCGCTGATATTAAAGCAGGTAATGGCGTAATTCACGTTATCGATACCGTTTTGCTACCTCCTAGCGAATCCACTGAGGCAGCGGAAATGGAAGAATCCATGACGGAAGTTGCCGTGACAAGCCCAATGCCCATGCCTTCAAGCCTCAATATTGTTGAATTGGCTGCTGGTAATACAACCTTTGAAACCCTAGTTGCAGCTGTAATGGCAGGCGACTTAGTTGATACCCTTTCTGGCGATGGCCCCTTCACTGTTTTCGCGCCGACAGATGAGGCATTTGCTGCACTTCCCGCAGGCACAATTGAGACTTTGTTGATGCCTGAAAATAAGGGTTTACTTCAAAAAATTCTTACTTATCACGTTGTCAGCGGTAATGTTACTTCCAGCGACCTCAGCTCTGGTGCTGTGCCAACAGTCCAAGGTAGCGATGTCATGGTTTCCCTCGAAGACGGCGTGAAAGTTAACGATGCTAATGTCATTGCTGCCGATGTCATCGTGAGTAATGGCGTTATTCACGTTATCGATTCCGTGATTATGCCAGCAGAATAGGTCTTTCTTGACATCTGAATAATTGTGAAAGGACATTTTTCTGCAAGGGGAATTGTCCTTTTTTTGATTTTAATTACCGCCATAAAGACTAAAAAAAGAGGCGATCGCCGAGTCCTTTAAAGCCGATAATATAACAATGACTTTTTCGTGATGTCTATAAATTGAACTAGGGTGAATTGAGCTTCTTCAGAAAACATACGATGCGATCAGTTTCTTCAAATCCTAATTTTTTGTGGACATTAATACTGATTAAATTTTCGAGTTCAGCGTCACTTGCCAGTTCAGAATATCCACGCTCCATTGCCCAGTTTTCCGCTCTTTGCATGAGCAGTTTTCCTAGCCCTTGGCCTCGGTGAGTTTCTGCAATAAACCAACCTTCTACGTAGGGCACTTCTGGGCGATCGCTGCCTGCCGCATAGTTCCGCACGTTGACTTCTATAAATCCGACAGGAACCCCTTTTACTTCAACTAAAAAGCACGCTTCAATATCTTTCGATTGATTGGCAAAATAATTTTCAAGGTCTTTCCGATGAGTGGCTGATGAGCCTGGCCACAGCGGGTTGCGCATTTGTAACCAAGATTCTAAGTCGGCTTCTGTTGCAAGTCTGACAATCATTCCAATGTCTTTTGGTGCATGATCTGAAATTGTGCCGCAATGTCTCCCGAGACTTTATTCAACGGGTTTTAGGCTCTGGGACAATTCCGGCAATATCGCCGAAATATTTTCTGTGTTTTCTGCGGTCGTCGAGAGACTCAGAACTAAGACTGAATTATTTGTTTGTCGCGCAAAAACCCGACCAGCGATGGGAGTTTTACCTTGCACACCACGCCAAGGCAATTCAATGCCGATATCGTTACCCGTAAATGCCCCGGCAATAAAGCCTTCGCCTGTTGCTAAAGTGTCTACCGCTACTTGCGCAAGTTCAGCATCTTCGAGATAGCGATCGCCAGCCTTAGGGCGAACAGTAACGGTGTAGGCCAAGTCGTTTTCTGGGGATTCGACAACGAACATTCCGGCAATCGGTGTCATTTTGTAGCCAGACACAATGCCAACTTCAAAGCGTCCAGCGGGGTCTTGATACGTCGAGGTTTCGGCACGGACTGCAATGAGGTTGCCTAGGGTAAATCCCATGACGCTGAGGGCTGTCATGAAAGCCAATCCGATTGTCCAAAAGCGTTTACGGTTAAACATTATTCTGTATATTTATTTCGCTAAATTTATCGACCTAGGATTGCAGTATTGTTACCGCCAAAGAAGAAAATCCCGGCAATGCAGCCTGTCATTAGAGTGGCAAGGGTTGCGCCCCACAGTGCTTTCCAACCAAGGGAACCGATTTCGCTGCGGCGTGATGGGGCAAGATTTGCAAGTCCACCCACGAAAATGCCGTAGGACGGCACATGGGCAAAACCACACAGGACATAACTCACAATCAAAAGGGTGCGATCGCTGAGTGCGCCTTCTCGCGCTAAACCTGCGAGCTGGAGATAAGGCGGAATGGATGTTTGCAATACCCGCTGACCGATTAAAACAGAGGCTTGCCATAGTTCGTTGGGGTCTAGGGAAACGCCTGTTAAGAAGGTGAGTGGGAGGAAAAGAACACCAAAAATATTGTTGAGGCTAATATTTTTAAAAACGCTGCCAATAAAGGCGTAGAGAGCGTTTTCGCTAGCTTGTAAGCTCGCTAGTCCGGCAAAGGAGCTATCGAGCAACTTTACTAGACTCACAGTCGCAATCAAAACAGCGGCGATACCCACAGCCATTTTTACACCGTCTAAAGCACCGAGGATGATGCTGTCCATAATGCTTTGTTTGGGTTTGTCGGGGTCTTCCTCTTCCTTGGGAACGCCGCCCATTGTGACGGGTTCACCTGTTTCTGGGACGAGAATTTTTGAAACGACAAAGCAAGCGGGAATGGTTAGAACCGACGCAGACATTAGGTGTCCTGTAATACTCGGAAAGACAGGCAGTAAAAAGCCTGCATACAAACCTAATACGGTTGATGCGATAGAGCCGAAACAACTGGTCAAAATGGCGCAGAGTTCGCTGCGGGTCATCTCTGGCAGGAAGGGTTTAACGGCGATCGCCGACTCGATACCAACGAAAATATTGGCAGAACCAGACAGAGCTTCAGCGCCGCTGATGCCCATCACTTTACGGAAAAATTTGGCGAAGATGCTGATGATGAAAGGGAGAATACCCAGTCGATACAGTAAACCGACTAAGGCTGAGAAAAAGATAATGAGTGGTAATGCCCGAAATGCAAAGACATAGCCGAGGTTTAGATTTGCGCCACCCAAGGCAGGACTTGCGCCGGGAACATAGGATGTCCCGAGGGTATTAACGAGCCATTGAGCTGCCGGACTAATGCCTGCACCACCAGTTGGAGTGGGAGGCACTAACACCGCGCCAAACATGAAACGGCTACCTTGTTCCGCAGCGGCGATAAAAGAATTTAGTAGATCGTTGAGGAAAACAATGAACTGCTGGGTGATGGGCACGGTAAAGACAAAAAAGCCTATAACCAACTGCATCCCGACGCCAACGCCAATGATTTTCCAAGGGATAATTTTTTTGTTTTCTGAGCCGAGCCACGCGACACCACACAGCCCGAATATTCCGAGAAAGGAAATCAGATTTAACAGAGGATTCATAAAATAAGACCCACACCGAATCCGTAAGACTGAAAAACTGTTTTCAGCAGGATTAATGTATACACCGCCCAAAATATCAAAGAAAAGCGGTTTTGGAACGTCTCCTGCAATGAATCTTCGGTTAAGGTCTCGTATCGAGCAAATTAAGTCGGTTTTCTAGCGAGATAAAAGGCGATCGCCTCTTATGACAAAGTTCAAGTAGATCAGCATCAAATGATTGAGTTTTATTCTTCTTGGAGAAAAGGAACTAAGTGCATCATGTAGTCCCGCTTGCCAATAGGTACACCAGCCATGCGGAGAATATCATAGGCAGTCACCAGATGAAAATAGAAGTTTGGCATTAAAAAATCGTTGACATAGGCACTACCAGACAGCTTGAGGTATAACCCATCACCAAGGTCGATACGCGTATCCTCTTTTAGCTTTTCATCTTCGGCGGTAACCTCTGAAAGCAGTTCCTTAGTATTGGTAATGTATTCGTATGCCTGCGCTAAAGATGAGACTTCTGGATCGAGATTATCCATCGGTTTGTTGTCACACCAAAGCGCAAAGTTACGGGGTTGATTGCAAGTGAAAGCGACCTGTGTACCAAAAGGCAACATGTTAGATATGATGCGCTTCCCTAGGAATGATTCGCTCCCATCAAAATGTGTTTTAGCCGACTCTAATAAATGCTCAAGAGTAGTTAAGCGGCTTTGAAAAATAGTTTTAATCGAATCTATATTCTGACTTGACATCTTGATACTCTCCTTAGGCCTACTACTGAGGTGAAATCATTTTGATATTCGATCAATACCAACGCTTTTGCTTCGGATTCATCTCGCTCACTCCCAAAACGTAATTGTCTTTAGAGATTTGCTTTTTAACCGTACTAAATCGAGCCTAGCTCTGATCTCAGTGGCGATCGCCCAGTCGTAAGACATCTAATCTTCGCTGGGGTCTAGCTCAAAACAAACAAAAAAGACACTCGCCAAAAACGCAAAACTTACAAAATATGCCCAGCCATCACCGGCATCAAGATCCGCAACAAACCACCAGCCCACTACAGCCAGAATTAGCAGCACAAAAAAGCGTCTAGTACTAAAACCCATCGTTGCGTTACCTCGAAAACTTTCTTGAATTCTTTCATCTATTGGCATCTAAAAGCATTGAACCACCGCCAGAATCAAGAAAACTTCAGCTTTTCAGTGAATTTCCTCTGCTTTTTCCCTATTAATTGAAGAATCATTAAGACAAAGCAGGGATCGCTACGTTGTATTGGTTTAAGTCAGAGAAATGGCGTTACGGCGATCGCCTCTAGGGGAAGATGACGCTGTTGCTCCGTGTGACTATTCACTTGGAATACTTCGCGGCGGTCAATATCAAAGGCGGTTAACCAACCGCTTTTTGCGTGGTAGACACCAGTATCAATATCCAGCCAACCGGGGCCTTGGACAACTTGTCCCGGTTCAACACCCGGAAAGGTAAAGGTGATCGTGTGGCCAACAATAACGAGCTTATTCGAGAAATAGGGCTGGGGCATCGAGTGAAATTCGCCACGCACCCAACAAAACTGATCGGCTCCCTGTTCATCGATGGGTAAATAAGGATCAAGGCCAGCGTGCACTAGCCAAACATCACCAAGATCTAAATGGGTCGGGCGATCGCGGAGCCACAGTAAATGCTCGTAGGGAATTTTATGGTTATAGCTCTGCAACGTATTAGCACCGCCGCTGTGATACCAAGCAACAAAGGTATCTTCATCCACACTACCGTCGGCGGCGATCGCCTCTAGCATCATCATTTCGTGGTTGCCCATCAGCGCTTGGTAGGAGCTTTTGCGGACAAACTCAATAATTTCTGCACTCTTGGGGCCGCGATCAATCAAATCACCCAAAAAATAAACCCGATCTTCTTGATCCGGAGCAACAAAATCGAGCAAAGCCATCAACGTATCGTAATGACCATGCACGTCGCCTATACAGATTCGCCGCTGCTCCATAAAGTTTACTTACGCCTGCATCACTTGGTTGCCACCAATACACCCATCATATCCCCCGCAAAGGGGTAGTGAATAGCCTCACTAAAACCAGCTTTGTAGGCTAACTCTTCCTGCACTTTTCCGGTGGGAAAGCGTTCAATACTTGGCTGAATATATTCGTACTCCGCAGTGAGCTGGAACCGTTCGGCAAGGGGCACAACCACTGTTTGCATATACCATTGCTGAAACGCCTGCTTTGTTTTATCAGCGGGACGATGGAAGTCCAGAATAGCAACTTTTTTGCCCGGCTTCAGTACTCGATAAACTTCTGCGAGGGCAAGGGGAATATTTGTAACATTCCGCAATCCGTAGCCGATGGTCACACGATCAAAATGATTATCTTCAAAGGGCAGATCTAAGGCATCACCTTCTTGCCAAGTAATATCGAATTCTGGACATTGACGGGCTTGTTTCTCGGCGGCGATCGTCAACTGTTTCGCGGCAAAATCGATGCCAATTGTTTTGCCCATGACACCGACTGTTTTTGCCAAAATGAGCGTCAGGTCACCGCTACCACAGCAAATGTCTAAGGCCGTATCACCCGCTTGGACACCACTCCACTTCACCGCCATTTTCTTCCAAATTTGATGTTGACCTAAACTAATCCATTGATTTAGATCGTCATACTTTGGGGCAATGCGATTAAAAATTTGTTGAATTTCGGTAGCAGTATCGACAGTCGACATTCGTTAACAGGACTTTTGGCTAATCAGTGCAAAGGCAATCTGTTGGCTGGCGAGGTGAAGGAGATTAAAATCCGACTCGCGCAGGTTACAGGCATCAGTCCATTGTAATGAAAGAAGAGCCAGTAATTCTTGGCGATAGGTCAGCGGTAACAATAAATGTTGTTTAATGCCGTTTTCGGTGTAGTAGTCAATGCCTTCAGGCGGCTTGCCCGGCCGGGTATCTGGCCATAGCTGACAGGTGAGGGTTTCTTTGACTTGCTCAATGAGAGGGTCTCCTGCTGGAATGGCGATCGCCGTATTGAGAGAACCGCTTGTGCCACTAGCTCCTTGGCAAGCACCTGCTTTTGTAACTTCTAAATAACAAGCATCCGCGCTAAGGGCAGGCATAATTTCTGCCGTTGCCTGATTCAAAATTGTTTCTAGGGACTCATCGGTTGCAAATAAAGTCAGTAACCGTCCCAAAAGCTGGGTTTGAATCTTGCTGCGTTCTAGTTCAGCAATACGGTTGTTGGCGATTGCATAGGTATCGGCGGCAGTTTGTACAACCTTTTTTAGTTCTGATGGATCCCAAGGCTTGGTAATGTAGCGATAAACTTGCCCTGCGTTGATCGCATCAACTAAATCTTCAACATCGGTAAATCCGGTCAAAATAATCCGAATGGTGTTGGGAAATTGGGGCACGGTGCGGCTAAAAAATTCTGTCCCTTTCATTTCCGGCATCCGCTGATCAGAAATAATAACGGCAACTTCACCCTCTGCTTCCAAGACCTTGAGAGCTTCTACACCATTACTCGCCCGCAACACCTGAAAATCACGGCGGAAGGTACGGTACAACAGATCGAGGTTGTCTGGTTCGTCATCAACAACCAAAAGTTTGGCTTTTTGCTTGCGAGTCACAGCTTTTATCTGTTCTGTTAATTGGGTGAATTCAGGGATAGTCATGATCACGGTGGATCGGATTTTAATGTGCTTACATCATACTCAGCGTCAGGTGCTTTTCCGTAGATTTTCCGCCTATTTTTAGGGTTATGCCCAATTCTTGACCAATGGTCTCCATGACTGCTGCCTTCTCGCGTTAATTACGGCTGATAACTAACAAATTGGTGAGTTAAAGTGAATATAGCGAGGGACACAACAAGCAAGTTATATCCTTATGTGTCCCAACTGCTAAGCTGAACGAGTTATCAAAAATAGTCGTATCCACACTGGTAAACAAAATAAAATCGTAAATATTGTGGTTGTAATCACCAATTGGGAGAGCATTCTCAAGTAGAAAATCATCTCCTCGAAGGAAGAGTAAAAGAGATAGAAAGAATGTGTAGGGTGAGCAATACCCACTCTATGGAACACAGACAACTCGAAAACTGATGTTGAAGTCGCAATCGCCAGGAAAGTAATAGGAACGGCACGCCGAACGACAATTCCTTGGAGAATCAAGCCAAGAGCCACCTCGGGCAACATGACCATTATCATTTCCGCCTTTAATCCACACGCTGCCGTCAATCGGCGCACTATTGTAATTGTTATGCCAAGGATCTAAACACCACTCGCATACATGGCCATGCATGTCCGACAATCCAAAAGCATTTGGGTTATTTAGCTCAGTTACTGGCGTTGTTTCTTCTCTGTATTTACCTGCTAAACCATCGCCATAAACGGATGTTGCTCTGTAATTTGCGAGCTCGTCAGTAATGGTTTTACCCCAATGGAAGATCTGGTTATGGTTCTCATTCCAATCCTGAATTAATTTCGTCGCTTGCTCTTCTGATAACTGGTAACTGGTAACTCGTGACTGAAAATTACTTATCCCTCGGCAAGCGTATTCCCACTGAGCTTCGCTGGGTAGTTGATACTTTTTGCCTGTCTTAGCTTTTAGGCGATTGCAGAACTCTACTGCTTCATGCCAAGTCACTCGCTCTACAGGTCGTTTGTCTCCTTTAAAGTTTGACGGGTCAGGATTTAACTCGATTTCCACCTTAGATAGTTTTGCTATTTGCCGCCATTGCTCCTGAGTGACGGGATATCGCCCCATAAAGAATGTCGGCACTGTCACAACATGCTGGGGTTGTTCATCGTCGTAATTATCAAGCTCATCCTTGGGGGAACCCATCACAAATGTTCCACCGGAAATCAGCACCATCTCCAGCGAGATACCATCCCCCAAGTCCTCGATGTAGCGTTTATTAGTCTGGGTTTGCCGTTGGATGGTGAGGATCGCCATAATCAAAATCCCGTAGGGTGGGCATTGCCCACATTATCCACAATTTTGCATTGCCCACAATTTAAAATAATCAAACCCCGATCACCGCTTTTAAACGAAGACCAATGCCGCAATATCGTCGTCATTATCAGCTCGGCAGTTGCGTCTTTCTTGGCATCGTCACCAACCAAAGACGACCAATGTTTCAACAAGTCGAAAATATTCACAAATTAAGGCTTGCGGTTAAGACAATGAAATCAGAAATGCCCGTAGATATTTTGGCAGCGGTAGTTTTACCGGATCATCTGCATTTTATTTGGCAGCTTCCCGACAATGATTGGGATTATTCCAAACGAGTAGGACGAATAAAGGTTCTTTTTTCTAAGTCAGTCGGAGATCTCGGTTATGAAGCGGAATATTTATCATCATCAAGAATTAAGCACCGGGAAAAAGGAATTTGGCAGCGACGTTTTTGGGAAAGCACGATTCGGAACGAGGCGGAATTTGAAGCATATGCTAATTACATTCATTTCAATCCGGTGAAGCATGGTTATGTGAGTTGTCCGCACCAATGGGAATATTCGAGTTTTCGTCGTTGGGTTGAAGGCGGCAAAATATCTCGCAATTGGCGGTGTGATTGTGGGGATTAAATGATGTCGGAAATTGTGGGCAATGCCCACCCTACAGGGGTTGTTCGAGAAGTCCATAGAGGCGATTAATGATTCTGTCACCGAGATTGAAGCGATGCTTTTTCGGTAAGCGATTCAGGATGGGGACATACCAGCGGATAAGGTCATAGGTTTTCTGGATGATGGGAAGTTCTGAGTTGCGCATACGGATATTTCAAATAAGCATTAAGCCTACTGAAACCCATTCCAGCTTCGCCACTTTCTTTAAGAAAGGACTGTAGATATTAAACCTTAAAGATATTAGGTGTTTATATGTTTTAAGCCCAAAAGCAGTACATAAAGACTACTTGAAAATCAAAAAAATCGCGGAGAAGGGCAAGAGGACAAAAGGGACAGAGAGCAAGAATGTCTCAGGGAACACACACAACCCGAAAACCGGTATCGGCACTGCGATCGTCGGGAAGGTGGAAGCGAGACGCAGAACGACAAGCGTGCGGATCATAGAACCAAGAGCCGCCGCGCATGACATGATTCCTCCCGCCATTTTCATTTAGCCATGCCCTTCCATCTGTTGGTGCGCCATCGTAATTATCGTGCCAATAGTCTAGACACCACTCCCAGACATTCCCATGCATCTCACACAGTCCAAAGTTATTCGCCACTCCAAAATGATCTATAGGGGTTGGTTCTTCTCGATAGACTCCCTTTTCTCCTTGCCCATAGTTTCCCTTCCGGTCATTATCTTCGTCGTCCGTACCTTGATAATTTGCTAGGTTAGTTGAGATCGTTTCCCCAAAGTGGAAAGGGGTTGTCGTTCCAGCACGGCAAGCATATTCCCATTCTGCTTCGCTGGGCAGGCGATAGGTTCGTCCTGTGTAGTTGGATAGTCGTTTACAGAACTCTATTGCTTCATGCCAATTAACCCACTGTACAGGTCGTTTATCCCCTTCAAAATGCAAGGTAGGCTTTAGTTCGATATCTACTTGCGGCAACCCGACAACGAACCGCCATTGTTCCTGAGTGACTGGGTATTTCGCCATAAAGAAGCTGGGAACAGTAACGCGATGTTGGGGCTGTTCATCGTCGTAATTGTCTAGCTCATCCTCTGGGGAACCCATCAAAAATTCTCCGGCAGGGATCTGCATCATCTCCAGCTCGATATCTTCGGTTAGCTTCTCCCGGAAAAATGGAACTTCGATAGTTGTGCGTTCTATTCTGATACGAGTTTGGGAGCCAGCCATAGTCTAGATAAATGCTTTCATTCTCAATGATATTTGAGATGACTATTGCAGGGCGATCGCCTTTCTGTTTGGGATGAAGATTTAAGGGGCGATCGCCTCTCACCAGAGACCGCAAAATCAATGAGATAAACTAGGGTAAACCTCTACTTTGGCTTTAGGTTGCGATGAACTTTGTTTTGCCACCGAATTTAAAAGAGTTTACCGATGGACAAATTGCGAGCGGTAAATATGGTTCCCTTGAGGAAATGTTAGTGGCAGGTTTATTGGCTTTAGCAGAGCAAGAAAGTCTATATAAGGGACGTTTTGAAGAACTACGTCAGGAAGTTCTTTTAGGCGCAGAGCAAGCAGAACAAGGTGAGTTACTAGATGCTTTCTCCGAAATCACTAATATTCGGCAACGGATTCAAGCTCGTCATTCATGAGTCGTCTCTGTCGCATTACACCCCTCGCTAGTAAGGATATTGAGGCGATCGCCGATTATTTAGCAGCCCAATCTGGCTTAGGCTCTGCGGAAAAATTTTTAGGCGGAATCAATACCACCCTCAAACGTATCGTCAAATTTCCTGAGCTAGGTCGTAAGCGCAACGAACTCTATCCAGACTTACGGAGTTTTCCATACAAGTCCTATCTCATCTTCTATCGGTTATCGGACGAAGCTATCGAGATCTTTCGTGTGGTCAGCGGCTATCAAGATTTAGAAGCTTTGTTTGAAGAGTGATATTTAGGAGCGATCATCTTTATTTACAAAAATCATCAACACATCATTAAACCTTAAAGGTATTAGATGTTTATATCTTCAGACCATTTATAGTACATAAAGACTATTCAAAATCAAAAAAAATCGCGGAGAAGGGCAAGAGGGCAAAAGGGACAAAGTGCAAGAATGCCTCAGGGAACACAGACAACCCGAAAACCGATATAGCTGAGGCGAATGCCGGGATTGAAGTCGTCACGGTACGCAGAACGGCAACTCCCCGGATCACTGGCCCAAGAGCCGCCGCGTATGACACGAAGTCCACTATCTCCTCCCTCAATCCATGCACTCCCATCTGTCGGTGCATTTTCATAATTACTATGCCAATGGTCTAAGCACCACTCCCGGACATTGCCATGCATATCGAACAGACCAAACTGATTCGGTGCTCTCTCACCAACTGGATGAGTTTTACTTTCTGAATTGCCATTAAACCAAGCATAGTTATCCAAATCACCAACATCATCGCCAAAGTAATATTTAGTCGTTGTTCCAGCCCGACAAGCATATTCCCACTCCGTCTCGGTCGGTAATCGATATTTTTTGCCTGTACTTTTTGTTAGGCGATCGCAGAATTTGACCGCATCATTCCATGACACTTGCTCGACTGGACAACTCTCCCTTTTAAACTTCGAGGGGTTACCACTCATCACAGCTTCCCACTGTGCCTGAGTCACCGGATACCGCCCTATATAGAAATTAGGAACTGTCACTTCATGCTGTGGCTTTTCATCGTCATAAGCATCAGAATCACTATCTGGGGAACCCATCAGAAATGTCCCACCCGGTATACCGACCATCTCTAGATCAACTTCTTTCTTGTCCCCTAAACCAAACAATCCTGTACGCTGCGATAACCTCTCAACATAGTCCCCTAATTTCTTAGCAGGTTCTTTTTCAATAATTATTTTCGCCACTTCCACAGACTGCATGGCGATCGGTGGTGGAGGTGGATTATCTCCATCAATAACAATCGTCGGCACTTCAAAACTAAACTCTTCCAGCGGCGGAAAATCTGCAAAGAGATTATCGTCATCTACCTCAACAAACTCTGCAATCTCAATTGGTTTTCTCTCTAGGGTGATCTCCTGACCCGCGATGCTAAATGTCTGGGTTGGAGCCTCAACATCAATTTGCTCAACAACTTTTGAAGGAGGCTTAGGCAGCTCTCGACGAACCTTGATATCTTCTAGTCGAATTAGCTTTAACGGCGCACCCCAAGCACTCGACAAAGTAATCTGTATTTCCCCTTCAAGATCTTTATCAACCGCCGTCAGATAAAACTTAGCAGCTCCATAGGTTCCCCCAAATCGATGTAAAACTACCGCCGGAGTCCCTTTACAGCGAACCTTAAACAGAGGTGAGACATTATCATTTGCAAAAGTATCCACTTCACAAAAGATAGGATATTCTTCTTCGCTATATTGCCAGTCATCAAGAGAACCAGTTGCTTCTAAATCTATTTCCAAAAGATATATTTTTCCACTCTGAGCCTCCTGCGGATAATTAATCACAGGTAGTACAGATAAAGGTAATGATTGCAACTGTTCAGACATTTACACATCACCCCCTTGCTGGAAATTCAGACAAACCATTGGATTGCCATAATAGATATACATGAAAGTGACTAAAAATAAATACTTACTTTCTTTTTTATTTTTCTTTGTTGCTGGATTTTTATAGTTATTAAAAGCCTGTATACGTAATCGATGCAAAATCTCAGAAACAGTCAATTCCTGATTATTTTCCCATTGCTCAAAAAAATCACAAGCTACTTGCGCAGCATACTGATCGGGAATTTCACATAATGAGCCAATTACACCTGCTGCACCTTTCTTTAGAAAAAATGTTGAGAACCCAGTAGGATTACTACTAATTTTTGATACGTCGTTGATTTGCAATCTGCCAGAATGACACGTATTGACGAAAAATACGCTTTGGGATTTCTCAAGAAAGGGAAAATCATACTCATATAGCTCATCAATATCAATTTGCTCTTTGATGTCACATCCTCCTAAGGCACTCTCTGACAAATCATCACCAAAAAATCCATGACTAGCCATGAAAACTAAAGCAACATCATCTTTTGTTTCTTCTAAATCATCAAAGAAATCATATATATCATCATGAATAACTGCTTCCTCAAATTTCTTCTCAATTAAATCTTTTTCAATTTCTACATTTTCTAAATCTTTGACATTGAGATAAGCAAATACCTCTCCAGAACAGCTTTGAGGATTGCAATTCAGTTCTAGCTTAGAATGACTGCGGTCAAAAGATTTTTTTATATCTTGCCATCTTGTTACTTTAAAGGTAACCCCTAAAAATTGACCTTTAGCAAACTCTAATAATTCCCAGGGAATTTCATAGGATGTACGGTCTTTAATCAGAATGTGAGCAAAACTTTCGCCATATTTTTTTGCCAACTCTTCCTGTAAATCTACCAGCCAATTACTCAATTCTCCCGCCTCATCATTTTCTTGAGAAAAGCGACGCATACGACCAAATATTTTTGCTGTATTTTTCTGTTTTATACTTTGGTCAAAGGATATTTGAGGAAACTCTTTACACTCTATATTCAGTTGTTGCTCAGCTTTATAGTCTCGATGAAAGCAAAGAATCCTAATCGCATTATCAATAGATTCATCAATTTGAAGTCGAACAATCTGTTTTTCTAATTTCTCCTCAACATCAATCTCAAAAGGATCGCCATATTTCTTTTTGGATTCAGTTTGAATAACTATTTCTTGCTGACCCATACCCTCTTTTTCCAAAAGCAGTGCAGCATCTTCCCCATCTTGAGGAAGTTGACCAGAAGTTTCCTGCATCCAATCTGCCATTACTTCTTAGCCCCCTGTTTCTTCAGAGGCTCAAGAGCAACAACTTTAGCTTTCATTTCTACAGCCATCTGTAGCGGTAAATCTTGACATTGCTTGGGTTGAGGATTTAGCCAAACAGAATCAACATTATCCAATTTGCCGATTTTCTTCGCCACCGCCAGAGCATCCTCTACTCCCTTTGCACCGACTGGAAAAGTAATCTTGCCCTGCTGACTAGCGGATAAAGGAATATTGCCACGTCCATCACTGACCACCACACACAAAGCTTTAGAGACGGTGCTACTGCCATGTTGAAGAGAATGGCGCATCATCGTCAGAGCGAGATCTAAGCCATGGGCTAAAGGTGTCGCTTTAGTCATTTTTATATCTTTTAGGTTTAGACCACTTTCAAAGGCAGGCACAAGAACACTCTTCGCCAATAATTTCTTTGCCCGCAGTTCCCCATCATCGTCAGTTTTTACACCGACCTGAACTAAGCCCACCGTTGCCCGCTGGGTATATGCCCAACTGATATAGGGATAGAGCTTGTCTTCCCACTTGGAATAATCCAAACAGGTGTAATCCATCACCAGCATTAACATCTGCTCTGCGACAGGGGCACGACGATATCTGAATAGGTCTGTCGGGTAAATCTTTAGGCGATCGCCATATTGTGGGTCTCTAAGTTGCCTAATTTTTTTGAATTTTGCGGCTTCGAGGATTGTCCGCACGATCGCCAAATCTTGGGGATGCTGGGTACGTTCTGTACCGATGATGATACCCCGCGCCACAGTCTTCGATTTAAACTGGCGAATTGGTAAACGTAGAGCGTGCTTTTCTCGATTGGGAGGTGCTTGATCCTCTAGGTAAGCTTGCTTCACCGCTTGTACCGAGGGAAAGGCTACTTCCTCATCTTTTCTCTCTTCCTCAGATTGAAAAACATCTTCCTTTTTTGTCTCTGGTTCTGGCTTTTGGGTTGGGAGTTTAGGTACAGGAACTGAAGGGCGATCGCCGATATCCTTACTTTTATCTTCTACTTCATCAATATCAGGCTGATCATCAGTTTCTTGTGGTCGGTCAAATTCTTCTGGAGTTTGTTTCTGGTCTAGCGAGATAGACTCAAACCCCAGCATTTCCGCAGCTTTATCAACAGTCTCAACTGTAATGGTCTCTTCACCCAGTAACTGACCATAGGCGATCGCCAATCGTATCAAATTAATTTCGCGACGATGATAAAGAGAATCTGTAGGAGTGTAGGCAATCGCCCGTTCCCAAGCTTTCTCTACGACCGTAGCCTGTTCCGCTTGAATAATTTCCTGTAGCCACTGTTCTACATCTGGCTCTAGTTCTGAAATCTGTAGAGAGATATCTGAAGGGCGATTGTCTGAAGAAAGTTCTAATAATCTGCGTAATTGACTCTCTCGATTGATATTTACTGGAGTTTGCACCGTTAAACGTAATGCAATGCGATCCATCAAATGATTTGAAACCTTACCTAGCTCTTCCTTTTTGCTAGAACAGCCGATAAGCCAATATACATTTGGTTGCCAAGTCTGCGTTTCACCATGACGCTCTAACTGAAGGACATCTGACCCCATCGCCATGACACAAGCGCGGGTTGCAGCCAAACT
>CAZXBK010000068.1:0-21346 GCA_964638765.1 uncultured Synechococcus sp. | reverse complement strand
GCAACGAGCCAGAACTTGCGGGGACGAGCTGGAGGCATAGAAGCAAAACCAACGCCGGACATATTCAGACCGGAAACGTTGCTTACACCAGATGCGGTTGGCAGTGCCCACATTCCCATACCAGAGGGGAAGACGTAGGAGCTGAGAGACTCTTGGGGAGGCACAGAACCTGCAACATGTTGCATAGAACCGTATAGAGAGCCTGCAATACGCTGTGCTTCGAGGGACTGTAAATCGCCAAAAATTTCATCGTAAATTGCATTGCTCTGGGATGCTGCCGCCGCTGCTGCCGCTGCTGCTTCTGCTTGCTTCTTCGCAGGAGGAACAAGATTATAAACGGTCTTGCCCTTGAGATCTTCGTCCCAACTTACAGTGACAAAAATGTCCTCAACCCAGTCACTGGGGTAAACGGGAGGAACGCGAATAGGTGCAGATTTCGCAAGGCTTAACCAACGACCATCGGCACAACGGTAACCAATATCAAGGATGTAGTCGCGATCACTGACTGGAACGGGGAAATACCATTCCCGCGCCATTTCATCGCAGAGGTACTCTTGAACGTTGTGGGGGGCTTGGTGGTCTAGATCAATATCGGTGACATCGTAAAGACGAAGCGCAATCTGTTGACCACCTTGGTTGCGGAGATACTGCTTGTGATCGTTAGGAATATCCCAGTAAGCGTAGGCCCACTGAGGATCGCGGGGCAACAAAACAATGCGGCTTTGACCATAACCACCAGGAAGATCGCCAAGATCTTCATCAGCTGTAGCTAGATCCTCTTCGACGGGGTTGTCCTGACCAATTTCGAATTTTGCTGCTTCCACTAGGGTTTCCTCCTCTTCGCGATTTACGGGATTGACGGTTTCTTCGGTTGTTGCCTTGGCGGCTACAGGATTTGTGCTGTAATTCGCCTTTTCTTTAACTTCGGCAAGGAGTTGATCCTTCCGCATGCGGCTGTAGCGACTGATGCTGAGTCGACTCGCTACTTTGCGCAATTGCCTCAAGGTCATCTCATCGAAGTTTTCTCCGAATCCATTGCTATTTGCCATAGTCACGTGATTGCTCCTCCGTTGCGCTTCTAGTTGATGTCGATGACGAATAATTTTTGACTTCGACGCACGGCGATCGCCTGCTTACAAATGTTTTAACAAAGAACGCCGATGATGGATCTCCCATATATCCAGATTTCATGACATCAAACGAGAATAGGTTGTTTCAGGGGCTTTTTGTGTCAAAAATCTATGACTTTCGGGTTCTCCATAAGTGTTTTTGCTTAATCAAAGAAATGTTTAGAAACGATATTTGCCATCACCAATAGTCAATGTTTAGTGAAATTCGGTAATATGACAGCGCTCATTTGCAGTGCAAAGTAACCATGATTCGTCTAGACACAATTTCTCCCCATCAGCAGCTTGTCATTACGCCGCCACAGTCTGGCTTGAGTCTACAGGGCACTGTCACAATTCCCGGCGACAAATCGATTTCTCACCGTGCTCTAATGCTCGGGGCGATCGCCGAAGGGGAGACAGTAATTGAAGGTTTACTTTTAGGGGAAGATCCCCGTAGTACTGCGGCTTGTTTTTCGGCAATGGGCGCAGAAATTTCTGAGCTAAATACCACCGAAGTTCGCGTCAAGGGCGTTGGACTCGGCAATCTTCAGGAACCAGATAACGTCCTCGATGCGGGAAATTCTGGCACAACAATGCGCTTAATGATGGGTCTTTTAGCTTCTTCGCCAAACCGCTTCTTTGCGGTAACTGGTGACGGCTCCCTGCGATCACGACCAATGTCTCGTGTCGTTAAACCACTCCAAGAAATGGGCGCTCAAATTTGGGGTAAGAAAAATGGCTCTCTTGCACCTCTAGGAATTAAAGGGTCTCAACTTAAAGGCATTCATTACCATTCGCCGATCGCCTCAGCTCAGGTAAAGTCCTGTGTTTTGCTAGCGGGGTTATTAGCAGAAGGACAAACAACGGTTACAGAGCCAGCCCTTTCCCGCGACCACAGTGAACGCATGTTGCGGGCATTTGGGGCAAACTTAGCCATTGACCCCGAAACGAATAGCGTAACCATTGATCCTCACCCGACCCTTGTTGGACAAAAAGTCGTTGTACCGGGAGACATTAGTTCGGCAGCTTTTTGGATGGTTGCGGCGGCGATCGTTCCCGACTCGGATTTGACCATTGAAAATGTTGGCATTAACCCCACACGCACCGGCATTATTGAAGCAATGCAGCTCATGGGAGCCAATATGACCCTCGATAATCCCCGCGAGGTGGCGGGCGAGCCGGTCGCAGATTTGCGGGTGAAATATTCCCGATTAAAAGGCTGTACGATTGGTGGCGAAATCATTCCACGTCTCATCGATGAAGTGCCCATCTTGGCAGTTGCCGCTTGCTTTGCAGAAGGCACAACGATCATTAAAGATGCCGAAGAGCTGCGTGTAAAAGAGAGCGATCGCCTCGCAGTAATGGCGGCAGAGCTGGGCAAAATGGGAGCCAAGATTGTGGAGCATCCCGATGGCCTCGAAATTACAGGGGGCGCAACATTAAACGGCGCGGAAATGGACAGTTATACAGACCACCGCATTGCTATGAGTTTGGCGATCGCCGCCCTGAATGCCAAGAGCGAAACCAAGATCCACCGGGCAGAAGCTGCTTCTATTTCTTATCCCACCTTCGTTGAGACCTTGAGAGAAGTGTGTCAAACAATATAAATTTCGTTGTCTACGGAAGCATTTTATTTACTTGGTTTAGTTCAATTTAATACTTATCGATTTCAACGAGCTGTATAAGATTCATGCTCGAAGATCTAGATTCTCATATCTCTTCTCTAAGAGTTTTTCTACTTTTTATCCACAAGCCAACCAAATTGTTATGGCACAACTCCCTAAGTCGCAAGAATTGGCAGACGCATTACAAAATCACATCATTAATCCTTGGTTTCCACGCTGTATTGATACAGAAAACGGAGGTTTTTTCTCTGACTTTGATAGAACGTGGCGATGCAACAAACAAAGTAATAAGCTTATAGAATTTCAAACAAGACAAACTTGGGCTGCGGCCGAGCTACTTCAATTAGAGCCAGAAAACAAGAACTTACTTGATGCAGTTCAACATGGGTTTGAGTTTTTACGAGATGTAATGTGGGATCACAAATATGGTGGTTGGTATCATCTCGTTGACAATAAAGGAGCGCCATTAGAGAAAGAAACCAAACACGTCCATGGCCTAGCCTATGGCATAGCTGCTTGCGTTGCTACATACAAAGTGACGAATAATTTAGAGGCTTTAGAGTTAGCAAATGAAGCTTTTAATTGGCTAGAAACATTTGCCTATGATCATGAATATGGCGGTTACATGGGTTTTCTAACCCGTGACGGGAGTGTAATCGATACTCAATCAAAAAATCCTTTAAACTACTGCGCCGATACTATTGGAACGCCTCTCGGTTGTAAGGATGTCAATGTACACGGCGACCTTTTAGATACGTTTATTCTTTTTTATAATTCTTCCCAAACCCCTCAAATTCGCAAAAGGCTTTTAGAAGCAGCAGATATCATTTCAAAACGAATGGCAACATCTGCCGGGGCACTTTTTTCTATTTGTCAAGCTGATTGGACATTACCACCACAACTAATGCGATTTGGCTACGCCTTTCAATCCACAAATCGGTTACTGGCAGCTCGTAAGATTTTAGACGATCAAGAAAATTCGATCAGACTCGCGAAGTCTTTCCTTGATTGCTGTTTATCTTATGGTTGGGATTACAAAAAATGTGGTTCTTTTTTTGCAGCTCCTGCTTCTTTCCCGATGACTTTAGAAGGTCACGAGATGATTGCCCGGCGAAAGTCCTGGTGGGTACAATTTGAAGTACTAAATGCGCTTTTAGGTATCAGCTGTGTGGTGAAAGATAATGAGCAGTATTTAACTTATTTTCAGTCACAGTGGCATTACTTATGCAATGAGTTTTTTGATTCGGAATATCAAGGAGTTTACGGCGAAAATGTCGTTTTCTCTGACGAGCAAGATGAAGCATTAAACGATAAATCTAAAACTCAAAAGGGTCATATTTGGAAAGACTGCTCCCATGAAGCTCGTGCTTTGCTGTCTTGTTATTATCTGCTTAAAACACATTTTGAGTGATGAGCTGCCTATCAAGTTTTAAATAGTTTTGGACAAGACAATTCGCTCTAAAGAAATTAGCTTTTAAGCTCCTATCTATCGATAGATTTTGTTTAAAGCAAAAAAATAGTGGGCTTTATCTGTAAAAAATCGGTTTTCTCTGCATGGGCGATCGCCGCCCTAAATGCTAAGAGCGAAACCAAGATCCACCGGGCAGAAGCTGCTTCTATTTCCTATCTCACCTTCATTGAGACCCGATCCAATGTTTGTGAGGTTACCTAGGGTTGTTTTGCTGCGATGATATTTAACCTTGATAAATATTGCCTTGAAGCGAAATCTTTTGGGCGAGGCTTTCCACTGCCATCAGAAGAGAGTTGGATAATGCTCGTTTTTCCTCGAAATTCGCAGGGACAAGATTTGAAACGCGACCATCTTCTACAAATCCCCAAGCTCGCCCCCAACGATCACGCCGCTCATTGTCATAAACTCCAATGGCAATGCCGCCACCTTTTCGCACCAGAGCAAAACAAGGAATATCGGTGTAGCCGTCCCCGACAAAAATCATTTGATTTAAGGGGATGCGCGATCGCCCAGAGGGTATTTTTCGATTCACTTCAAAGGGCTTGCCTCGCACTGCATCAGCCGATAAACCTTTTTTAATGTGGAAAATATAGCGGGTTTTGTCAGTGAAACTTACAACTTTTTTTGGGTAGGCGATCGCCTCATTCTCGTCATAGGAAAAATTAGATGCCCAGATATCATGAAATTCCTTGGCAATTTTTGTGTGGCGTAGCACATCTTCAATGCCACTACTAATCAAATAAAACTCAATAGATAAGCGGGGATTGATCTTTTTCGCATGGTCACGAATTCGCTGAAAAATTGATATTACGCCAACATGTAAGGGTAGCTCTTTCCCCCAATCTTTTAGTATTTGTTTGGTAATAGTAGGGACTTCGCCACTATGGGATTTTTGAATCATTTTCACGAGGTAGGCAGGAACTGGATCCCAATCATCTCGAATTAGTGGCTCTACTTCATCGCGCCAAAACCTTTCAACATCAACCCCGAGCTTTTGTAGTAAACCTGAAGTACTATCCGGTGCCAGCGTATCATCGAAATCGAAAATGACGGCGATCGTTTCCCGCATAATGTCTACCGTTTAATTGATTTTGTGGAAAAATTCTTTGTTTAATAGTGTAGCCTCCAAAATCAACGACCTTGGAGCATTTCAGTAGCAAGCTCTCAGTAATTCTCAATTTTCAAAAGTGCAAATCACTCAAAATCAAAGTAAGTTTGCTGGGTCAATCGTTGAAGGAATAGTTGTACTAGGTGCTTCATAGTTTGCCCCTCTAAAAATCACATCTAGAGCTTCTTGAAGAGTCCTTTCCATAACAATTTGATTGTCATAAACAACAATCACTCGCGCCAAAGTAGGCACACTATTTTCATCAGCTTCTAGGTACAAAGGTTCAACATAAAGTAATGATTGTTCAATGGGAATGACGAGTAAATTTCCTTGAACAGCCCGTGAACCTTCGCGATCCCAAAGGGATATTTGTTGGGAAATAATAGGGTCTTGTTTAATTAATGCTTCGATTTGATCCGGCCCATAAATTAACTTTTGTTTTGGGAATTGATAGAGCAATAATTTGCCATATTGATCGCCGTCAGAACGTCCCGCTAACCAGGCAATTAGATTCGGTCGGCTTGTAGGTGTATAGGGGTGTAACAGAATAAATTCCTCGGATTCTGCTGTGGGCAAACGCATGATTAGGTAATAGGGGGCGATCGCCTGGGATTCGTTACCGTAGGTTTCTTTCGGGATTTCCCACTGGTCTTCACGATTATAAAAAACCTGCGGATCAAGCATGTGGTAGCTCAACAGCCGCTCGGACTGCACACTAAATAAATCCGTGGGGTAGCGGAGGTGTTTTCGTAGGACATCGGGCATCTCTGTGAAGGAGCGATACAGATTCGGAAAAGCCTTTTGCCAAGTGCGAATCATCGGATCATCTTCATCGGCAACATAGAAAGTGACATTGCCGTTGTAGGCGTTAATCACAACTTTTACCGAGTTACGAATGTAGTTAAAACGGTTTTCGCCGGGGTCAGAATAAGGATAATGATCACTCGTTGTATAGGCATCGAGAATCCAATACAAATAATTTTTATCGCCTAATTCGTTGGTTTCGCCAACATCGGCTGTTACTAGATAAGGATCACGATCAAAGTACAAAAATGGGGCGATCGCCCTGACCCGTTCATTGATGTTGCGACGCATCAGCAACTTCGTATCAGAGGTTAGATCATTGGAAAACAAAATCCGCCAATCCTTGAGGTAACGCGCAAAGAGTAGACGTTTAAAAGGATTGCCAAAGGTAATCCCTCCTTTACCGTCATAGGTGTTGTAGCGGTTATCTTCGCCACTGGGATAGTCCAACTCCTGCACCTTTGTAGAAGTCATCACATAGGTATTGGTTAGTTCGCCATAGTAAATGCGAGGCTGTCCAATGGGGATAGAATCACGAATTTCCGGCGTTAAAGTGGTTAAATTGCCCTCTTCGTCTTCATCTCCCACACCAATATCCTGCACGTAATATTTCGGTAAGCCAGTCTGCTCAGCTTTATTAACCGGACTAACGGTAAAGCCATAACCGTGGGTGTACACAAGGTGCTCATTTACCCAAGTTTTTGCCTGTTCAGGAACGGCTTCATAATCCAGTTCTCGCGGCGCAATAATGACTTGCTCCTTTGAGGCGGGCACATCGGGCTGTAGTTGCAGAGAATAGCGATCAATATCTGCGTCGGAGAAACGATAGTACAGACGAATTTGCTGGAGTTGACGGTTTGTTTGGAGGACAGGTCGACTATCCCAGAGGCGAATATTTTCAATGGTTAGGGGATTATTTTCAATGTCCGTAGCCGTCAGTTGACCTTCGGGGTTAAAGACCTTTGATTCGATGGCATCTAGCCCAAAAGCGTTGCGGGTATATTCGATGCTGTACTTGAGAAATTGTTCTTCGCGGGCTAATTCATTAGGCTGGACGATAAATTGCTGAGTGCCCGTTTGTAAAATCACTCCCGTTGCCATAACTGCAATGTAAAGGACAACACCTTTTAAAACTTGCGGTTGCTGACGACGAATCGAAACGGTTCGACGGTAGGGGTATCGCCAAAATTGCACCAAACACCACGCGGCGATCGCCACTGCCATCAGCGTCAAAATCGTTTCAACATGTTGGTCAACATTAATGTTGGTATAGCTGGCACCGTAGACCACACCGAGTTTGGAATAAACCAATTCGTAGCGAACAAGCCAATGACGACCTGCCACGGCAAGGAATAATAGACCCGTTAGTAGATTTAGGTGACGCAGCTGGGCGGGGCTAAAACCGGGAAATTTTCCTTGGGAAAAACTATCACCAGACAGTAGATAGCTGAGAGTAACGCTGACAAGGCTATACAGAAACAAACCCTCAAACCAAAAATCAAGGATTTGCCAGAGGGGAAGATTAAAAACATAAAAGCTGGCATTGTTGCCATAAATCGGGTCAACCTGCACAAACGGTGTGGCGTACCAGCCCTGCAAAACTCGCACCCAATTATTCGAGAGCACCATCCCAAAACCCAGGCTCAGCATCACGGCGATCGCCCGCAGCGTAAACCACCGCCGCCATAGCACTAGAGCAAACAACACGACGGCAGTACCGATCCGCCACAACTGCTGTTCGAGCATGGCCACAATAGAGCGCACCGACCTGAAAGCAAAGGGATCCGGCAGAGCAGGGGTAATGAGAGGCAGGCTCAAATCCAGTTGGCGCGTTTCCCAAACGACAGAGCCGTAATGGAACAAAATCAAAATAATGAGTAGCCCGAAACCGAGCATGAGCAACAGTAACCAGCGAAAGCCAATGACTGGAGATTCGGGAATTTTTGTGTGGTAGGGAATGGGTTGGGGGACAATCTTTTGCCACCATTTCAGCGGCTTACGGGGTACATTAGCACGGCGATCTTCCCCCGATTGATCCGGCCTTTCTTTCCAATCTTGGCGATCGACGACACGATAGTTCACCCACAAAAAAGTAAGGGAGCCAACAAAGCCTAAACTCCACAATCCCAAACGAGCGAACACTTGTTTAATGAAAACCGATTCGTAACCAATTTCATCGAACCAAAATTTCTCAGCAAAAAATGCCGACATTAAGCCGGATACGCCCCAAATTGCAGCGACAATGGAGCACAGATAGATTAGCCGTAACCATTTTTTTCCCATGTTGCCGATTTTATCGACTTGCGGGGGTGTTCTGCTGAAAGATTTTACGGAACCTCGATGGCCGAAATCGTTTATTAATTGCGGTCGTTATTGTAGGGAATGCGAGAGCCTTGCCACTGGAGCTTTTCGCGGATGGTTTTGTAAAAAGAATAACTCTCACGCAAAATAATAAATTTGCAATAACAACGCGCCTTACGGACATTTACCCACTGTCCCGGCCAGATGGACGTGCCTAAGGCTCCGTCAACCCATAGTTTATTGTTTAACTCGTAATCACCCAGTGGCCAAATATCGACACTCGTCCCCGCAGGCAACACAATGGGACGACTAGACAAACTCAGCGGACAAATCGGGGTTACGGCGATCGCCTCTAAACCGGGATGCATAATGGGGCCGTTGGCAGAGGCGGTATAACAAGTCGAACCCGTTGAAGTTGCGACCAATAAACCATCACCGTGGTACTGATCGACGATCATATTGTCGGCTTCCATCTCAAAGATTGCCGTGGGCATCCGGTCAACCGCTGCGGGTTTAACGCACATTTCATTGAGGGCAAAATGCTGCTCACTAACAATTTCGGGATTGAGGCGATCGCCCTCACAGATAGCCGCTTCGAGCATCATCCGTTTTTCGACGGCATAGACATCATTTTGCAGGCGTTGCCACAGCTTTTGACTCTCCTGAATTTGTTCGATAGGTTCCGTCAAAAAACCCAAATGACCGCCGACATTAACCGCCAAAATTGGAATATTTTCCACAGACAAATGCCGCGCTGCCGCTAAAACTGTCCCATCACCACCCAGTACAATAGCGAGATCAATGGGTTCTGTCGCCGATGCTAAAAACACAGGGTAGGGATTATCTTTAAAGCCGCTAGGCCCCATCAGTACTTTGCAACCTAGCGCCTCCAACTCCTCCGCACACCGCTGCGCCCATTTTTTAGCAAAGCTATTACCTGCTTTATAGGCAATGATGACTTGATTCAGTTTCACGATTTATTCTGCTTGGGTAAGAATCTCGACGCTACGGCGACTGCGCTCAATAGTTGATGCCGCCAGTTGCCCGCGCCCACCACTATAGGTGACAACCCAAAAATCTTCTGCACTTGGATACACGTAAATGAATTGTTCTTGATTGTCAGCACTAATTTCAAGGATGCCAACTTCTGCCTCGATCTGCGGTGGCGCAACAGTGATATTTGCCGCTTCAAGCTGGGTCACTTGCTGAGCTAAATAATCCTCTAAAGCTTCATCGGGCGATCGCCCAATTTGAACCACATTAATCGCGCTTAGTTGATCATCTGTAGCCTCAAAGGCAAGTAAGACAACATCTTCTGCATTTTGGGCTAGCCAGTCCGTGCGATCGCCAAAACCAGCGTCGGTCAAACTAGCTTGTAGTTCTTCTAACTCTAAACCCGGTTGACCGACAACAAAGTTAGGAGGAATTTCTAGTTGAATCCCCTCATGTTCGACCAGCGTCCAGTCTTGGTTGGGTTCAAGGGCTAGCTCCGTCTCTTCCGGGGTCACATTATTGGCGCAACCCCATAAACTCCCACAAACAACTGCGGCGATCGCCCACCGCGCAACCGATGAAAACTTCAACATGCCTAATTACGACCGCTCTTCGAGGGGAATATAAGGCTGATCATGGAGGCCTTTATACTGCTGGGTCGGACGGAAAATCCGATTCACACCCAGCTGCTCTTTCCAGTGGGCTAGCCAACCTGCCACCCGGGCGATCGCAAACAACGGTGTAAATAAGTCGCTGGGAATACCAAGCTTGCGGTAAACCAAACCAGAATAAAAATCGACATTGGCGTAGATACCTTTGTGGCCATAGCGATCTTCCACAATTTTTTCTAGTTCGAGGGCAACCTTGTAATAAGGGTCTTCCCCTTCAACTTCAAATAGCTGTTCCGCTAAGCCTTGCAAAATTACCGCGCGGGGATCCTTCACCTTATAAACCCGGTGACCGAAACCCATAATTTTTTGCTTGTTTTCAACACACTTATCTACATAGGCTTTGACATTATCCACAGAGCCAATCTCTTCGAGCATCAAAAGCACTTCTTCGTTCGCACCACCGTGGAGCGGCCCCGCCAAAGTACCTACCGCTGAAGCAATTACAGCGTAGGGATCAGTCAGGGTTGAAGCGGTCACCATTGCCGAAAATGTAGAGGCATTAATGGTGTGCTCAGCGTGAAGCGTTAGACAGGTATCAAAAATTTGCGATTGTAAATCGTAGGGGCGTCTCTCCGTCATCATGTAGAGAAAATTTGCCGCATAGTCTAGGCTGTCGTTGGGTTGAACTGCGTCATTCCCTTTCCGCATTAGATTGAAAGCCGCGATCATTGTCGGAATCTTTGCCAACAAACGTACAACTGCATGGCGAATATACTCAGGATCATCAAGGGCGCGCCTAGAGTAAAACAGTCCCAATGCCGCCGCCGAAGTTTGTAGAGCGTCCATCGGGTGACCACTTTCGGGGAAACATTTCATCATGTCCCGAATGCGATATTTAATGCGGCGATGGTAAAGAATATCGTTTTTAAAATCTTCTAGTTCGTTGTAGGTCGGCAGCTTGCCCCAAATGAGGAGGAAGGCAACTTCTAAAAAAGAGCTTTTCTTAGCCAGTTCTTGGATACGAATACCGCGATATTCGAGAATACCCTGTTTACCGTCAACGAAACTGATACTGGATTGGGCGGCAGGAATTCCTTCCAAACCGGGTTTAAATTCACAACCAGTGGTCATATGCGATACCTTTACTTGGTCTTGATAATGTGTAGTTTTTAAGGCTAACTTCTCAGTGCCCGTGGCTAAACTAGCCTATCACGCGCTTTATTACGGTAGCCATTTTGGCGAGGTGAGTAAAAACAGTTCATTATTTCCGACGGTATGGCGGAGGTTACCCAGCTTAATACCGATAATGCCTGCTTTTTTGACCATGAGGCGATCGCCGACTTTTTCCCAGAGCAACTGTTCTGCCCACTGCCCGAGATTGGGTTGATGGCCGACACAAACAATATTAGTTTCGCTTGTTTGCTTGGTTTGCCAATCCTGTAGCCACGCTAGCCCCTCCTCAAATTTTCCCGTTGGGGCAAGGGGAGGAAACGCAATGGGGCGATCGCCGAGCTTTTCCTCGTGGAGAATATCTGCCGTTTGGTGTGCCCGCAAAAAAGGACTCGTCAAAATCACATCAAACCTGACACCGATCTGCCGTAAACGCCGCGCCACCCGCCTAGTTCGTCGCTGTCCCTTGGGAATTAGCGGTCGTTCAGCATCATGGATTTTGTCCGAACGCTCCGCAGCAATACCATGGCGAAATAAATAAAGATTCATTAGCTTTCACAAGACCTCGGCGATCGCGGTTAATAAGCAGGGGAAATCGTTCATAAAAGAATCCCTGCCTATTACCAAGCGGCAAACATGACAGGGACATTTATTTGGAAAATTACCAAACAGCGAATTTAAATTTTTACTTGCAAATTCCCTTGCAAAAGATGCTACGGGATAAATTCCTAAGCTTCAGATTCGATATAGGTAAATAGAAGACCTAAAACAACGAAGTTGAGGACTGCCATCATTGGAACCAACATAGCAGGTAGAAAAGAAGCGGCGTATGCTCCAGTCATATCGAAATTACCTTATTTATATAAGTGGATATCAAGATACTTTTGGATGTTACTGTAGGATGCTTCGAGATATGGCAGACATTACGATTCTTTACAAAAGATGTTGAGAAACGCCTTAAATCGCCCGAATGTTGCCATTTACTAAGAAACCCTAGAATCCCTGCAATATCTCTTATAATCCCTTACAAGTATTCATTTCCTTAATCTTTTTAAAGTTTGTTTTGAGAGGAGCTTAATCGTTCAATGGATGTTATTACACATGGTGGCGATCCCCAAGTGGGCAATCTCGCAACCCCCATCAATGCTTCTGCTTTTAGTAAAGCTTTCATCAATAACTTGCCTGCCTACCGCAAAGGTCTTTCCGCGCAACGTCGTGGCTTAGAGATTGGTATGGCTCATGGTTTCTTTATTTATGGTCCTTTCGCTGTACTTGGTCCCCTACGCGATAGCGACTATGCAGCTTTGGCTGGTCTACTAGCAGCAGTGGGTCTCGTTTCTATTTTGACTGTTGCTTTATCGTTGTATGGCGCGGCTGGTGTTAGTACGCCTACTGCAACTTTGACAACACCCAACCCTCCCGAAGACCTCGGTACTGACGCTGGCTGGAGTGAGTTTGCTAGTAGCTTCCTCCTCGGTGGCTGTGGTGGTGCTTTCTTTGCTTACTTCCTCTGTGGCACACCTTTCGTTGAGCCTCTAGTTCAAATTGCTAGCGGCATTTGGTCTTCATAATTTTTGGAATGATAACTAGTGAGTTTCATCATCTAGTTACGTTTTAGCTAACCCTATTTGGGTTAATGATTATTTTTTATTGAGTTTGCTGTTTTACCGAGCCTAGTAGATTGCTACTGGGCTTTTTTTCGTGGGACTCGCTCCATGGGATCCGCTCTGGATGAGATAATAAGGGCAATTATTTTTTATACTTTGGAAAAGTTCAGGTTTGGAATCTGTAGATCTAAATGTTGGGCGATCGCCTAAGAATTTTCCTGAGTGACAGCAAATTCCGCAATAATTTTGAGAGATAAAAATAGTCATGAGAATCACGGAAAGTAAGACCACGAGCAGGTGGCAAAAGCTAGGGCTATGGCTGGCATCGATGGTGCTAGCGTTTGGCGGCTTTGCCCTGCCAGCCCAAGCAACAGGGGTGTATGACGTGCCTTACACAACGCCCGATCAACCCGTTTGGCTCGTTGATCAGGCCGAATCGATTAGTCGTGCCAATGGTGGTCGCCTCAACCGAGAGTTAGAAGAATTGGCTGAAACTACCGGAAAAGGCCTTCATTTTGTCGCGATTCGTCGCCTTGACTATGGTCAAACGATGGATGAATTTGCGGAGAAGGTCTTTGCGAAGTGGTTCCCCACCGCCGAAGATGGTGCGAATGATATGGTTCTTGCCATTGATGTACTCACTAATAATGTGGCGATCGCCCTCGGAGAAAATCTAGAGGCGCAATTTCCTGAAGAAACCATTAAAAGCATTACAGAGCAAACCGTCGGCTATCCCCTCAAAAATAGTGCCTACAACCAAGCTCTTTTTAACGCCAAGACTCGCGTCGGCACAATCTTTAATGGCGAAGCAGATCCGGGGCCACCACAGATTGCGGAAATTAATGTCGAGAGTACCTTCACCAAAGCCGAAGATACCAAAACCACAAGTTCGACTATCTGGGTTATTGTCCTACTAATTTTGGCGACTGCAATTCCGATGGGTACCTACTGGTGGTACGTCCGCTAGACATTACGTCAACCCAAAAAACTGAAGAAAGAGAACTGGAGCTTAGCCTATAGTTCTCTTTTTTATTTGTTGTTTTTCCCAAGCAGTCGAGATGGTAGACATCGCGAACATGCAGACTCCGTATTTCTATGGAGAGGTCACGCAAAAAAGTAATATCCCACTTAATTTTGCCGGAAAATCAACTGATAAGCGGCTGAATTGAGTTGCGATCGCCTATGATCGAACTCGTGATTATTAGAGGCGGCTCAGATGAAACGGGTTTCTGTCAACTACAGTTCACCAACCTTCATTATCGGCTTGTGTTTGACGGGATTACTTGGTGTTAGTTTCTTGGTGACTAGGGGACGCGACTTTTCGTCGAATGAGTCTGGTAACACCTCAAAAGTTGACCCCAATGCCCCCTCAGCCGTACTTGAGCTAGCGGATGCCGAGTCTGAAGCTCGCAAAGCAGAACTACAGGCGATCGCCGCCGCAGGGGACAATGCTCTAGAACAAAGTCGTGCCCGGTATTTGTTGGCAATGGCGCACCTCGAAGCCTATGAGGGTGGAGCCGCCTTAGAACAGCTCGAAAATTTAGAAAAAGATTATCCAGTACTCGCGCCCCATATTCTGATTAAGCGGGGACGCGCCCACGAACTTAGTAATGACCTGGCCTCGGCACAATCTGTTTGGCAGCAAGTTGTAAAGCGCTATCCCGAAAGTCCGGCTGCTGCAGAAGCTTTGTATCGCCTGAGTCCCTACGGTGATCAATACATTGAACAGGCGATCGCCGAGTATCCCGCCCACCCACGCACTCAAGCTTTAATTCGGACACAACTAGAAAGCAATCCCAATCAGTCTAATTTGCTCATTTCCCGTTTACTCTACGATGCTGACGCGCCAGATATTGGCACAGTGCGGGAGCGGCTAATCGATGACTACAGCGGTCAACTGACACCGGAAGTTTGGGAGGCGATCGGCGATAGTTTTTGGGATGGCTGGCAATATGGTCAGGCTGCGAAGGCCTACGAAAAAGCGCCCTCCACTGCCCGTAATCTTTACCGGGTAGCGCGGGGTTTCCACATTAGTAATGAAGAACGGAACGCTCGCCGTGCCTACCGTACACTCATTGAGACTTTCCCCGATGCTGAAGAAACTGGGTTGGGATTACGTCGTTTAGCGACTTTAGTGAACGACACTGAAGCCCTAACTTACCTTGATCAGGTCTATCAAAAATTTCCTGAAGAAGCCCCAGAAGCCCTCTTTAGCAAAGCCAGTATTTTAGACAAATTAGGCAGTAGTCAATCTGCTGAGCAAGCGCGGCAAATGGCCCTTAATGGTTTTAAAAATCATGAAGCCACGAGCGAATATCGCTGGAAACAGGCAGAGCGCTACGCCAAGGAAGGTCGTTTTGATCGGGCTTGGGAATGGGCGCAACCGATCGCCGTCAATACGCCGAGTCATTCTTTAGCTGCTGAGTCCGTATTTTGGATTGGCAAATGGGCTGAGCGCCTCAACCGCCCAGAGGAAGCAGAACAAGCATTTAATACTGTTTTGGCTGATTATCCTGAGTCTTACTATGCATGGCGATCGGCGGTACAGCTCGGTTGGGATGTGGGGAATTTTACGTCGGTGCGAGACCTCCAGCCTGCCCTTGAAATTCCCAAAGTGCGGCCAATGCCTCCCGCTGGCTCCGAAACATTTCAGGAGCTTTATCGCTTGGGTCAGGATTTTGATGCGTGGAACGAAATCCAGATGGAATTGGCTGGTAAGTCAGAGTTAACCATTGAAGAAGAATTTACCGCCGGACTATTAAAACTTACCCAAGGGCGCTATCTCAAAGGTATTAATACAATTTGGGGTCTAAGCCAGCGGGATTCCCAAGGCGATCGCCAAGCGTGGTTAGAGCTGCGGCAACGGCCTGATTATTGGTACGCCCTCTTTCCTTTTCCCTATGCTGACCAGATTCTCAAGCATTCGGCGGACAATGAGCTGAATCCGCTGTTGGTGGTTTCACTAATGCGCCAAGAGTCGCGCTTCGAAAAAGAAATTCAATCGCCCGTGGGAGCGACTGGTTTAATGCAGGTGATGCCAGCGACGGGTGAATGGATTGCCGATCAAATTGATGACTCAGAATATTCCCTCAATAATCCCGAAGACAATATCCAGTTTGGGACGTGGTATCTCCGCTATACCCACCGCGAATATAACGATAACTCCATGTTGGCGATCGCCAGCTATAACGCAGGCCCCGGCAATGTAGCGAAATGGGTGCGCCGCTTTGATACGAGCGATCCAGACTTTTTTGTGGAGCAAATTCCGTTTAAAGAAACCAAGGGCTATGTCGAAGCGGTTTTTGCGAACTATTGGAACTACAAACGCCTTTATGACCCTTCACTTCAGGAAAGACTTGAAGAAGTAAACGTATTTTAGGACTCGTTAAATTTAAGTAGCCCATTGGTGGGAAGGGCGGTTCGCGAACCGCCCCTACAAGTTAGAGATGAGAATCTAGGTTTAGAAAAGAAATAGCGCAGGCGATCGCCCAGTTCAATGGAAAGGCTGGCAAGTCGATACAATGATAAACGCCAATTTAGATTGCAAAATGTGCGATGAGTAATTTTCCCGCTGGCTCCAAAATTAAAGTGACACAATTGCCGCCCTATCTAAAAACGGCTGACCCGATGCCAATGTTGCGTCCTGCGGATTTGATTGCTGTTGGTGATATTGGTACTGTGCGCGATCGCCGACCGGGGGATTATTGGGCGATTAAATTTGAGCGGGGTTCTTTTTTGCTCGAAGAAAAATATTTTGAATTAGTAGAAAATCACCTTACTGAAGCTAGCGAATAGGTATGGCGACGACAACAGCGCAACGTCCTTTCAAACAAACCCTTTTAAAATGGCTGCTTGTGGGGTTGGGCAGTATTTCGGGGATTTATTTTGCCCTGTGCATTTTTCTATTGGTTTGGCAAAATCGGATGATTTTCAAGCCGACAAAAACCATCGAAAACTTTCCGGCAACCTACGAAATCGCCCACCAAGAGGTTTGGCTACCGGTAAAAAATGGCGTTGAAATTCATGGCTGGTGGCTCCCAGCTCAAGCGAATAGCAACGGTAAGGCGTTGTTATTTTTGCATGGCAATAGCTACAACGTCGGGGAAAATCTTTTCCATGCCAGACGCTTTGTAGAGATGGGATTTTCGGTATTGCTCATGGATTACCGGGGCTATGGTCTCAGTGGCGGTAAATTTCCCCGCGAAAGTCAGGTCTATGAGGATGCCCAGGTCATGTACGACTATCTCCTCGAAGAACAGAGTTTTACACCTGAGCAAATTTTTGTGTATGGCCATTCCCTCGGTGGGGCGATCGCCATCGATTTAGTACAAAATAATCCGGCGGCAGGGTTGATTGCAGAAGGGACATTTACCTCAATGTCCGACATGGCAACCTATTCCGGACAATATTCCTTTATGCCCGTGGATTTTCTATTGCACCAACGCTTTGAATCTCTGAGTAAAATCCCCGACATCACCATTCCGACATTATTTATTCACGGTCTTGAAGATGATGTGATTCCCGCTGAGATGGGTCAAACACTCTACAATTCGGCGATCGCCCCGAAACAATTATTTCTCGTGCCGGAAGCTGGTCATAATGATGTCGCCAAAACTGCCGGTCAAGCTTATGCAGAGACCGTTTTAAACTTTAAACAATTCGCCTTATCCCAAGCATCTACTGCGGTTACGCCCTAGATTTTGTGTGATCTTGCAAAGCTAAAGCGAAACAGACAAAGGGCAAATCTGAAAATCCATTACTCTTTGTCTGTTTGGAAAAATATTTGAATGTTTTTTGATCCGGTTAGGGAATTTGACTGAGGGGAACCAGATCGCCGTGAATCGTGAAACCAAGGTACATTTTGTCGCCTGCTTGGATGAGTTTGCCCGTTAAAACGCAGCTTTCATCTTTCTGGGCGATCGCCGGAACAGTAGCGCGAATATCAGTGGGTGTAAATTTAGGGCGATAATCTCCAGACTTTTGGTTAACATAGTTCCAGAGGATGTCGCGAATAAGAGACTGATAACCCTGACTTCCGGATAAATCCTTGAGCTTTTCCTTAAGGGTGCGCTCTAGACGAATACTGGTAACTTCCATATCCGTCGTTGAAGTTTTGGCCTGTGTCGCAGTTCGCATAGAAATTCTCTCCTAAACTAGACTTTTCTGTAGTGCAAGTGTAGTATAACAAATATAGGACATTTTCAAGGAGGTAAGACCCTTGTTGTATCAATCCACCCAACAACGTTTCAGACAACTCGCACAGCGCGCGGGCGATCGCCTGGTTGTGGATAGCAACATTGGTTTTGATCTCACATCGATGGGCATCCTTGCGGAAAATCCGATGGGGCATTGGAGTTTACCTGAAGAAGGAAACCTGAACCCAGATTTTCAACAGCCGTATTTTAATGAATTTTACGAAATTCAGCCATTTGAACCGATTAAGGCCGCTATTAGCTTTTGCCTTGACTCTTACCTAAATTTAATCAGCGGAAAGCTCCGATTTAAATTCTGAGCACTGTCCATCACCATCTATTGGTCGTGAACAAATACCCTTCCGCTTCTTAGATTTAGAGGCGGTTTTTTATGGCGATCGCCTGTATCAGCGCTAAATGCGTGCAATCGCGAAACGTTGGGCAAACCCCTTTGGTTGTGCCGTTTATTGAAATTTTTGATTTTTTATTACATCACCGGAGAGCGTGATCATGTTGAAGTTGATCTACACCGATGAGTCCTTTCGATTAGAGCGTTTAACCCAGTCTGTGGAAACTTGGCTGAAAGACCGTGCTGTTTTGGCATTACGGACAACCCAAAATTTCTACATGGAGCCTAGTAGTGCTGCTTTTTTGGTGTTAAAAGATTTGCCTTTATTGACAGAGCTGGTTCAACTCAAGCGTGACTGTGACGATATTCTCGACATCGCAGTTTGTGATGCGGAGTACTCCGAAGTAAGCCTGAAGGGCTACTGGGTTACCAACGATGAAGGCGATTGCAGCGGCACATTTATCTGTAAGCTCGGCGATCGCACGGAATTGTTACTCGAAAAAGTTTGGCAAGCAAGTCAAAATTCTACGCCTGTGCGGGAAGAATGATTTGTTTTGACACAAGCTAAGGGCAAAGGGCAGTTCCCGAACTGCCCCTACATATTTGAACCCTAAACATTTGAATTTCAGAAGCCTATGCCTACGGGGATAGGTTTTTTCTTTGGGGACAAGACGGTTATGCTAGGGTCTGGTTTTGAGTAGATGTAGATGGCTATGCGGCTAAAAATTTGTGGGTTAACGCGGGTCGATCAGGCGGTGGCGATCGCCGCGATGGGTGCAACGGATATCGGCTTTATTTGCGTCAAAAAATCCCCCCGCTACATCACACCCGAAAATATTCAGCCCATTGCCACTGCGTTGCCGGAAACCGCTGGAAAAGCCGGCGTTTTTGCCAATCAAAGTCCTGAAGAAATTGCGGCGATCGCCAAAACATCTGGTCTGACAACTATCCAACTTCACAGCGATGAATCCCCCGAATTTTGCCAAAAAGTTCGTAAACTGTTGCCCGATTTAGAACTGATTAAAGCCCTCAGAGTCCGCAATCGCCGCACCCTTGAAGCCGCCAAGAATTACGAATTTGTCGTTGATGCTCTGCTGCTTGATGCCTACCATCCCGAACAGTTAGGCGGCACAGGTCACACGATTGATTGGGCAGATTTACAAGCGTTTAAACCCAGTATTCCGTGGCTATTGGCAGGCGGTTTAAAACCAGAAAATATTCAGCAAGCTCTAACCCAGTTGCGACCCAACGGTATTGATTTGTCTAGTGGCGTGGAGGATTCCCCTGGTCAAAAAAATCTCGATAAAGTTGCCGAACTCATGACTCAGCTTGCAGCTTTAAACATGATCTCGAAATAGGTAGGGCGATCGCTTCTTCAGAGAAAAGTTTTGTGAATAGGTTATCTAAATAAAACATTATTTCGTAGCATAGAAGTAACACGAACATCAGCACTACTAAATTGTCGGAGTTCGTTGTTGATAGCAATTTCTTCTCATCTACCAAATTTCAATGAAACCGCGAAAATTATCGCCGCCCGAAACTTTGCGGCGCAGTTTGCTCATGGTGTTGCGCGCTGCACCGAAAGAACTCAGCCGCCTCATTTTCTTCAATTTAATCAATGGTCTTGGCCCTTCGGTATCGCTATTTCTCAGCAAGATTGTCATCGACGAAGCCACTGTTTTGTTAGGCGATCGCACCCAAGCCGAAGCATTTCAAGTGATGTTAGCGAACCCCGTTTTGCTCTGGAGTATGGTGGCGGTTGTTTGCCTAAATTTATTCGTTGATTCCCTCGATGCTATTCGTAATCCCATCAGCCATGCTATGCGTGATCGAGTGCGGGGTCATGTGCGCGGCAAAATTCTAAAAAAGATCACTTTTTTTGATGATATTGCCCTCTTTGAAAATCCTGATTTACTCAACCTTTTAAAACTTACAGAAAAAGGCGAAGAAAGGTTAAAACGCCTCTCGTCAATTGTGATGTTTGCGCTGATTGGAATCTTTCTATTTATACCTTCAGTGGCTGTGACAACATCTATTGCTTGGTGGGTTCCTATTGTTTTAATCGCTTTTGGTGTGCCTTCTTTCCATGTTGAAATTAAGTACAACCGAAAAAGCTGGAAAGTTGAGAAAACCCAAGCTGGCTTAACCCGTGAAATGGAGATTTATGCCAATTTAATTAAAGGAGAAAACTACGCGAAGGAATTACGTCTTTTTTCGTTACAAGGCATCATGATTGAGCGGTGGCAAAGGCTTTTTGATACAGTCTTTACCCGCATGATGAAAGTCAGAAATGGCGAAGCTATTAGTGTGCTAATCTGGGCATTTATTGGTGGTTTAGGAGCTGCTTTTTGTTATATTTACGTCGTTCTGGGTGTGCTACGCGGTATCTTTAGCCTTGGCGATTTGGCGCTCTATACAGGCATTATTTTGCAGGTGCGCCGCAGTCTATTTATTATGATTGCGACATTGGGTGATGTTTATGATGTTGCCCTCGCGACTGCGCCAATTTTTCAGCTTCTAGACCTTGAGCCACAGCTTGTTTCCGGTCAAAAGACTTTTGATTCGAAGCCTAATGATTTGCCATTACATATTGAAGATTTATCGTTTGTTTATCCGGGCAGCGATCGCCCCACTTTAAAAAATCTCAATCTAAACATTCAACCGGGGGAAATGGTGGCATTAGTCGGGGAAAATGGCGCAGGAAAAACAACATTAGCCAAATTACTTTGCCGTTTATATGACCCCAGTGCAGGGTCAATTTATTGGGGAAAAACAGATTTTCGTTCCCTCGAATTAGACGAATTACGCTCACAAATTGCGGTGGTGATGCAGGATTACGCTAGATTTCCAGCATCGCTTAAGGAAAATGTTGGCTGGGGTAATCTTGCCGAAGAGACAAAAGAAACACCAGTTTTGACAGCCCTCGAAAATGCGGGTTTAGAATACCTAGCCAAAAGTCTGGATGATGGTCTGGATACTCCCCTCGGTAAGCAATTAAAAGATGGT
>CAZXBK010000067.1:0-21409 GCA_964638765.1 uncultured Synechococcus sp. | reverse complement strand
GTTAAACCGACTTGTTTGAGGACTTTCGGTACCGCTGCTACAGGGCCAATCCCCATAATTTCCGGGTCAACACCCACCGCTGCAAAACCAAGTAATTTCGCCATGGGTTTGATGCCGAGCTTCTCGACCATTTCTTCGCTCATGACCATCGTTGCGGCTGCCCCATCGGACATCTGCGATGATGTTCCCGCAGTGACAGAACCTCTGGCATGGAAGACTGGTCTCAAATCTGCCAAGGCGCTCAAGCTAGTATCTGACCGGATTCCTTCATCGGCTTCAAAAATTCTGTCGACAACCTCTGGCATACCATCGACATAGCGGGTTTCGTGGATGGTCACTGGAACAATTTCATCTTTGAAATAACCCTTTTCTCGGGCGATCAAAGCTTTTTGGTGACTCAGTAACGCAAAGGCATCTTGGTCTTCGCGGGAGATATTAAACTTTTCCGCCACCTTCTCCGCCGTTAATCCCATCGGTAAATAGGCGGCGGGCATATCCTCAAACAAATCTACATTCGGCAACCAGTTATGGCCACCCATCGGGATTTGGCTCATGGACTCTGCGCCACCCGCCACGATGACATCTGCCGACCCGAAATTAATCGCTTGAACTGCCATGGCGATCGCCTGCAAGCCGGACGAACAAAGTCGATTTACAGTGACTCCTGCGACATGGTTTGGCAGACCCGCCCGGAGTGCAATCATTCGCCCAACATTAAAGCCCTGTTCAGCTTCCGGTGAGGCACAGCCCATAATCACATCGTCGATTAGATTAATGACTGATGTTTCATTTTTTGCGGCTGCCAGCTGATCGGTGACAACTGAAGTTGCGCCTTTGACGGCAGTAGCTCCTAGGTCATCGGCACGGACATTTTTGAGACTACCCCTGGGGGCTTTTCCGGCGGCGGTGCGGACGGCACTCACGATGTATGCATTCATCTTTTTTACTTCCTAATAAGTGATCGAGGATCCCCCTAAATCCCCCTTGTTAAGGGGGACTTTCCGGTTCCCTCCTTTCAAAGGGGGGCTAGGGGGGATCTAATTCCGCAATGGCTTCTTCGTCTTGAGCATGTGCATAATGCGTTCCTTGGTCTTCGGCTCATCGATGAGTGGCATAAAGTTTTCACCCTCTAGCTTGAGGAGATATTCGTCATCCACCCAGGCCATCTCAGTCAAATCACCACCCGTCAACACATAGGCAATGCGGTGCGCCAACATCTGGTCATAATCCGAGGCATAGCCCCCTTCCTTCATGGTGTAGACCATATGCTCCAGAACGGTTCGCGCCGATTTGCCCAACACCGGAATCGGATCTTTCGCAGGGGGAACATAACCCAATCGATGCAGACATAATGCCTCTTGCTTCGCAACATAAAGGAGGCGATCGCCATTCATTACGATCTTGGTATGGGCAGGGAAGAATCCCAGTTCAATACCTTCATGGGCACTACCGGAGACTGTCGCTGTCCCAACTGTTTGGAAGACCTTTTTCAGTAAGGGCATTAAATCTGCTGGGGTTTCGCCATTAGCTTGTTTGCCAATCCACCGCGCCCATCGCATCAAACCGCCACCTGCCGGAATGAGACCTACTGCCATTTCTACGAGACCAATATAGGTTTCCGCATCAGCAACGATATGGGGACAGGCGATCGCCAATTCACAGCCACCACCGAGGGCACGACCATGCACTGCCGCCACAATCGGTTTGTGGAAATAATGAATGCGCTGCACAAACGCCTGTACTTTTTCGAGAAGTTTACGCACGCCGCCATGATTGTGGCTAAAGGGGTTAAGGTTTTCGAGTTCAACCATCTTGCCCACTTCGCCGAGGTTTAATCCGACGCAGAAATTGTGGGCGTCATTGCCGATCACCATGCCCAAAATTTCGTCATGGGCGGTTACATAATCAAGCATGTCCCCAAAGCCTTCAATCACCTTGGCACTGAGGGTATTTGCCTTCGACCGTAGGTCACACAACGCAATGCCATCACCCAGATCTAGCAACGCCATTTCGGAGTTTTGCCAGAGGGTTTTCTCATCAATGCGATAGTCTGCCATCTGGATTTCATCATTATGACCATCCAGCTTTTGGTAGGTCATGCGATTGGGCGAATAGACCGTTTTATTCTCGCTATAGAAACGGCTGTGACCCATGGATGCCATCTGTTTCACCCAGTGGGGAATAAAATAGTGATGACTATTGAGGTCGCCGAAAATACGGTTAAAGCCCAGCTCATCCCAAATTTGGAATGGCCCCATTTCCCAACCGAATCCCCATTTCATCGCCAGGTCGATCATCTGCGGCTCATCGGTAATTTCGGGTACTCGATTCGCGCTATAGGCCAATGTCTGCAAAATCAAATTGCGGAAGAATTTACCTGCTCGCCCGTTATCGTCATACAGCTTACGGAGGCGAGCGCCCAACGATAATTTCTTGAGCTTATCGAGGTTGCCCAGTTTCATCGGTTTGGGAGATTCGTAGCCAAAGGTTTCTGGGTTGAGGGAACGAATTTCACCATCCACTTTCTTATAAAAACCTTGACCTGCCTTCGCCCCGAGACTACCTGTTTCCACTAGCTTCCCGAATAGTTCTGGCACTCGGAAAACTTCTCGTCGTTCATCCTTCGGAATCGCTGGATAGAGATTTTTCGAAACGTAGAGCAGCGTATCCAAACCCACCAGATCGGCTGTGCGGAAAGTCGCTGATTTTGGTCGTCCCATCAGCGTGCCAGTGAGGGTATCGATTTCCTCGATGGTGTAGTCGCCGTCGGTAAAGCTTTGTAGGGCGAGAAATGAGACAAACACACCGATACGATTAGCGATGAAATTCGGTGTATCTTTTGCCAACACAATGCCTTTACCCAAGACCATCCGGCCAAATTTCGACATCTGCTCCACAACGACTGGATCAGTTTCCGCCGTTGGAATAAGTTCTAGAAGCTTGAGATAACGGGGTGGATTAAAAAAGTGTGTCCCTAAAAAACGTTTCCTAAATTTTGGTTTGCATTTGGCGGCGATCGCCTCAATGGATAGACCACTGGTATTGGTCGAAACGATGGCATCAGCTTTCACTGTCTTTTCGAGCCGCGCCATCAAATCTCGTTTAATGTCGAGATTTTCGATGATTGCTTCAATGACCCAATCCACATCCGCCAGACGATCCCAATGTTCGTCATAATTCCCGAGGATGACCCGCTTCGCCATTTTCTTGCTGTAAAACATTGGCGGCGATCGCTTTAAAGCTTTTTTAAAAGCCCCTTCAACCAAATCATTTTTGCGACCCTGTTTCGCTGGTAATTCTAGGAGATGTACCGTTAAACCCGCATTAGCCAGATGAGCAGCGATTTGAATGCCCATCACACCCGCACCAAGGACAGCGGCAGTGCGAATTGGTTTATACAGTTTAGACATAAAATCTTCCTCGTGACGATGACATTACAAAAGGGAAAATATTCAGTTTTTTTAAAGAAGAAAAGGGATAAAAAGTTGTGGTGTATCCGTTGAAGTTAGTCGTGGAGTGATGCCCCATCATCAATTCTTTTTATCCCTGTAAAGTCGACAACGAAACTTTAAAATCTAGAATCTAAATCTAGCTGTGCATCAGCGATTGGGCAAAGGTTGGACAAGCCTGAGGCGTAAATAAATCGTTAGGCTTTTCTATTGCTGACTCTTTAGATTTACCCGACTGATAAAGCTGATTAATATCCGAGGCAAATCGCAGATAAACTTTGCTTCGCGATAACGTACCATCAGTATTAATAAAGCTCTCTGGAATGTCCTGTTCCATCAAGGCGAATTTACGAATGTTTGACCAATAGGGCAGGTGACAATTCGCTTGATTCACCAAGTTTTGGTACAGCGCAATAATCCTTGGGTCGCCCAAATCGTAATCAATATGATTAGCCGTTAGAAGTTTGATCAGGGCACTACGCTCCGGGAAAATGAGCATCCCACAGAATTTCTGATTCATACCCACGGCGATCGCCCATTTCACCAGTTCCGATGTTTGTGCCGCATTTTCTAATGGCTTAAGCGAAACATATTTACCTGTTGCCAATTTGAACTGTGCTTTTTTAACGCCCTTAATTTGCAGGAAGCCTTCCGTTGTGAGCCGACCAATATCTCCGGTGTGCAACCATCCCTCTTGGTCAATGGTTTTTGCCGTACCTGCCTGATCCTTGTAATAGCCTTGCATCACAAACGGCGCTTTAATCAAAATCTCGCGATCACCAGCAACTTTCACCTCAGTAAAGGGCATCGGACAGCCCACCGTATCAGCGCGGTGATTATCCTGACGGTTGTAGCAAATCACACCACTGGTTTCCGTCAGACCATAACCTTGAATCACGGGAATGCCAGAACCATTAAAGAAATTCACCAGTTCCGGTCGTAGCGCCGCGCCCCCACAAACGAGAGAATGCAAGCGATTCCCGAAAATTTCTTGCCACTGATTAAATACCCACCGCTTTGACAAATCCCACGGCATTGTTTGCCAACCCTGGGGCGGTGCTGCGACGTTATAACTGTGTGCTAGGCGCATCGCTTGGTTAAATGCCGCCGATTTAAACCGATTTTTTAGCCCACCCGTTTCAAACAAATCACCCTTTGCAATCAGGCGATCGTACATTTTTTCGAGGAGGTGAGGCACAGTAATCAGAATGGTCGGATTAACCAACCGCAGATGGCGAATCAAACGACTCGGACTAGAGAAATAGAGGCTATGACCATAGGCAAGATGCCCGTAAAGAAAGACCCGCGCAAAGATATGAGTCAACGGCAAAAAGAGTAATACAGTCTCATCATTGCCTGTTTTCAGTCCGGGGTAACTCCCAAAAGCTGTCAGGGCATTGCTCGTCATATTTTCATGGCTCAACATCACCCCCTTCGGTTGTCGTTCTTCACTGGCAATGTAAATAATCGTCGCCAAATCTTTCGGACTAATTTGAGCTTTCAAGGTGGTGATCGCCGCTTCAGACCATAGTTCTCGACCCCGCGCTTGTAAATCTTCTAAAGCCAATAAACCAATACAGTGCGGCAAACTTTGTGTCGCCAAATTTGAAGTTGCTGATATTTCTCCTGTAAGATACCCCGACAGGTTTAGACAGATATTCGGTGTTAATGCTGCCCCAGAAGTATCACTAGAATGATCTAAAAGCTGGTCACGATTCTCTGTCCAGTTTTTACCAGTTTCAACAATAATTACTCGCTGTAAATAGGTTGCCTGATGTAGATAGGGTAGAAGCTGATTTAGTAGCTTTAAATCAGAAATAACAAGAACCTTTGCTTCTGAATGATTGAGACAATAGATAATATTTTCAATCGTTTGAGTCAGGTCAATAGGAACATTTGCTAACCCATAAAGCAACGATGCCAAATCGACTAAGGCTAAAGGAAGATCACTATGCATCAACATCGCGAGGCGATCGCCCTTTTCTATATTTAGCGATGATAATCCCAAGGCTAACTCCTCAACTTTTTGCCGAAACATTAGATTAGAGGAGGTTTGCCATTGCCTTGCCGCATAATGGTTTAGCGCCAAAATATTCGGGTGGCGATCACAACCTCGATCTAGTAGGTCTAAAACCGTTACACCGAGAACATCATCTCTATTGAGAGCATTTACAAATTGAGTCATTGACCCTAGAAACGACAATGTCGTCCCTCTAAATCAGCAGCCTATGCTTGTCAAAGAAAATGTTGCCAACCCGGCAGAAAGACAATGTTTAAATTGCACTATAAAGTAGGAGAAGAGCACAACACTCTATTCCACCGGGTTGATGCTTACTGATGAATAACTATCAAATATTACGCAGTAAGCAGACAACAAATTTTCTATTCAATGAAAACTATCAAAAAGCATTGAGATTGCACGGATAATACTTCTTTCTTACAGTAGCTTCTGCCAAACATTTTTTTATCTTGTCGGCTGTCTTGATAGAAGTGATACTTAGAAATAAAAGTGTTTGACTGGCAATAATTTACGCCCAATACTTTGTGAGAACATGTAGACATTATAACTTTTGAGATATATGAATGAGTCTTTTTGTAACGATTCAAACGTGATTTTAATGGAACCTTTATAAAGAAAGAGAAAAAGAGTAGTTCAATAGGTGTTTTTTCTTAATCAGGCCGGGGATCAATGCTAAAAGCTTTATAAAAAGCTCATATTTATTGGCTGCAAATTCAGAAGTTATCTAGTTGTCAATTACAAAATGTATGTTTGTGGTTTCAGACAGAGTTGGCGATCGCCGCCATTTTCACTCAGATTTTCAATTCTAGAGGCCATCGAGATACCGCCATAGCGCCCTTGAGTTCGCAGGACAAGGCATAATAAACACAGCAAACTTTACAAACAGTTACATTTCCCATGACATCCGCTGCGGTTTCCCTCGACAAGGTCACAAAGGTTTTTGGAAAAGTGCCCGTGGTCAACGAGCTTTCCTTTGATATTCAGGAAGGCGAAATGTATGGTTTGCTTGGCCCGAACGGCGCAGGGAAATCCACCACCATTCGGATGCTAATCACCTTGACTGAACCTAGCGGGGGTCTCATCCACATTGCCGGGGAGGATGTTCAGCGCAATCCTGCCCACGCAAAACGCAATATTGGGGTGGTGCTGCAGCAGATGAGCGTCGATGTGGATCTCACCGTTTGGGAAAATTTGGAATTCCACGGACGATTGCACCATATTCCCAATCCATTACGTCAACGGCTAATTCGGCAATCCCTCGAATATGTAGAGTTGGGCGATCGCCGCGATGCTCTAGTGAAGACCCTGTCAGGCGGTATGAAGCGTCGGGTACAAATTGCGCGGGCGTTGTTGCATGAACCGAAAATCCTCTTTCTTGATGAGCCAACCGTTGGCCTTGATCCCCAAACCCGTCGCCGTCTCTGGGAAATTATCCGCGAGCTAAACAATAATGGCATGACAATTTTGCTGACCACCCACTATATGGAAGAAGCAGCAACTCTCTGCAATCGCATTGGCATTATGGAGGCGGGTCAACTGATTGAAGAAGGTACAGTCGAGGAATTGCAAGAAAAATATGGTCGTGGCCTAGTCATCAAACAGACAGATGATCGTTGGGATTATGAGTTTTTCCCGACAGTGAAAGAGGCCGAGCAACATCTGTCTAACCTGAGCGATAAGCGTGGCGTAATGGTGCGCGAGTCGAACCTGGAAGATATTTTTGTGGAGTTAACTGGTCGGCAACTTGATTAATTCATGGCGCTAATTCGTGGGAGTAAGGCGATCGCCAACACATTTTTATTTGAGCGGTAGATCGCGCTCATTTTTCACGATTTAAACAAGCTAAAATTTAAATGTAAAACTACTTCTTTGGTGACAAATGACAAGCGTAATTTCACCACGGGAACAACAAGAACTTTACGAACAAGATTATTATCTCTGGATTGAAAAAACGGTTGAGCAGATTGCATCACAGGATTTTCAGCACTTAGATTGGCAACATATTCAAGAAGAAATTGAAGCCTTGGGAATTGAACAACGGCGTAAAGTAGAAAGCTATCTCAAACAATTACTGATTCATCTTTTGCTTTGTCGATATTGGGAAACAGAAAAAGAACGCTGTCAACGGGGATGGTACATCGAAATTGCGAACTTCCGAGACGAGCTAGAGTTTTCCTTCCGCTCCAAAACCCTTTACAACTATTTTCTAACCTGCATCGACAAGGTTTACGCAAAAGCCCGGAGACAAGCCATTAGAAAAACAGAATTACCTGCAACCTTATTGCCAGAACAGTGTCCGTTCACTGTCGAGGAAATCTTGGACGACGAATTTTTGCCCTAACTGATTTGGATGTGTAAAGCACAACCAAGGAATCGCCTATATTTTTTTCTCCATCACACTGCGTAAAATCTCTGCGGTTCGATTACCTGTTTTTTCCCATGAAAATCTTTTAGCTTGGGCTAATCCTGCGCTGCTTAAATTCTTGCGTAAAGACTGATCTGCCAAGATTCTCGCCATCGCGTCGGCGATCGCCGCCACATTTTCTGGATCAACAAGTAAAGCTGCATCCCCGGCTGCTTCCGGTAATGCCGATTGGTTTGAGGTAATCACGGGTGTGCCACAGGCCATTGCTTCGAGGATGGGTAACCCAAAACCCTCCCATAAAGTCGTAAAAACGAGGGCGATCGCCTGATTAATAATTACGGGTAAATCTTGCTGGGCAACATAATCTTTGAGCAATACATTCTCTTCTAAACCCAACTCAGCAATTAAAGCTTCGACTGTCGGCGTATAACGTTTGTCCCGCGCTCCCACCAGCCAAAACTCATACTCTTGATAATTCGGCAACTGGGCAAAAGCACGAATCATCCGCAATACATTTTTGTAGGGATTGTGGCGACCAAGGTAAAGAAAATAAGGTTTTTGGGGTTCTGGTAAATCGTCAATTACCCGAAAATGTTTCGCATCGTAGGCAAGGGGAATCGGCGTAATTTTTTGTGGTGAAATCCCAAAATAATTAATCACATCATCAGCTGTCGCTTGGGAGTTACACACAAGATGTTCAGCCTGATGCAAAACTCTAGGCAACACCAATTTTTGGTAATACTGAAGAGGCGATCGCCGATCTGGATAACGCAGCGGAATCAGATCATGCACCATCACCACTGTTCGGCAAGATGTGTAGAGGGGCGCTTCCGGCAATGGTGAAAAGATTAGTTTTGCATCGAGTGATCTATAGATTTTTGGTAGTTCAAATTGCGTCCAAAGCAACCGACGCAGGTGACCTTTGATTCCAAAATCAGGGCCCATTCCCTCTGGAATGTCGATATTTTTATCACCAACTTTGAGCTGAGTTCCACTTTCTAACAAGCAAAGATCTAACCCATCGAAGTAAGGCACAACATTTTTCGCGTAAATGCTAATACCTGTGGGTTTATTTAATAAAACAGATAGATTAACGAGTAGCATCACCCAACAATACAAGAAAAAGCCGGGTAATTTTTACAGTTGCCAATAGCCGACATTAAATAAACGACCCAGTACTTTTTGCTTTAAAGGGCGATCGCCCCATTCTTTGTAACCAACTAAATGGCTGTGGGCAAAAGCCGACTTGAAAAATTGGTCAATCGACTCGACAAGTGAGGTCTGGGGACTACATATATTCAGTTCGTCATTGTGATAAAAACTGCGCGGATCAAGGTTAGCGCTCCCCAAACAAACCCATTGGTCATCGATTAAAATCACCTTCGCGTGCATCATACTGGGCTGATATTCATAGATGGCGACTCCCCCTTTCAGCAACGGGGCATAGTTTTGTCGCGATGTGTAATACACGTAGTATTTATCATTGCAAGGCCCCATCGTCATAATCCTCACATCGATATCCGCCGCCTTCGCCGCAATGAGGATACTCGTGGTTTCATCGTCTGGCAATAGGTATGGTGAGGCAATCCAAATACGTTTCTGGGCAGCGAGGGCAGCGGTTTGAAAGAGACTACGAATAGGGGAGTCTTCGGGGGTTGGATCTTCGCCAGAGGTGATCAGGAGCTGTTCGGGATTTTCTGATTGGGAGAGACTGGGTTGATGCAGACGAAGGTCTACCTTACCGCCGGAGCTGAGCCAATGTTGCCAAAATAGTCCGGTCAAAAAACTTACGGCTTCCCCTTGCCAATGGACTTCAAAGTCGAGCCACGGTGAGGTCGCATTTTCTGGAATGACGCCGTCCCAAAAATCTGCAATTCCCACGCCACCGATTAGAGCAACACGCTGGTCAACGATCATTAGTTTACGGTGGTTGCGGCGGAGATATTCGACGGGCGATCGCCACGAGAACGGATTAAAAAAACAAACCTTGACGCCTGCTCGTTTGAGGCTTTGCCAATAGCGTTTTGAGAGTTCCTTTGCACCGTTACTATCGACAAGTATTTGAACTAAAACCCCTTCTCTAGCTTTTTTTTTCAGGGCTGTGGCAAAATCATCAGCGCGTTTGCCGGGAGCCATCTTAAAGGTCTCAAAGCAAATTAAATGTTTAGCGTTGGCGATCGCCTTTAGCCTAGCCTGTTGAATTTGGTCAATATTGTTGTAGAAATGAACCGCCTCGCCGGAGGTGAGATGGGAATCGGACAAACTCGCTAGGGTAGTGCCAAAACGCTTATCGTTCGCCGGAATACCGATGATATTAAAAGATTGATGGCCGCGAAACATGCCCCGCATATAGAGCCACGATAGGGGGAAGAGGCACAGAACTAAAATGATGAGCAAAATGTGTGCCACGGCGTTCCCAACGATCCAAAATTCTGACCGTATTTTAGGTCAAGATTTCATTATGGGGAACTTACTCGTTGTTTCTGAGCGGCTTCAATCGCTTCAAAGAGTGCTTGAAAATTTCCCTCCCCAAAGCCAGTTGCACCTTGTTTACGTTCGATAAATTCCCAGAAAAAAGTGGGTTCTTTAAAGATTGGCTGGGTGAATATTTGCATCAGCATTTCTTCTGGCGATCGCACCACATCTACTAATATTTTTGCCTGCTGAATCTTTGACCACTGGGATAAATTTTTTAGGAAAGGATAACGCTTTAGTAAATTCTGATAATAGGTTTGGGGGACATCAAGAAAAGCTAAATTTTGTTGTTGTAAATCGAGGATTTTTTCAGGGAGACTTTTTTGCTTAATAGCAATATGTTGAATGCCTGCACCACGATTAAAATCGAGAAATTCTTGAATCTGGGAGCGGCGATCGCCAGGCTGATTAATAGGGATTTGAATCCCGCTGGGGTGCTGTAGAACCCTTGATGTGAGTCCAGAATACTCGGTTTGAATTTGAAAAGCTTGTTTCGGCTGAAACCCTAATTTTTCGATATACCAAGTCAGTGTTTTCTCAAGGGTGCCCTTGGCAACATTAAGCACTAGATGGTCAACATTTGGGTTGGTTTTAGGAATATTTTGCTGGGGAATTAAAGTGTGGTTAAACCCCACTGGATTAGTAATTGTTGTGGGATAGGCAAGGTTTAAATCGAGCTTTAAAATCGTTGACGGCTGCACGAAAAAAGCAATATCAGCGACGCCACAGGGATGCTTAGTGAGGTATTGACTTACAGGGTCATTTTCCCTTCGCGGTGCAGACAAAACAAATTGCAGCTCAGGAGAACGTAGCAGAATATCTTGGGTCGAAAGGTGGGGAAAAAAGCGTTGAGTTTCGACGCGTTCAAGGATAAAAATTTGTTGAAACCACTGTTGCCAATAGGGAAGATTATCGACGTAAAAATGAACGTAGGCGATCGCCAACTCTTGAGACATGTCCAAAACCATAGACCCTAATTGCAGATGAAGGGAATCGCAATCTTTTCAGGCAAGCCCCTTACAGTTGGGAGGCTCCGTTGCCTGAGGTGAACATTACGACGCAAATTACAACTATTCTAGTCTTGGCTTTTCGAGATGGGGCGAATATCCACAAAGCGCGACAGATTGTTAATCCTCTTCACCTTGGGGCGGATACCACAGCAAACGCACCGCTAAAGTAGCAAAGCCGATCGCCGCCAGTCCTTTCAAGATTTGAATCGGAATAAGCTGTGCTACTGTTCCCCCAGCAATCACCCCCAACAAACTCGTTGTAATCAGTGCCGTCACCGACCCGAAGAACACCGCAATAGGCGATTTGGAGCTACCCCCAAGGGCGATCGCCGCTAACTGACTTTTGTCGCCAATCTCCGCCAGAAATACCGTAATAAACGTCAAACTCAGTAATTGCCAGTCCATAATTTCTTCCCTATGACCCCATCATGTCCACAATCAACAAACCCGCGATCACCAACATCAAAATACCGACCACAGTATCCAGCACATCCGGCGCCAACTTCTTCGCGAGCCAATAACCGATCAGCACCCCCAGCAAACTTGTCGCAATTAACGCCAAAGCAGCCCCTAAAAATACAATCCAAGGAGCCGTAGACTGCGCTGCAATGAGTAATGTCGCCAACTGGGTCTTATCACCCATCTCAGCGATAAAAATCGTCAAAAAAGTTGAAGAAAAAACTGTCCAGATTGACCACTGGGTTTGTTTTTGGGGAGGTTGACTCGAAGCCATAGCGATATCGTTGCTTTCACTCAGATAAATTTAGAAACCAGCCCAAAGCGAGCCAAAGCACAGTCTATCAGCTTCAGCTGGGATCATTATGTTGATTTGGTCTCGTCCAAGCATAAATTAGACTCGGAGTCCCACCGACCAGACCTATAACCAGCCAGCGTTTGAGGGGATAACCTTTGCGATAGGCCACAAATGCTGCAAGGAGTCCAATGGCGCAATGGAGCGCTCCTAGGGAGACAATTGGGTGTTCGAAAAACAGCTGGTTCATGAGGATAAATGGTATAACCATTAAAACCATGTAACATTTCGCAAAGAATATCAATGACATCAGTTACTGTGCGCCCTAGTGCCACATCTCTTCTGGAGAAAAATCCAAATTTGCGGATGCGGGACATCCTAAACACGATTCCAAAATCCGTATACGAAATTAATCCCCTTAAGGCTTGGTCTCGAGTCCTGTTGAGTGTGGTGGCTGTGGTTGCCAGCTATGCTCTGTTGGCGACAATTCCCGCGATGGTTCCTGCACCTGTTCGCGTTTTACTATTCCCCGTTTTGTGGTTTATCACCGGTACTTCTCTCACCGGTTTTTTTGTGATCGGTCACGATTGTGGTCACCGTTCTTTTTCTCGCAAAAACTGGATTAATGACCTTGTTGGTCACCTGGCTTTTTTACCTTTGATTTATCCTTTCCACCCTTGGCGGTTACTCCATAACCACCATCACCGCTACACAAATAACATGGATGAGGATAATGCTTGGGCACCTTTCACCCCTCAGGATTATGATAATTCGCCGACTTGGTTGAAGTTTATCTATAAGCACATGCGTGGTCGTTTCTGGTGGCTTGCTTCCATCGCCCACCAAATGAAGCTGCACTTTGAAATGGATCGCTTTGATGGCAAAAAAGGTGAGCAATTCCGTTTTTCTGCTTGGTTCGTCATCGTCTCTGCGGCGATCGCCTTCCCGGTAATGTTCTATTACTTCGGTGTTTGGGGCGTTGTGAAGTTCTGGTTAATGCCTTGGATCGGCTACCACTTCTGGATGAGTACCTTTACCCTCGTACACCATACCGTTCCTGAAATTCCTTTCAAGTACAACGATGAGTGGAATGAGGCCATGGCTCAGCTTGCTGGTACTGTCCACTGCGACTATCCTACGTGGGTTGAGGTTCTCTGCCACGACATTAATGTCCACGTTCCCCACCACCTTTCTACGGGTATTCCTTCCTACAATCTTCGCGCTGCCTACGCCAGCATTAAGGAAAACTGGGGTGAGTATCTCTACGAAACGAAGTTTGATTGGGAACTGATGAAAACCATTACGGATGAGTGCCACATCTACAATCCCGATGTGAACTACATTCCCCTCAAGGAGCACCTCCAAAACCGTGCTTCGCAATTAGGTTAATCGATTACTCCCACGGGATTAGTCTTCTGCGAGTTTTTCGGTAAATAGAATATTTATGCATGACACCTCAAAACTTTGGGGTGTTTTTTGTTGTCTTGGGTGGCGATCGCCGCGAGTTATCAAACTGTTAATTCCAAACTGTTAAATTGCCTGCATTTGGATTAAACAAGACCTGCAAAACTAATGCTTATCGAAATCTCTACAACGGCGATCGCCCTAGCCGAAAGTTAGGATTTATAGACCTAAATTTATTGGAAAACCCTGATTTTTTATTTTTCAGCCGCAAAGGTTAAATACTGTTAACCCAACCCTAAAAAAACGTTCGCGTTTCAGCCCTTCTGGTTCATCTGCTGCCAAACCACACCTAGAGGTAACACCATCGATATGAACGCTTTCATTTTGCATTCATCCCCTTTACAAGCACGCATTTGGCAGAAACTTTTACAATCCCAAAACTGGACGGCTGCCATCCTCAAACAGGAGGCGGATCTACGGCAGCAGGTTCTAGTCAGTGAAGCGGAAAATAAATCACCCGATGTGATCCTGTTAGCAGACAATATTCCGAATGTGAAGCTTGCTGATTTTTGTAGTTGGCTGAGTACCCGTTCTCAGAAAATGCCCCTCGTTGCCCTCTCTGGCTCACCGGAACAAAGCCTCACCACTACCCAACGGCAGTTAGCGAAGGCGAAGGGCGCAAAGGCATTGTTACCCGCCTTTTCAGAAGAGACGATCGCCATCGAAGCAGTCAAAGGCGTCAAAAGTATTGCAACCATCGTTGGTGGCGTAGAAATCCAGAACAATACCTTAATGAGCTGCATTATGGGTCTAAAAAGCGAGTTTGAAGTCAAGACAGCAGTGCCTGCGTCGCCAAAACGTCTATATCGTGGTCAAGAATACTAACTCTGGCGTAACTGCATCATGGGTTGAAACGACTCGATACTTACCAACTTCCAGAATTACGAAAAGGTCTCCCTAGATTTATAGAGAGGCCTTTTTGATATCTACGTAGATACAAACTAAATCTGCTCGCGGAAGAAGTCGTGATAAGCCTCCATACTGTGCTCACCGATATCAAGACCCTCTATTTCTTCTTCTTCAGATACACGCACTTCGATAGTGAAGTCGAGCGCTAGCCATGCCACTAAACTTACCACGCTTACAAAAAGTCCGACGGCAACAATGCCAAGCAGTTGCACTAATAATTGTTCGAGACCGCCACCGAAGAATAAACCTGCGCCGGGGCCATTCGCAGCGTTGTACCAAGGAAATACACCAGAGCCAACACTGAATAAACCAAGGGTAATCGTTCCCCAAATACCATTAACGAGGTGAACGGATAATGCACCTACCGGATCGTCAATGCGGAATCTTTCAAAGTTGATCACGGCAAAAACAACGATCACACCGGCGATCGCCCCAATGAGAATTGCACTAGGCACATTGATATAAGCACAAGCCGCCGTTACAGACACCAGACCCGCCAAAATCCCATTAATCAACATCGACAGATCAGGCTTGGTAAACCAGATCCAAGACGTCACCGTTGCAGCAAAACCACCGGCAGCAGCAGCCATATTCGTCACTACAATAATGTGGCTAATCGCTTCCGTATCGGCAGCCATCGTTGCACCCGCATTAAACCCAAACCAGCCTAACCAAAGAATTAGCGCCCCCAAGGTGGAGTTACTCATATTGTGTCCCGGAATCGCATTGACACGTCTATCCGAAAACTTCTCGATGCGAGGCCCCAAAACAATCACGCCGATCAGAGCACTCCATCCCCCAATCGAATGCACAACAGTCGATCCAGAGAAATCATAAAAACCCATATTACCGAGCCAACCACCCCCCCAAATCCAGTGCCCGGCGATGGGGTAGATCAATGCGACTAAGACCAAACTAAAAATAACGTAGGCACTAAATTTAATACGCTCTGCCACTGCACCAGAAACAATCGTTGCAGCGGTACCAGCAAAGGCAAGTTGAAAGAAAAACTTAGCGAACAGCGGCACGCCAGCCCAGCTCAAAGCAGAAAAATCGCCCACATAAGCAGCATCCATCAAGGGACTGTTGTCTGCGCCACCCAAGAAAAAACCTTTCAAGCCAATAAAACCGCTACCATCTCCAAACATCAAGCCAAAGCCAATCACCCAAAATGCCAAGCTAGATAAGGCAAACACAATCAGGTTTTTCGACAGAATATTGACGGTATTTTTCGCCCGACAAAATCCACTTTCTAGCATGGCAAAACCTGCATTCATAAAGAACACAAGGAAGGTTGCTAGCAACACCCAGAGAGTGTCGAGGACAACTTGAATTTCCGCTGGAATTTCACCCATTGCATCTTGGGCGATCGCCCCGGTTGTCCACAGTAGGGGCAACACCAGCGCGAAGGGAAATACCTTGGCCCAAAATGGTAGACGACGCCACCTAAGCTTGGGAGAAAGGACTTTTGATGAGAAGAAACGAGATTTCATAAACTTGATCTTTTTGCAAACCTAATTGTGTGAATACAAAATGAATTTTCACTTTCAACAAAAACGTCTAGAAAATATCAATAAAGCAATTTGTTCAAAAGAAAAGTCTCATTTGCGCACATTCCATTCTTACCATCAAAGAGCATCTTTTCCGCAATCTTCACCAAAATTCAAATTAAAGATTTATTCAAAATAATGGCCTTTAAACTTCAGCATTTATGCGGATGTCAGCACGTAAAAACATGAGATATACAAGAGTTAAACGCCCAAAGTCTCTTGTTTTAAACTAGAGTAAAATCATTTCTGAAGTATTTTTTCTATGTTATTTCTTTATTTTCAATAACTATTTAATATGAGCGGTACAACATTTATTTTGCATCGACTAGCTTTTCAGGCAAGCATTTGGCAACAAATTTTTGATTCTCAAGGATGGGCAAGTACAATACTGCCGGGCAATACAAAGTTGCTACCGCAATTAATCAATTTAGAGTCAAACAATAAGCCTTGGCCAGATCTCTTGATCGTGGATGACAGTATCCGTGATCCGAATATCGAAGAGCTCTGTAGTTGGCTGGAAAGCCGCAATGCCCAACTTCCAGTTATTGCTGTCACAGCCTCTAATACAGGCAAGATTTCACCTACAGCGCAGCAGCTAGCAAAGAGCCAAGGAGCTTTTGATTTACTGCCAGATTTTGAAGAGTCAGTGCTGGCGATCGCCGCGGTTAATGCGATGAAATCAGCAGCCGCCGCCTTAGGAAATCCAAGTACTGATAATAATGCTTTAGTCACTTGTATTGTGAATATTAGTAAGGACTTTGCAACACAATCTAATGATATTAAAGCCAAACCAGAAAGTGATAATAATAAAGAGCCTTTGTCTGAAGATATACCTTCAAATCAAAAAGTAGAAGCTACTCCGAAAAAGAAGAAACGTCTTTATCGTGGGCGAGAATATTAAAGAAAAAAGTATTTTATTTTAAAACTCAACTTAAAATTCAAAGATACTTACAAGGGCTTAGGTTATTTCGTCTTTCATACGACTAATGTCGCAGTTTAAACTTAAAATCTTTAATATTATGTGCCATTTCAAGTAGTAGAATAAATTAGAATATTTTCTACGTGTAAATACTGGCAAAAAAGTAAAGATTAATGGATCAACATTGGCAGGGTTTTTGGGTACGAGACTGGCAAAAGGGCGATCGCCTAGCGGCTGCGGCGGTGGTGCAAAACGTTCTAGAGGAATACGACGTCGGTTGGGAGCCTGAGCGCGCCGATAAAGAAGTTTTTGAAATCGAAAGCCATTACTGGGAAAATGATGGCGAATTTTGGGTCATCGAGCAGGCAGGCAAAATTGTCGGTACGGCAGGGTATCACCCAATTTCGCGGGGAACTAATGCAGTCGAAATTCGTAAAGTTTATCTTCTGGAGTCTGTACGCGGTCAAGGTTTAGGAAAATATTTGATGGCGGAATTAGAAAAGGCGATCGCCGCCAAAGGCTATCAGCAAGTTTGGGTAGAGACCATTTCCCGTTTCCAAGCCGCTAAGCACATCTACGAATCGACAGGCTACGAAGCGGCGACAGGTGTTGAAACGGAGCGCTGTGATTTAGTTTTTGTCAAACACCTCAACCGCTAATTAGTTTTTTACATACAACACTTGAATACCCGCTATCAGCAAACGTCTATTCGCTCAAAACCTGTAGAGCATTACGAAATGCGGCAAATTTCCCTAAATTAAAATTTCTTGGGTCACCATAGAAACTAGGAGAAGAGCGGACATTTTATGCCCGTTGTTTGGAGTGCGTTATGGTTTCCTCTAGTTCTTCTCCGCCAGAAAAAAAGACATCGCCCCGCAAAAGTAAAACGCTGTTAATTCGGTTGTTTTTGTGGCTCAAAAAATTTTTAGACGAGCGCAAACTTCCCTACGTCGCGAACCAAGCTTGTCGGGTTTATTTCGGTAAAGAAAAGGCCAGTCGTCGTAAGTGCCAGAGTATTCTTCAAACGCGCATCGAGCTAGATGTTCAGCAGCTCAGGCATTTTCTGCAAACCGCCATTGGCGATCGCCTTTTAGCTTGGCTGTCACCGCTCTTTCATTTTCCTGATCATCCCGACTCGAAGGATGGTTTGAGGCAATTATTTCTGGAGATGGCAGGTGACCAGAAAGGAATTTCATTTTTGCAACTATTGCACCTTGTGCCGGAGCAAACTCAGATTAATCTTGAAACGCTAATGGCACGAGCAACTCAACTCGAATCTCTTGTGCAGAAAACAGAGAAACTTTTAAAAAAAGTACGGGCGATCGCCGACGCAAATGTGCAAGAAACGACAATGGCAAACTTCGCCAATTTGCCCGATTTGCAGCAACGAGGTTCCCATGAGGTGTTGGTTAATGAGTTAACTGATGAGCACGAAACTTTATATGTTCAACCGACAGCTTTAACGGAAAATACACGCATTATTGTGTTGTCCCACGGTTTGGGAGCACAGCCACAGGATTTACTAGATTTTGGAGAGCATTTTGCGTCTCATGGCTATTTCGTCGTGATACCCCATCATGCTGGTAGTAGTGGCGATCACCTGAAACTCATGTTGCAAGGAGAAGTCGATGAAGTGTTTCCCTACGCCGAATTTGGCGATCGCCCCCGCAGGATTAGTGAACTTTTAAACTGGTTGATGCTCCACAATTACGAAAAATTTGGCGGCAAACTCAATGTGCAAAATGTCGGCATTATGGGTCATTCTTTTGGGGCATACACAGCCTTGGCAGTGGCAGGGGCAAAGATTAACTTTGATCATCTAGAGCTGGCCTGTGGTGATACGTCCGCCGCCGATCCCAACATTTCATTGTTGTTGCAGTGCCAAGCATTAGGTATCCGTGAAAATTTTCAACAGCATCAATCCCCCCATGATCCTCGTATCAGTTGCATTTGTGTGTGGGATTTTGTGGGGAGTGCAATATTTGGTGAGCAAGGTTTAGCGTCAGTAAATCTACCCGTTATGGCGATCGCTGGTAGCCACGACATGACAACGCCCTTTGCCCTCGAACAATTGCGGCTGTTTCAATGGTTGCGATCGCCGGAAACATATTTAGTCGTGATGGAGGGGAAAGCCCATGTACAAAATTTACGGCAACTGACAAAAAAAATGGGACTTAAAATCTCCGTCTCGTCACCCCGTAAATCACAGTCCCAGCAAAGTCAGTTTGCAACGAAAATTCAGGCATTGGGTTTAGCCTTTTTTAATCAATATCTCCATCAACAGCCAAATGCAGAAACTTATCTCACAGCGAGCTATGGCCAATATTTAACGAGATCGCCACACAAGATTTCACTTTTAAATTCTCAGGATAAGCTGGCGTTAGTAGACATTGCATAGCACATTTATTTCTCACCCAGAACGATGAAAAATCTCACAAAAAAAAGTGGCGATCACCCACTAATTCTCGGCCATCGGGGCGTACCAACCGATCACCAAGAAAATACAATGGCTGGTTTTCAGAAGGCGATTGCCCTCAGTTTAGATGGGGTTGAGCTGGATGTTTTTCTAACGAAAGATGAAAAATTGGTTGTGTTTCACGACCTTGATACCGAGAGATTAACAGGCGTTTCCGGCACGATTACCGAGATGACTTGGGCAGAAATCCAACAGTTAGAAATTAAACAAATCCTTGATGTGGGCGATTCGGTAATTGACTACGGCAAACCCGAAAAAATTGTCTTGCTAGAAGATGTGCTGGAAGAAACTCGTGGCAAACTGCTAGTTGATATCGAAATCAAAGCCTACAGTCTTGATTTTGGGCAGCGACATACGGGCACAGCCGTCGCGAACTTGATCAAAAAAATGGGCATGGAGAAAGATGTTTTTGTGACGTCGTTTAATTTTTGGCCAGTGTGGTGGTTAGAGCGAGCTTATTCTGGTTTGGAATCCGGCTTTAGTTATTCGCCAGCCTTTAGTACAAATTTCTTCGTGCAAACCCTGATGGAGTCTAGCTTTATGGGCAAAATTGTCGGGTCAACCTCAACCAATATGAGCCTTAATATGTTTGATGACGACACCATCGAGCGCGTGCACAAAAAAGGTTTGGCGATCGGGGCATGGACGGTTTTTTCGCAGGATTCTAAGTGGCTGGGCGATGTAATTCCACCAGAAAAAGAATTAGAAATTGTCAAAGATTTAACGCGGCGAGGCATTGATTATTTCATTACCGATGACCCTGTGCGTCTACGCGAATTTTTACAGACCCTCTAGGCGATCAACTTCTCGATGTTGTTGAATAACGAGATGGGTATGTAAACGGGAGAAATTTGATGTCCATTCATTCATTTGTTTTATGTAGCTCTTGTTATTGCTAGTGTCATTAATGCCCAGCTTACTGCTCAAGAATACTTCAATAGTCTAGCGACTGTATCAGATAAACTTTTATCTCTGCATGGATGATTTCTTTAAAAAAAAAGCTAGATTGGTCTTAGGTAATACGATAGTAAGCTAAGGAAATGTCTGAGAAGAGCAGTCCAAATAAGCTGCCTGAAAACCAAAGCCTAATCAGTAAAAGCATTGATCTTCTAAAAGTTATTGCTCCAGTATTTTTTGGTAGTGCCATTGCAAGTTTGGTTACCTACAGCATCCAATCTAGAGAGTTGATCAATGAACTAAAGATTAATGAAAGAGAAGCACTAGAAGAATACTTTCTGTATACGATAGATGGTGATGTTTACAAGCGTCTTATCTTAGCTGAATATTTTCAACATGTTTTGTCAGATGAAAAAGCGAGAGAAAGATGGGAGTCATATAGAGAATCTCAAGAGGAACTATTAAAGAACTATAAGAGATTAACTATAGAAGCAGCAAAATTAAAACAAGGTGTTGAAGAATTAAATTTAAACTCCCAAGCTCAAATTGAGAATGAGATAGAAGAAATCATTCAAGAAAAATTGATGAATACAACGATTGAAGTAAATCCAAGAAATTCGGATACAGTAAATACTATATTTGAAGAGTCTCATGATGCACATCATGAAGATTCTAACTATACATATGAAGAAGAAATTTTAGATCCTACATACATTTTTAATAAAGATTTAGAATCTCCCATTATTCAAGGTCTATCTTTAACCTGGAATGATGCAACAAAGAGTGGAACTTGTATTCCCATCAATAAATTAGTTGAGAATAATATAATAAATATTGCCAGAGAGCTTAGAAAAATAAGAGAGCAATTTGGGGGAGGAAAACTTATTATCGACTCTTGGTATAAAACTCCTACTATTAACCGTCTGGAGGGTGGATCGAAAAAGTCTTATCATAAGACAGGTCATGCAGTGAAATTTTCTATTGAAGAAGTGGAGCCTGACACAATACGCGATGTACTAGACCCAACATGGCAAGGTGGTTTATCCGCTTCATCATTTTTCGTACATATCGATCTTCGCGGCTATAAGGGTAGGTGGAGCTACGGATTTTAAATATTCATTTGG
>CAZXBK010000066.1:0-21495 GCA_964638765.1 uncultured Synechococcus sp. | reverse complement strand
GGTTTTAATTGTAATCCAAGTCACAGTTTAGAAAAAGTCAATGGTTATGGTAAAGAGTCGTGGCGATCGCCCGTATATGTGGTGGGGCACAGCTACCGCCTCGGTTTGAAGACTGCCACATCTTGGCAAAGTTCCTTGACGATAGCACCGAAAAATTACGGTTTGCCAATCGGTTTATGCCTTGTAACATCTCCTATAATGGGCGGGTTTATTTAGAGCGGAGAATAAAAATGTCCTTGCCCCACAAACAGATCGGCGTTGCGGTCATTCGTAATCAAGCGGGTAAAATTTTAATTGATCGTCGTCTAGACAAGGGCGATATGGCTGGTCTGTGGGAATTTCCTGGCGGCAAAATTGAGGCGGGTGAAACAGTTGAAGCTTGTATTGCCCGTGAAATTAAAGAAGAAATTGCTCTAGATATAAAGGTGGGCGATCGCCTAATTTTGATTGAGCATGATTACCCCAAATTTAAAGTGTCGCTCCATGTTCACTGGTGTGAATATCTCGGTGGTGAACCGAAGGCGATCGAGTGCCAAGAGATTAAGTGGGTACAGCCCCAAGACCTTGGAGAATACGAGTTTCCTGAGGCGAATCAGACAATCATTGATCTCATCCAAAAAGGCTGATTTTTTTCTGTAAAGTCGGTGGGAACCTCCGTGAAACTCCCGCGTCAAAATTAATATCTGGTGTGAGGAATCACCGAAGAACGCTCAGAGTCGAAACAAGGACAGACATCTGGGCGTTTTTCTTGGAAATTTTCTTCTAAAGTTATCGATTAGCTTAAAGGCAAAAGTTCTAAGTTTGATGGTCAGTTGTCAGGCGATCGCCCTACTCATCACATGATCAATTGCCATTCCAGCAGAACGGCGATGGGAATTTCGATAGTGACGGGATTGTCGAGGGGTAAATCGAGTTGAATCGTATTGTTTGTCGGTAAAAGTGGCAAAATTTCACTCAGATTAAATTGTCCAATATTTGGAGCGGGTGCTTCCGTCGCGAATTGATCCGGTGCTAAAAAGGGCAGGCGATCGCCACTAAGAATTTGTAAATCCGCTGGATGCTGAAAGACATTTTGATCGGGGTAACCAGATAGTTGTAAATTTACCTGCTTAACCTCACCATCCTTGACTCGTTTAAACAAAATCACTTGCCAAGTTTGACCCTGACTATCCCGAATCGATTGGCGAGATTGGTACAGCACTTGCCCCGGCATTTCGACCTGTTGCTGGACACTGGCGTAGCTTGGCCACGAAAAAATTAGGCAACAGCAAACAATCAATACGGTAAAACTCAAACGAACTAACATCTGCGGCAACATCGATAGTCGAGACATCGTTAAAGTCCTAAGTCTTAAGTTGTTTGTGGTGAATTATTCAGGGGCGCTCAGAGCAAATTTTTGAGTTTGATCAAGGCGAAGTTCTGTATGTCTGAGGTGGCTTTGGTGAGTGAGTTCCTCAAATTCTTGGCTGCCAATGGCTGCTTTAATGGCCGCTTCAAGATCCTGCATAACATCACGATTTAGGGCAAAGGCGTAATTCGCTTCCGCGACAATCTGCTCAATCGCGGCATCTTCTAAAGGCAATGCATCTAGGGCATTACGATAAATGGCTTTAAATTGGTGGCGATCGCCGGGCGTGGGCAAACAGTCAAAATCGTACATGGCTGTGCCAGCATCTTCGGGCAAATCAAGAGCCATACGCACTCTATTTTTTATCGCTTGACCACCAGAAAGATCGCCCAGATAACGGGTGTAGGCATGGGCGACAAGCAATGTTGGATTGTGGTTTGCCAATTCTTGTAGGTGCATCACATAGCCTAGGGCACTGCGGGTGGGCTTGATTCTGTCTTCCCAAGATCTTCCGTAGTAAAACTCTAAATCTGCGGCTAATTTGTGGGTGCGGCTGAGTTCTGGAAAATAAATTTTGCCGAGAATGGGATGCTCTCGATAGGTCGATAACGTGTCCTCTAAAGTGCCATAGATAAAATAGAGATTGCCCAAGAGCTGCCGGAAAATAGAGCGTTTCACAACACCCTGCATTAGGCATTTCATGTAGGCTGTGTTGGCGGTGAGGCTATGGGCTTGCTTGGTTCCTTCACAGAGAGCGGCGGATAAATTTGTCATTTTTCATCTCCTAATGCGGCAAAAAGTACTGAAAAAAATAAACCTGTAACGATGTAAGTTTTGAGACAAACAAACTTTCGGCTTAATGGATTTCGCTGCGTTTTTCTTCGGCATCGACAGGCTTAAAAAAGTAAAGGCGAAGCAAGCACCAAAAAATAGTCAAAATCGAGGGCACTTTTAGAATCCATTTCGCAATGGCGGGGCGATCGCCCATGGTAATGTCAGCAAGTTTTTCATTTGCTTCCGAACACTTTTCGAGGAGTGCAAAGAATTTCGGATTTTCGGTATCCATAATTTCAGCGAAGGCACGGGCTGAAGTTTCGTTAGTATTACGAATCACGTCGATGTTGTACTGCTTTGCATCCATACCAATTGCCTCATAAAAATCTGCCCGTTCAAAAACTGTCATGGTGTGGGTCGCGAAGACCGTTAATAAGAAAAAACGCCCCCATAATCGCCCTTGCCAGGTGTCCCACATTTTTGGCTGGGATCGCAGTAACGCCTTGAAGAAATCACCGTGGCGATTTTCGTCCTGGCACCAATTTTCAAAGTAATTAAATAAGGGATAAAGATTATGTTCTGGGTGTTGTTCGAGGTGACGGAACACGAGAATATAGCGCCAATAGCCTATTTTTTCTGAGAGATAAACCGAATAAATAACCCACTCCGGCGGGAAGAAAGTATAGGTACGTTTCTTGGTGAGATAGCCCAGATCAAGAGACAACCCAAAATCCACCATTGCTTTATTAATAAACCCAGCATGGCGCGCTTCGTCGCGGGCAAGTAAGCTAAAAGCTTCGGCAAGAACAGGGCTACGACCTTTTAATTTGCGAGATAGTTCTTTGAAGAGAAGAAACCCAGAAAATTCTGAGGTGCAAGAGCGCTCTAGAAAATCGATAAAAGCAGCACGGGTCTTTTCGTCAATGTGCTCAATCGAACCATTAAAACTCTCATCCCGAATAAAGTGATGGCGATTATAATCGGCGCGGAGTTCGTCTAGGGTTGCGGCAATTTCTTCGTCCTGAAGATCCAATACCATATTGGCGATCGCCTCAAAATCCGTCGTATAGAAGCGTGGCGTGAGGAGTGTTTCTTTAACGGGCGCTTTAATACCAGGTCGTAAAGTCGGTGTATCCGATGGGGAAAATGCAGTAACCATATCAATAAAAAACTCGTAAAAAAGAATTAAAAAAATTGCATTTCGTAAAGCCCATCATTACGAAAGCGCTATGGACTGACAAGATAGTTTCTAGGACTATCCCTTAGTTACCGCGAGGAACAAAATACCGTGAGATAAAGGGTTTAGCCGTCTATAAAGAAATACTAAAAGTATTAAAACTAATTGGAGAAAGACGATTTTTATGACTAATAAAGATGTTTGTTTTGACTCGTCTTACCGTTGCCCGATCCAATTTGTTGTCGATCTATTGGGTAATAAATGGTCGATTTTAGTATTGCGAGAATTATTCCAAGGGCCACGGCGCACGAATGAATTTCTAAAGGCTTTGCCCGGCATTAGCACAAAAACTCTTACCGCCCGACTCCGCGATCTAGAAGCCCATGGTTTAGTGCAGCGAGAGGTTTTCCCGGAGATTCCGCCCCGGGTCGAATATTCCCTTACGCCGAAAGGTTTAGAGTTTCGTCCGGTACTGATGGCGATGCATGAGCTTGGAACCCAATGGCTAGACCAAGAGCCTTGTGTATGTGCCATTGAAACGGGTATGCCATCAGCAAAAATAACTTCCCTCCCTGTTTCACCGCAAGTCTAGAGAAAGAGAAGGGCGATCGCCTTTTTGCTCGCTATTGCATCGATAGATAATTACTCAACTAATCCTGACAGCCTGAGAGACGAGCTAAAAACTGCAAAAGATTGGCAATCTTAGGGCAGGTGATATCAATACAGAAATTCTATGAGATGCATTTAACGCTTCTTGAGCTGCGGATCAATCTCATTCTGTCGTCAACTGAGAATACATGCTCGCCTTACCTTTAAACCATTGGCCTAAAAGAGGTTTAAGCAAATCTGAGCGACTGAAAACATTCATCGCTTTCGCTTCTCTGTTTAATCCGATCTAGAAACCCAGCAATAATACGGATTTTCTTATTGACTTTAATTATCAAGAAAGATATATTCGGTTTGTTCTGTAATAAGAATAATTCTCAATATTGGGATCGTAGAAATCCTATCTTTGGAGGTCGATATTATGCAGAGGTTTGGTGAACTCCTCGCGACAGCGGGCATTGTTGCGGTGCCACTTTTGATATTTTCAGTGGTGGCGATCGCCCTTGTGATTGAGCGGGGCGTGTTTTGGTATCGCGTTAATCGACGGCAGGCAAAGGTCGCCAAAGAAGTGCTCAAGGCCTATCGCCACGATCCAGAGTTGGCGCAACAGCGGCTAAAACGTCATTTGAATTTACCCCTTGCTCGTATTTTTCTGGCGGCGATCGCCCTAGAGGATGCCGAACCAGATGAGCTGGAGTTGGCGATAAGTGGGGCAATTCAAGCAGAAATTCCTGTCATTAAACGATTTAGCAATATTTTCGATACGATTATTGCCCTTGCGCCGCTTTTAGGTTTGTTGGGGACTGTTTTAGGTTTGATTCAATCTTTCGGTTCGATTGACCTCGGTAGTATCGGCGGCGCAGAAAGTGCAGGCGTGACATCGGGTATTAGCGAAGCCCTAACCTCAACGGCTTTTGGGTTAGTGGTCGCGGTTTTTACATTGTTTTTTGCCAATATTTGCCGTGGGTTTTATCTGCGCCAACTGGCTCTATTTCAGGAATACACAGCGGAACTAGAACTTGTGCATCGCCGTTTCCATCGCCGCACATTACATGAACCAAAAGCTAATTCGATGGAGACGAACTATGCGACGTCACATCATTGATGAGCCGGATTTGCCACCACAAATTAATATCGTGCCGATGATCGACATTATCTTCGCGATTTTGACCTTTTTCATTATGTCAACGCTCTTTTTGGGTCGTTTTGAAGCATTAAGCGTCAATCTCCCAAAAGCGGAAACCTCTCAGCCCCAAGAGTCGGTTAAGGCGACAGTCACCCTCGATGCGGCAGGTCAGGTTTATCTCAACAAAGCGTCTGTGTCGATGGATGATTTTCAGGACGAAATTATTGCCCTCGCTGAAGAGAACTCGAATCTCGTGGTAGTGCTCAATGCCGACGGACAAGTAACCCATGACAAAGTGATTGCCATTATTGACCAAGTGCGGCAGGTGGAAGGGGCAAAGTTGGCGATCGCCACCAAACGTAACTAGAGCCTCAGACGAATTTTGATTATTGATTTCCAGCTTTTTTGTATCTAATTGAGCAGCTATGAATACTTCAGATCTTCTCGAACAACAGCGACAACGGGATGATAAATTCCTCAAGATTTTGCTCGTCAATAGCGCGATCGCCTCGACCCTATTGCATGGTTGGGTGATGAGTTCGCCTGTCTCATTTTTTCGTGATTTGCTCACTGTGGAAGTGACTCCGCAAATATCGGAAATTGAAGATCTCGAATTTGTGATTACCGACGTGCCAGAGGACGAGATTGCACCAGAAGAAGAGATTGTTGAGCCAGAATCCCAAGAAGCTATTGTTCAAAATTCTGCGTCGAATGTTGCTCCCCAAACGACGGCGATCGCCGCTCTCCCCGAAAAAAATCCCGCTCCCAAATATGCTGATAAACCACAAACTGAAGAATCAGCAACTGCTAATGATCAAGAAATTACTCCAGCCAATGCAACGACGGCAGGTGATGAAGCGGGCGATCTCGAAGCAGGCCAAAAATCTGGAGAAGGATCGTTTGGCGTTATCGGCCAAGACGGTGAAGAGGATGGCCAAGGTTTAGGTCGAACAACCCGTGGTGATGGCGATATCGACGGTGATCCTAGCGGCATGGTTGATGGTACTGGGAACGGTATTGAAGGAGAGACAAAACCGGGTAACGCGGTCAATGCAACTGCGCCAGCAACTAAACCTCAAAAGAAAACAGCTCAGGAGCCAACCTGTCTGAGTTGCCCGAAGCCAGATTATCAAGGTACGGAAACCGCTGCGAAGGTGGATATGAAAATCCGTCCTGACGGCACAGTGGAAGTGCGCTTGCGTCAGTCGAGCGGTGACCCAGCAGTTGATCGCCAAACTCTGAAAACCCTAAGTCAATGGCGATTTGCACCCGGCACAGTTCCCGGTAACGGTGTGCGTCGTAATGTGCAAGTGACCTACGAAGAAAAAGGATCGGCTTTCCAGCGTCAAAATGAAATACGACGGCAACAACAGCAAAATAATGCTGCCACTGCACCAAAACCTACTGTCTCTAAACCTGCGGCATCGCAGCCACAACCAAGTACGAATACGACAAGCGCCACGACTGCGCAAGAACCACCAAATCTTGGGCGATCGCCGACACCAGAACCCACATCTCAACCCACACAGCCCGCTGAAGTTGCGCTACCAGAATCGATTGTGCCCGCGCCAGTTTCTCAACCTGTGCCTGCCGCCACGCCTAAAGTTGCTCCTGAGCCAACTCCGACACCAGCTCCTCAGGTGACAACACCCACTCCTGCTCCTCAGCCAGTTGCTGCCCCGCCCCCAGCTCCCAAACCTGCTCCTGTAGCTGCACCCGTTGCACCACCAGCACCAGCACCTAAACCAGTGGCTGCTCCGGCTCCGGCACCAGCACCAACGCCTGTAGCCCCGCCTGTGTCTGCATCACCGGAGAATGAATAATGCTTAAAAAACATTGTGCCCGAGGCGATCCAAGCAATTGCAAAATCTGTATCGTTTCTTTGTTGCCATCCCAATTTCTGGCCAAAGAAAAAAGGACAAGCGCCAACTTGCCCTCAAGTATCGACATTCACATCGATGATTTTTATGTTACGCAGCGATTTCTAATCTTGCCAATCATTTGCAATTTTTTTTGATGCATTCGCAAATAATTTAAAGTCCCCCTTACCAATGGGTATTTAGGTGGATCGAAATTTTCAAGCTCCATTGAAATGAAGGCGTTAACTGCAAAAAATCATCGATACATTTATTTCCTTTTAATATTTCTTTTTAAATTCCTATGGTGATTAGTCTTCGGGGCTTTTCCCAGCGTTTTTCACAAAATCGTAGTGTGACGGTGTTGTGTTTGATGCTCGGTTTGGTCTTTATTTCCAGCATATTGGCGTTGTGCCAAGGGGCTGTGCCGCTCAATACTAGCCAGCTTTGGCAGGCTTTGCAGCACCAAGGTGACCCACTCTATCAAACGATAATTTGGGATCTTCGCTTACCTCGCATCGCTGTGGCTTTAGTCGTCGGAGCAGCGCTTGGGCTTTCGGGGGCATTACTCCAGGGTCTCCTCCGCAATGGCCTCGCCGATCCGTTTATTCTCGGTATTGCGGCTGGGGCAGGTCTAGTGGCGATCGCCTTTATTACCCTCAATGTATTTGCCGCTTGGATTCCGCTGGGGGCATGGCTGGGTGCTCTCATTACGGCGGTGGTGGTGTATTGCTTAGGTTATGTCGGCGGTAGCTTGGCCGTAGATCGTTTGGTCTTAGCCGGGGTTGCGGTAAGTTCGCTGTTTGGCGCGATTCAAACCACTTTGTTGCTCATGGCAGATGATGGTCGCATTCAGGCGGCTTTAAATTGGCTCGTCGGCAGTTTAAATGGTCGCGGCTGGAGTGATATTCAGATGGTTGCCCCCTATGTTGCTGTTGCGCTGCTAGTCGGTTGTTTGTTGGGTCGCCCCTTAAATTTGCTCAATCTCGGCGACGATATGGCGGTCGGTTTAGGCATTTCTTTAACCCGTTCCCGCATCATTATCGGCATGACGGCAAGTTTGTTAGCGGCTAGCGCTGTGAGTATTGCTGGACTTATCGGCTTTGTGGGTCTCGTTGTCCCCCACGGCATCCGGTTGCTAGTTGGTTCTGATTATCGGTGGGTGTTGCCTCTATCCACCCTGGCAGGTGCTTGGATGTTGGTGCTGGCAGATTTACTATCGCGGTCTGGCACAGTGGAATTGCCCGTCGGTGCGGTAACGGCTTTACTCGGCTCACCTTTATTTATCTTTTTACTCTACCGTCGTGGTTTGGGAGGTCGCCCATGAATACCTCACCGGAGGCGATCGCCTTATCTGCTGAAACCGATCAACGTCCCGTACTCGCTGCCAAAAATCTCACAGGTGGCTACAACAAAAAGCCCGTTGTGCAGGATATCAATCTCACAGTTCGGCAAGGAGAATGGCTCACTTTGGTTGGGGCAAATGGCTCAGGAAAATCGACATTACTGCGCTTGTTGTGCCGCATTCTGCAACCCCAATCAGGAGTCATTCACCTTGATGGAAAAGCGATTAACAGGCGATCGCCCCACGAAGTTGCTAAAGAACTTGCCATTTTGCCGCAACAGTCGGCAGTTCCTACGGGATTAACCGTGCGTCAATTAGTCGGTTTAGGGCGATCGCCCCATCAGGATTGGTGGCAATGGGAATTAAACTCAGCCGATCAAGCGCAAATTAGTTGGGCATTAGAGCAAACCAATTTGTCTGAGTACGGCGATCGCCCAGTGACGCAACTGTCGGGCGGTGAACGACAACGGGCTTTCTTAGCGTTAGCCCTTGCCCAAGACCCAAAAATTTTGGTGCTGGATGAGCCGACCACATTCCTCGATGTGCACTACCAACTAGAACTTTTAGAACTCCTCAAAACCTTAAACCATGACCAAAACCTAACCGTCATTACCGTGCTCCACGAGCTAAATCTTGCCACCCGTTATAGCGATCGCATCGCCATGATTCGGCAAGGTAAACTTTTTGCCCTCGGTACACCTGAGACCGTGGTCACCCCAGAAAATCTCCGTCTCGGCTTTGGTGTAGAAGCGGTACCCATTGAAACCCCCGTCGGTCTTCAGGTTTGCATCCTTTCACCCGCCTAGGATTAGCGCCAACTGATCCGAATTTTTCAATCTCAACTCGACATTCACATTTAAATCAAAACAATGAAATCTTTTTCCTCGCGGCTTTCCCTAAGCCTCCTCTGTGGCGTACCAATTCTTGCTGCCACAGGTGGGGCGATCGCCTCCCCTACTACTTCTCCTAATGCGTTAATTGCCCAAGCAGAAAATAGCCAAACTATTACTGAAGTTAGCTTTGAGCCTTGGGACGGCGGCTATGAAATTGTTCTAGAGACGAGTGATGGCGAACCCCTCGATATTGATGCCAGTAAATTTCAGCGCGACGGCAATGATTTTATTACCACCATCGAAAGAGCTGTCCTTGCATTACCAGACGGCGATCGTTTTGTTGTCGCGAATCCTACTGTCGATATCCTCGAAGTTAGTGTGATTCAGTTAACGGATGACAGCCTCGAAGTTCGCGTGATGGGTGATGGTGCACCGCCGACCACGGAAGTGTCGATCCGCTCTAGCTTTCTCGCTTATGTCCTCAATCCCAGTGACTTAATTATTGCCGACCAAGAAATCACTATTCTCGGCACGCGATCGCCCCGTCCTGTTTCTCTCACTCCCAATTCTGTCAGCGTCATTGATAGCGATGATCTAGACCGCACTCTGAGCCAAGATTTGCGGGATGTTGTCCGTTACGAGCCGAACGTGTCTGTCGGTAATGACCGTCGCTATGGTTTGCAAGATGTCCGCATTCGTGGTCTCGGTGGCAATCGCGTTTTGCTTTTAACGGATGGCATTCGTTTACCGACACAATTTGAATTTGGCACGCCTTCCCTTGGTCGAAACTACGTTGACCCAGAAAGCTTCCAGCAAATTGAAATTGGTCGTGGTCCTGCTTCTTCTTTGTTTGGTAGTGATGCTCTCGGCGGTGTGGTGAATTTCCGCACCATTGAACCGCGAGATTTACTGGATAAAAAACCTGATCAAGATTGGGTAACCCGTCTGTCTACGAGTATTGATAGCGTTGATAAGGGCTGGTTAAACTCTGGCGTTACTGCATTTGCTGTCGATGATGTGGACTTTCTGCTCGGCTACACCCGCCTTGATGCCTATGAAGCAAGGGTTCCCGGCGATAACGATTTTGTCGATGACCTTTACACCAACCGCAATAATTTCCTCGGCAAAATTAACTACAACATCAACGACGCTTCGACCTTAGCCTTTACCACTGAACTGTTTAGCAGTGACATTAACTATCAAGTCGCCCCGATCATTGCCGCAAATCTACTAGGGCCGCGAGGATTTCTTGGGCAAGATGAACGCACAGAAACCAATTTCTTCCGTAATCGCTATAGCCTTGCCTATCGTTACGACAATCCTAAAGAAGAGGGTGGTTTTCTCGATGCTGCTCGTCTTCAGTTCTACTACCAAGATTCAGGTACAGACGAATTTCGCTTTCAGGATTTTGCTCTGCCAGACCAGAGTCTAAGTCGTAGACGTAACCTCGACAATTTATTTACAGACGAGGTGCTTGGTACGGATGTGCAATTGCAAAGTAGCTTCAATATTGGCTCTGCTCGCAATGTTGCCACTTACGGTTTTGATTTATCGAATACCCGCAACGAACGCATTAGAGATGGTAGTGAAACGACCCTTGATGCCGCCGGTAATGTGATCAGCACAACCAATCAAGTGGGAGCTGATAGTTTTCCGGTAAAAGATTTTCCCGATGCTGATACCTTGCGGTTTGGGGTCTTTTGGCAAAATGAGTTGGCATTATCCGACAGTTTCACCTTGCTGGGTGGTCTGCGTTATGACAGTTACAACCTAGATGTTACCTCCGATGAGTTGTTTGAAAATAATAGTCCCGAAGCTCAGGCTGCGGATTTTAACGATAGTTCCCTGTCGCCAAACCTGGGTTTTGTGTGGGAAGCCTCTCCTAATGTTGCCCTTGTGGGGCGTTATGCACGGGGTTTTCGATCGCCTCTCTACAGTGAAATTAATGCGGGCTTTACCAATTTAAACAGTCCATTTTTCCGTTATAAAACCCTCTCCAACCCAGAGCTAAAACCAGAAACAAGCAATACCTTTGAGCTGGGTCTTCGGAGTGAATTTGAACGGGGTAATTTCAGCTTGACGGGTTTTTATACAAAGTACGATGACTTTATTGAAACCTTTGCCAGTGCTGGGGTCGAAGTGGATGCGGCAACGGGACAGCCGACGGGAATTCCGGGGGTGGCCTTTTCACCGATTAATTTATTCCAATCGCAAAATATTAACGATGCCCGCACCTATGGTCTAGAACTAGCGGGGGAATATCGCTTCGGACAAGCAGATCATGGCTTTAGTGTACTCGGTAGTCTTGGCTGGACTGTCGGTGATGATCTAGATGCCGATCAGCCTCTAGAAAGCGTTGACCCGATTAGAGCTGTTTTGGGTTTGCGTTACACAGGCAAAGGCGATCACTGGGGTACTGAGTTGGTGGCATCTTTTGTGGGAGAACCTCGTCTACGGGACGATCGCCCTGATGATGCGTTTACGCCAGAGGCTTATACGACAGTAGATTTGCTGGGGTATTACAACATCAATGAAGACTTGACACTCAACCTTGGGATCTTCAATCTCTTCAATACTGAATATTTCCAGTATTCCGATGTGCAGGAACTAGTTAACGCGGCAGAACCGGAAGATATCAGCCGCTTTGCCCAACCCGGTATCAGTTTCCGGGCAGGTTTAACTTGGAAATTCTAAGATCTTAACGACATAGGTTATCGGTGGAAAACCCGTTGGTAGCCCATGCACTGCAATTGATTTTTTATTTAATTCTCTAGGAGATACAACAACGATGGCAGCTCAATTTAGACACATTATGCTGATGGTGCAAGACGTGCCCGCAGCAGTGAAATTTTATAGTGAAGGCCTCGGTTTACCCGTCAAGGTTGCCTCACCCGGCTGGGGAGAAATCGAGGTTGATGGGGCAACGATCGCCTTCCACGGCACCAACGAAGCACCGGAAACGGGTAGCTCTCCCATTTTGAGTTTTAGCGTTGATGATGTGCATCAGGCGATCGCCGACCTTGAAGCCCTCGGTGGCAACTTAGAAGGCCGTGTGCGCGAACCTTCCTTCGGCAAAGTGGCGGCGGTTCGTAGTCCCCAAGGCCATCTTGTGAGTTTGCTGGAGCCTAAGCCCAAAACTGCCGAATAATTTTTCAGCCGATTGCCTTCCTTCCTTGGGGAAGGTGCTCGAAGAGCGGAAGGGGTTTCGATAGGTTCAATAATCTACCAAACAACCTTTCGCAACATTATTTCCTAATTGCGCCAAAACCATGGAATCGGGAAATTTTTGATCTTTACTTGTCGTCCGAACCATCTCCAATTACAAAATCATGCTGCCTCTAAAATCAAAACTCACCATCGGCCTTTTACTACTATCGCTAACCGTTGGCTGTGCCCAAGCTCCCAATGCAAACATTCCAGCAACTAGCGAAACGGCTGAAACGACTACAACCGCAGAGAACCCTGCCACAAAAACCAAAGTGGTTGCCTTAACTTCTTTGTCTGCTGATATCCTCTATCGCCTCGATGAAAGTTCGTTGGTTGGTGTTTCCGGGAGTCGTCTGATTGCCCAAGACCCGAATTTTAGTGAACTGCCTAAAGTCAGCGAAGGACGTACACCGCCGAATCTCGAAAAAATTGTTGCCCTTAAACCTGATTTGGTAATTGGCGCAGTGGGCTTCCATGATCAAGTCCTTAAAAAGCTGGATGAAGTGGGCATTGAAACGATGGCGGCAGAAGTACCCGATTGGCGATCGCTGGAAGAATTGACTCGGACATTAGCTGAAAAAATTGGTGCAGATCCAGAACCTTTACTCACGGAATATGCCAGTTTCTTGCCGGATGAGCCTCAAGCAACCGATTCGGCGATCGTACTTGTGAGTAACCAGCCAATCATGGCTCCTAATCGTAACAGTTGGGCAGGCGATCTACTGCAACAGTTTGCGGTGAATAACCTTGTTGCTGAGCTGCAAGGTAACAGTCCCCAGCAAGGCTACATCACTCTTTCACCAGAAAAAATCCTTGAGGCAAATCCTGAAATGCTCTTACTCGTCGATGTGGGAGATGGGGCGATCGCCGAACTAAAATCCGCACCTTTTTGGAGTGAGCTGGATGCGGTTAAAAATGACCGTGTTTACACTTTCGATTACTACGGCCTAGTTAATCCCGGCAGTGTTCAAGCAATTCAAACGGCAAGTCAGCAGCTACAGGATTTGACGACATCGGCGGTGAACTAAGTTGGGTTTATGGCAAATCAACTGTGGAGCGATTAAGTAATGGTCAAAGCTCTCATCCCTATCTTTTTTGTTTCCAATGCCCGCGAATCAGCAAAATGGTACGCCCGGTTAGGATTTGTTGTGGAGGGGGAACATCAGTTTGAACCAGGTTTTCCGCTTTATATGTTTTTGCGGTGTGGTGCGATTGCGCTGCATTTGTCGGAACATCAAGGGGACGCTCGACCCAACACCCTCGTTTATGGCTATGTCGAAAATCTTGAGGCGATCGCCACCGAATTTGGAGCAGACATCATCGAGCAGCCTTGGGGTAAAGAAGTTCACCTCACTGATCCTGACGGTAATCGTTTGCGGCTGGGCGCAAGCTGAACATACCAAATTGAAAAACTTACAATTTATTTAGCACTCATCTTTTTTTGTTTGATTATGACGACCAATACATCACCAGATCTTCAGAAATTGTCCTTTCAAGAGGCGATCGCCTTTACGCAGCAATGGTTAGGTCAAGTGGAAAGCCAAGCCTTTTCTGACGAAAAAGTCGTGGCCGATCTCACCAGCTTGCTGACAAGTCGTAATGGGGTGAGGGGCTTTTTTGTCGCCTATCTCACGGGAGGTAGTCCTCTAGCGGATCAGATTCCTGATACTTTTTTTGAGGCATTTCGCGCCACAGCGTCAGAGATTAGTGAAATTGTCGTGAAAAATTTAGCCATGTCCACCGCAATGGCGATCGCCCACGGACGGAATAATGATTTGCAACAACAGGCAGGCTCCAAACAAGTACAAAGACGCTCGATTCAATTGTTGAAAACTTTGCTCGACGGCACAGACGACAATCCTTTCGAGCAAGAACGACAGGCACTCATCACGGCACTCCAAACAGAAAAGGGAAAGTACGCCACTTTCCATCAAAAATGGGGCTACGATGCAGAACAACGTCAAGCAATGGAGGCGGCCCTAGAGGCGATCGCCAAATAGTTTCCGAAGTTTGAGCTTAAGAATTTTCGTTGTTTACTGGGATGAGGTTGCCATCTCTGCCACCTTTTGGGCATTGTCATAAGCTTGGTTAAACTGACTGTGAATTAACGGTGGGCGCATAGTAAATCGGATTTGGAAATAGGGAGCCGCTAGATCAGGATTTGCCACCACCTTGGCATAGAAATCATCCCCTAAGTCCTCACTATCTGGCTGTAACAAGTTGAGTTTGAGATTCCATAAAATTTCCGGCATGACTGACCCAATATCACCGTCCAGACGCAACACCGCTTCCCGTTCTGCTAAGCGAGTAAGGTGAGCTATTTGTCTGGTTTCGACGATATCTTTACCCTTCAGTACCGAAAATTCCACGGCGATCGCCTCCGGTAGCTCGTAAAATTCTTCGATGATTTCGGGGAGCCGCAAATTGTATTTACCCTTGATGCCCGACACTTCGTAGATTGTGATGGCCGTTTTGACCCCCTTCGGCGAAACTTGCTGCGTGCCACGGATCTCAAGGACATCTTTGAGCATTTCGTAGGTGCGCTCAGAAATTAAAATTTGGCCGCCCGTTGTATAGGATTCGATGCGATAGGTGAGATTTACTTGACTCCCGACAACGCCATATTTGGCACGCTTTTCTGAACCGATATTGCCGACAACCACTTCCCCTGTATTGATACCAATACCCATTTCAAAAGGCGCTAAACCAAAAGTCGCAATTTTTTCATTGACCGAACTCAAGGCCAGCTGCATCGCAATGGCACAGGCGATCGCCCGTTCAGGGTCATCGGGACGGGGTAAAGGCGCACCAAACAGAACAAGAATGCCGTCCCCCATAAACTCATCAATTGTGCCCATGTAGTCCGTAATCACATCGGCCATGTCACTCAGATAAAGGTTGAGTAATTTGACTACCTCCTCCGGATCGAGGCGCTCTGAAATTCCGGTAAAGCCCCGCAGATCAGAAGTAAGAATGGTGATCGTCCGCCGTTCACCACCCAGTCTTAAGCCCTCCGGACTTTCAAGGAGAGTCGAGACAATTTCATCACTGAGATAACGCCCAAAGGTATTCCGAATTTCTCCCGCAGACCGCGCAATATAAGCTGTAATGGCGATCGCCGATAGAGATAAACCCAAGCCCGGCGCAATCACTGGCAACCATAAGCCCGAAGCGTTGGCGCCATAGGTACTCGCCACCAAAATCACGACCGTTATCCCTAGACCCACAAGTCTTTCCCACGACCAAGCCTTACCCTGTCCAGTATTTCTCAAACCCCATGCCAAGGAAGCACCAACACCAGTCCAGAAAAGAATCAAAAGATTTTCTTTAAACTCCGACCAACTGCGCATGAGTGGGCGACCATCGAGCACCGCACTTAAAATTTGGCTGGTCATATGGGCATGGATTTTCACACCCGGCATCCGCTGCTTCGCTGTGAGTGTATAGGGGACAGGGAATAAATCTTTATTAACCTCTGTTACATCACCGATCAGTACGATGCGGTCAGTAAATAGATGGGGATCAACTTTGTCCGATAAGACATCCGCCATAGAGACCTGATCAAAAGTATTGGTTGCGCCACGGTAGTTGATCAAAATTTGATAGCCACCGTTATCAATACCTGCATAGGCACCGCTGTTGGCATTGAGAGGCTCTAAAACAACATCTCCCAGTTGGTACCATCCCGTTCCCTCCGCCGCACTAATGGAAACCTGTTCCTGTTCTAAATATCGTCCTGCCAAAATAAGACTCAGAGCGAAATGATCTTGGCCTGTTTCATCATCGACAGTGAGGAGCGATCGCCGAATCCGCGCATCGGCATCAGTCACGAGATCATTAAAGCCAATTTGATTTTTCTCAGCGAGGGCTTTTGGAGGGGGCACAGTTTCGGCCGACGTTTCACCGACCATCTTTTCAATGCCGTAAATATTGTCATATTCCTGAAAAATCGCCACCAAGTCGTCATGGCCGGGATCGACAGGAACATCGCGATAAATATCTAGCCCAATGAGGCGAGGCTCCATCGTCTGTAGCTTGCCGAGTAATTCCGCAAAGACAGCATCAGATTGAGTCGTATTACCGGCTTCAATACCAACGATCACAACCCGCTCATCGACAGATTCAGGAGGCTGCCAGCGGACAAACTGGTCGTAGGCGGCCAGTTCAACAAATTCAAGAAAACCACTCAGGCGCAGCAACCAAACAAATGTGGCAACGGTTGGCGTCGTAACAAGAACACCGCGCCAGTTCCAACTAAATTCTTTCAGGCGTTGCCACACAGGAAATTACTCGATGAGAAAAAATGGATGCTGTTGTTTCCCTGAATTGTGGATCTAAATCAGGATTGTTGGGAGTCAACCTTTACTCTAGATCGTCGATAGTGATGCTGATTGTTTCAATTGTATCGGGGGTGATGGTACTTCGAGCTTATTTTATTGGTGACTCAATTCAAACCTGATCTCAACATCGCACACATTAGTCAAGCTCTCCGAGGTCTTGCCACGCGGCGATCGCCGCCTCCGACCACAACCAATCTTGGCTAAGGGCTTCCATGCTCACCCCTTCCGGATCGGTACTGTAGGCGCTATCACGCAATTTTGTTGCTTTGCTTTCTAGATCTTGTTTCATATCACCAGACTGGGTTTGGGCATTTTGATAAAGCGTTAATGCTAAACCAGCATAGGCTTGTGCAAGCAGTGGTGGGTCCGAGTCGGATTGGTTAATAACCTGCGTCCAGGTTTGAGACGCAGCATCATATTCTCCGGCGGCATAGTCGGCAAAGCCCGAAGCATGGAGATAGTAGGGCTGCTGGGGGTCGTTTTCATAGGCCGTCAACCAGAAACGTCGCACATCGTCAAAGCTCGCGCCATCAACATTATTAGTTGAGTCTTTCAAGATCAGTTGCCAAGCATAGCGGCCCCGCAAAAAATTGTACTGGGCAAAATCGACGCTATCGGTATTAGCAATTTCATACAGCACCGCTCGAGCTTGGGGTAGTGCCTGTTGCTCCAATAGATGGGTGGTAATGCGATAGAGCAGTGACCAATCTCCCTGTCGTTGGCGGGCGAGTTCTAGCAGGGTTTCATTACTGAAGTTAGTGAGTTCAACGTTTTCCGATTGGGGAATTGATGTGGTTTGGAGGGGAACTTGTAGGGAGCGTTGCCGCAAATTTTGCCATAATAAGCCACCCCCAAGGGCGATCGCCACGGTGAGACCGAGAGCAACTTGCCAAGGATAGCGCCGTACAAATTGAGTTGCTCGATTAGCACGGGGCAAAATAACGAGACCACCCGGTTGAGCTGCATCTTCGCGGTCCAGCGGTTGAGTGTGCTTATCTTGTTTAATGTCTTGGATATCAGAACTAATTTCCGCCAAAACATTTCTAATAAATGCTGTTTCTTCACTGCCACCAGATGGTGCATTGCTAGGCGGTGCAAACAGAGATTCGTCCGATTCGTCCGCCAGAAAATCATGGTCTGACTGAGGGAGATCGGCGATCGCCAAACGGGCTTCATCTTCCGGCGATAGGGTTGCCAGCTCAAAATCCGAAAGATGCATCAACTCCGCCAATCCTTTACGATTGAGAGGACGGTGTTGCAATAAACCATGGAAAGTAGGGTTCATGTAGAGCACCGGTAATGCCCAATACAGTTGATGGGAACCGTACGCCGAAATTAAGCCCTGTCGTACCCGACCCAAACTAAAGTCAATGGGATAGCCCTGATGTAAGTTGCGGTACAGTAACCGAGTAAAAGTTAGTGCTACTTGATCAGGGATTTGGGCAGACATGGCGAGCACCGCCGGAATACCGCGCCGCACTAATGCCTGAGCTAGATTATTTTCAGTAGAGCTTTCCGCTTGATAGTTAGCAATCCCATCCGCCCCATGACAAGAATTAAACAGCGCAAACTGCACACCATTATTTGCTAGTAGCCCTGCAAGATCGTCGCCAGCCACAGATTCTGTTAAGCCAGTCTCACGATTGACTAGATAAATATCGCCGCCAGAGTTGCCGAGGTTACTATGGCCAGCATAGTGAAAGACTTGGTATTGTCCCTGTTCTAAAATTTCCGTTAGTTCTTGCCGTCCGGGATTGTCGAGGATTGTCAGCTCTAAGGGGGGCGTACCGGGTACAGTCTCTTTTTCCAGCTCACTTTGGAGATGGGCGGCCTCCTGGGCAAGTTCAAGGCGGGGTTGATCCGCGGGGCTAGCGAGCACCATCAAAATTTTGAGGGTTTGTTCTGCCACATCATCCATAGATAGCGATTCTGGCGAACCTTGAATCTTGCTGTTGTAGCGTGAAAAGCAAGTTTCAATACCCGTCGTTAGGCTTTCGATTTCACCGTCAGTTGTATCAATACGATTAATGACTTCCCAAGGCAAACTAAACAGACGTGTTTCTTTAAAGCCTAACCGCAGCCGTAAAATACGATTTTGATTGTGGGCGATCGCCTGGGCTTTACTCCAACTGTCCCGCAAACTACCGAAAAATAAAGCCTGGTGGAGCTGCTGCCCGAACTCCATTAGTGTCGTGGCCACAGTGGGCACTTCCGTCATACTCAGAGAAGCGAGATCAGTATCCGGCGTCACTAAGCGATTTTGCGCACTCAATCGACCTGTCCCCTGCAATAAACGCGAGAGGGGATCACTCATTAAATTTTGGGCGGTCGTCAGCCAATGTTCCACATCCCATTGCACCTGTTCCTCAGCTACGGGTACACCAGCCGCCATATTTTCAGTGCGGAGTAAATAGCGATTTTCCCCAAGATGCGTAATGGAAAGTTGAAAGTCTTGGAACATGCTGGTTTGTGGGTTTAACTATGCGGATGCCTCAACCTTATTGATAACACTTGTCGGAAAAATGTTTCCACTACTCTCGCAACACTTTATGCCTAAATCTCAGTCTTTACAGAGTCTTTAATATCAACCCGAAAAAACATCAAATCTAAATGGGAATTCCACACAACTATCCGGACATGGCAATTCCACAATCATCTCAAGCAGAAACAAGGCGATCGCCGATACCTCAGCGGATCTTTACTAAACCCTCACAATCACATTTCAAAAAATGCCCGGACTGCCCATGGGAAATCAGAAGAATTGGTTGCAGTGTCAAAATCACAGCTTGTTCATCCATTGTCTTCTCAGTAAAATCTTGCAATCTACTGTGAGGAAAGTCACAATCAAAATCGATTTTCCTCGAAAAACTCAGTAATATCGCGCATTTTTTTATCTGACAGGGAACATCTTCCACTGTTGATGCAGTCACTGAAAGTTAATTAAGCAAACGGAATACTAGAAAGTATCAACGTCCGCAACAATACTTCTTTTTTTGGAGACTTAAAACCGATGCAACTTCTAGAATCTTTTAGACATTTTCTGTTTCCCTTCGACCAAGATATTTTGGAAACACCGACTGTAGTGGAAGAGCAGACTCAACAGAGTGATGAAATCGTCCAAAGTCTGCCAAACAAGACTCAAGAGTCCCACGAATTCATCGTCTCAGATAGTTTTTTATATCTCAATAATCTTTAGATTTACTGCATCAAAATCACATCTAAAGACGAATCACTTTAACCTAATTCTTGTAATTTCTCGACTAAATTATCTTGGGAAATAACATAAACACCACGAATTTTTTTGTGGGAGACAGCTAATTGTGCCCGTGTAAAAACAAGTATTGGGGTAACAAAATCCCACTGTTTTTTTTGGCGCACCTGTAGGGCTTGCTTCATCACAATTTGTAGAAAATCTTTTTTAAAGGGATAGATGGTTCGACCCATACGACGGTGTAGGCGATGGTCTTGAAAAATCACGGTTCCTTTGTGGGATTTGACATCGATTACATAGGTTTTTTTACGGGGTGAAATACAGACCACATCGGCGTCGCCTAACCCTTGTTCTAATCTCATGCCATAGTGAAACTCCCACCCTTCTGGCTCTAGAGCTTCTAGCACTTCAGCAACCTGTTCCTCTGCCCTTGCGCCCAAATCAGCGCGGTTAGCGGCTTCCCAAAGATCAAGTCCGCGGAAGACAAAAGCAATAGCACCAAAAACGGCGATCGCCACGAGGGAGATCGCAATCACGAATCCTAGCTCTAGCGCCAAAATCGGAAACATAAACACCACAAACAGTGGCAGCAATAGTGCTCCCGCAAAGGCACGCCAAGACTGCCAGCGTCGTCGCTTTGCCATTTGACGCACATTCTGTCCCGCTTTACTGGTGAAGGCAACCATACATTAGCCTGTCGTAAATTTAAGTGCTTTGCCCATTCGTACGAAGGAAGTTTGTATCCTAGGGGAGGGGAAATCCCTACACCTATTATTACCCTGCACACAATCTGTTATGGAAAAACCAGCCCAAACGGACTATCCGATCCATGATTTGCTACGTCAACGCTACAGTACGCTTGCTTTTGATGGCGATCGCCCTGTAGAAGCGGACAAACTTGGCAGTCTCCTCGAAGCGGCGCGCTGGGCAGCCTCTTGCTTTAACGAACAACCTTGGCGATTTATCGTGGCAACGAAGCGTGATGCTGCGGCTTACCAAAAATTACTAGATTGCATCGTTGAGGGAAATCAAATCTGGGCAAAAAATGCCGATATCCTGATGATTTCTGTTGGAAAACAGCGATTTACTCGCAATGATAACCCGAATCCCTATGGACTGTACGATGTGGGTCAAGCTTTAGCGAATTTAACGATTCAGGCAGAAGCAATGGGACTACGGGTTCACCAGATGGGCGGCTTCGATAAGGAGAAAGCCCGTGCAGTCTACGGAATCCCTGCTGGATTTGAGCCGGCGGCAGCTGTAGCAGTTGGTTATCCTGACGAGCTCGGCAGCCTTGATGATGAGGGATTACGGGAACGGGAATCGTCACCACGGGTACGGAAGCCTTTATCGGAAATCGTGTTCGGCGATCGCTGGGAAGAGAGCTATTTCTAGTTGCAATAACCATCGCAGCAATTTGAGATAATAAAGAGCTTCATCGAGTAAAGCTCTTTTTTCGTTTTTTTTTAGTGATCGCCCACAAAGCTACTCCTCATTTTCAAGAGGGCGAATACTCCGCCATAAAATTTCCACCGCAGAATCGATGTATTCTTCTCTTTCGGGTAAAGTCGCCGCAATTTGAGACAAGAAAAGATATTCGGTGACGCTACCCATAAAAAGCATGGCAATAGTTTGAGGGTTATCTTGGCGCACTCGTCCGAGAGACATTTCC